>JAUPLT010000142.1 GCA_030836785.1 Actinomycetota bacterium
ACTTCGCGAGTAGCGCGCACAAGCACGACAGGCATCGGCAGCAGCACTTAATTTCATCGGTGTCAGTAGCGACCGCATCGTCAGTGAGGAGTTCCCCAGAATGGTGGCCATTGGTTCCATCAAGTCCTGGCAGCCAGGGCGCGGGCCGGTGACCACGTGGACGGCTTCGACGGCCAGTCGCGAGGCCATGACACGTGCCGGGGTGGACCCGCTGCCGCCGAGCTTTCAACAGGCCCAGCACCTGCGGACCGCGCATTTCGCCCGGGCTCTGGGTCGCGACGTACCCCGGCTGATCATGGTGTCCTGGGACGTCGACGGCTGGTGCGATGTGGCTGCGATGACCGAGGCGATCAACACCCATGTCCGCCGGCACGACACCTACCACAGCCGCTTCGAGGTCCTGGGCGCAAGCGCCGAGACGATGATCCGCCGAACGGTTGGCGATCCCGACCTCATCGAGTTCGTCCCCGCCCCGGTGGGCTTCATGGACGCGGACGAGGTCCGTGTCCACGTCGTCAACACGACACCGGACACCTTGGACTGGGACTGCTTCACCTTCGGAGTGGTGCAGAAGCCGGACCACTTCACCGTGTACGCGATCATCGACCACCTGCACACTGACGGGTCGTCGGCGGCACTGGTCTACACCGACATCCACCTGACGTATCAGGCGTTGATGTGCGACGTTCCCAACCCACTGCCGGAGCCCGCCGGATACCGCGACTTCGCCAGGCGGCAGCTCCTGCAGGTCGAGGCCATGACGGTGGAATCCCGTCCGGTCCGGGACTGGGTGGAGTTCGCCCGAACCGCAGGCAGCGCTTGGCCGAGTTTCCCGCTGGACCTGGGCGACACCTCGTCGCACAGCGCGGGCCGTGCGATCACCGTCGAACTGCTCGACGGTGAGGAGACCGAAGCATTCGACATCGCCTGCCGCAGTGCCGGTGCCCGGTTCAGTGGCGGCGTGATGGCGTGCGCCGCATTGGCGGATCATCGGCTCACCGGCGCCGGCGCCTTCCACACCTTCACCCCGTCCGACTGCCGTGCCGGCGAGACCGAGTCGCTGAGCGCCGGTTGGTACGCCAGCCTGTTCCCGGTGTCGGTGCCCATCGGTAACGGTGACTTCGCCGAACTCGCGCGTGCGGCACAGAAGTCATTCGACGCCAACCGGCACCTGTCCGGGGTCCCGTTCGACCGTGTGCTCGACCTCGCCCATGGCGATCTCGGCGAGTCGGTTCCCAGCCGGCCGTCGATGATGGTGTCCCTGATGGACTTCCGCAGGGTCGCCGACGCCGAGTCCAATCGGCTCGGCATCTACATCGACGAGCTGTCGCACGGCGGGATCAACATGTGGGTCAGCCGTAACCCCGACCAGACGATCGTCACCGTGTCGCTGCCCGACACCCCCGAGGCCCGGCATTCGGTGCACCACTATGTCGGCGTCCTGCGGGGCGCGTTCCTCGACGCCGCAGCCCGGGCAAACCGCGCTTTTGCGCATTCTGCTTAGTCAGACCGCTAAGCTGCCCCGGTGGCAGGCAAGCGCCGCATCGATGTGCGGCTGGCAACGCAGGTTCTGCTGTTGCAGCTTGCGGTGGTGGCGCTGACGCTGGGCATCGCGTTCGCCCTGCTCGCGGTGGTCTATCACAGCCGTCTGATCAACGAGTACGGCAACCGCTGCCAGGACATCGCGCGGGTGCTGGCCACCGCGCCGTTCGTACGCGCGGACGTCGCCGGCTACGAGGGCCAGGTGCCACCGGCCGACCAACTCTCCCAGGGCACATTGCAGCGGCTGGCCAACCAGGTTCGGCTGGCCACCGGGGTGCTGTTCGTGGTGATCACCAACG
Organism: Actinomycetota bacterium; assembly: GCA_030836785.1. Lineage (GTDB taxonomy): Bacteria > Actinomycetota > Actinomycetes > Mycobacteriales > Mycobacteriaceae > Mycobacterium. The sequence continues at coordinate 1,842 of JAUPLT010000142.1, forward strand.
ACCGCGGCATCCGGCTGACCCACCCGAACGTCGCCGAGTTGGGCAAGCCGGTCAGCACCGACCCGTCCGGGGTACTGGCCGGCCGCGCCGAGATCGTCCAGCAGACCGGCACCATGGGTCCGTCCATCCGGGCCAAGGTGCCGATCCTCGCGGCGGATTCCAGCCGGACGATCGGAGAGGTCAGCGTTGGGATGTCCACCTCCACGGTGTACGGCATCCTGCGCAACGAACAGCGACTGGGCGCCCTGACCGCCGGTCCCGCGCTGTTGGCGGGCGCGGTGCTGTGCGTGCTGCTGGCGCGGCGCTGGCGCAAGCAGACACTGGACCTGCAACCGACCGAGATGACCGAACTGGTGCGCACCCAGGAGGCCGTTCTACACGGAATCGGCGAGGGGGTGCTCGCCACCGACACCGACGGGAACACCACATTCGTCAACGACGAGGCCTGCCGGCTGCTCGAGATCGACTCCGCCACCGGACATCCCGTCGATCGGATCGGCCTGACTCCGCGCGTGCTGGAGGTGCTGCGCTCGTGCGATCCGACGCCGACCCTGGCCAACGTCGGCGACCGCATTCTGGTCGTCTCCGCCAGGCCGGTGTCGCGCGAAGGCCGCGAACTGGGCTCCGTGCTCGTCGTCCGCGACCGCACCGATGTCGAGTCGCTGACCCGCCAGCTCGATGCGGTCCAGTTGATGAGCACGGTGCTGCGGGCGCAACGCCACGAATACGCCAACCGCCTGCACCTGCTCAACGGGCTGCTGCACAGCGGCCACGCCCAGGAGGCCGCAACCTACCTGGAGGAGCTGCTGGGCGCGGGTCCACTCGGCTCGGCACTGCCCGGCATCAACACGATCCGCGACTCCTACCTCCAGGCCCTGCTGGCGGCGAAGGCGGCCGGCGTGCGCGAGGCCGGGGTCACGTTGCGGATCGGGGAGAACACCTGGGTTCCCGGCCGCCTCGCGTTGCCGGTCGAGGTGACCACGGTGCTGGGCAACCTGCTGGACAACGCCATCGAGGCCGCCCGGACCGGAAGCAGTCCGGTCAAGGTGGTGGAGGTCGAGTTGTTGCAGATCGAGACCACCCTGCACATCACGGTCGCCGACAGCGGCGACGGAGTGGCCGATGACCTCGTGGACCGGATCTTCCTTGAAGGCACGTCGACGAAGCCGGCATCCGATCTCCCGGGAGGTCGCGGCATCGGACTGACGCTGTCCCGCCAGATCTCCCGGACGCTCGGCGGCGACATCTGGCTGTCCAGTCCCAGTACGCCGGAATCGGAGTTGTGCGGCGCGGAGTTCATTGCCCGGCTTCCGGGTGTCATGGCGGATTAGGGGCCGGAGTAACACATGGGCAACATGAATCTGCGGGTTCTGATCGTCGAGGACGACTTCCGGGTCGCCAATATGCACGCCGGGATCGTCGAGGCGCTGCCCGGGTTCACCGTCGTCGGAACCGCCAACACCCTGGCGGCGGCACGCAAGGCCGTCCCATTCGATCTGGCGCTGGTCGATGTGTACCTTCCCGACGGATCAGGGATCGACTTTGTTCACGAATCCCGCTGCGACAGCATCGTATTGAGCGCTTCCACCGAAGCCGAAACGATCCGTGCGGCGCTGTCCGCCGGGGCGCTGAGTTACCTCGTCAAGCCCTTCGGTCCGGCCGAACTCGCCGCACGGCTGTCCGGCTACGCGCGCTACCGCCGGATCCTGTCCGGCAACAACCTCGCCGCCGCCGACGTCGACGCCGCCCTGGACGCACTGCGCCCCAGGATTCCGGAGCAGCGTTCTCCGGCCGCGCCGTCGCCCACCAAACAGGTTGTGCTGCAGGCATTGGCCGCCGCCGACGGGCCGATGTCGGCCGCCGAGGTGGCGGCCGCGACCGGGGTGTCCCGGGCGACCGCTCAACGATATCTGGCCGGTCTGGCGACCTCCGGCGACGTAGCGGTGGGATTGCGTTACGGCGCCACCGGCCGACCCGAGCAGGAGTTCACCGTCAAGGGACCGAAAGGATCCCCAACGGTCCGGCAGAACCAGGGATCCGGCTAAACCGGCAGGCACCGGCACGCAACCAGTGCCAGATCCGCCCCGACCTCCGCCGGCGTCTTGGTGGGGGTCAGAACATGACTCAGACACAGGCGCACAACGGATTCCACCATCAACCGCACATCGTCGGGATCCGCTGCCGGCCACTGTTCGGTCACCCACCGGCGGACGAGTGCGCTGGCATTGTCGATCAGCGTCTCGCCCCGAACGGTTAACAGCGACAGGAACGACACATCCCCGCCGGTCGGCGCTCCCGTCAGAATCGTGCCCACCAAAGGGTTCTCCCTGGCTACCGATACCAGGTACTCCGCGGCGTCGGACACCGCGCCGGACAGATCCCCCGGGTGCTCGGCGAAGCGGACCTGAACGCCCTTGAAGAACTCCTCCGTTTCCCGCAGGACCAGGGCGTTGCCGAGATCGTCCTTGGTGCCGAACTCGGCGTGCAGGCTCTGCCGGCTGATACCGATCTCGGTTGCGATGGCGCCCATCCGAACCGCCGCCCACCCCCGTTCGAGCACCACCCGACGGGCGGCGTCGAGGGCCAACTCGCGCAGCCTCGAACGCGCGTAGGCACGGGTTTCGGCACGGAGATCGACGGAGGTCATGCCGCCAGTCTAACGCGGAACGCGACATTTTAAAGATGGTTGTCAGAAACGCTTGACATTTTGCTAATTTCGACAGACGCTTCTCGGTGATGCAGCCCACAGGAGATGACCTATGACCACCACCCTCACCCGCGCCGAACGCCCCTACGACCCGGCCGACCTCTCCTCGCACGAGTTCTGGGAGGGCACCGCCGAGGACCGTGAGAAGACTTTCGCCGAACTGCGGGCCAACCGGCCCATCTCCTGGCACCGCCCAGTCAAGAACGGCATGTTCGAGGATCCGAACGACCAGGGCTTCTGGGCGGTGGTCCGGCACGCCGATCTGGTGGAGGTCACCCGCCGTCCGGGCGATTTCCTCTCCGGCAAGGGCATCACTTTCGAGTCGTTCCCGCCCGAGATGCTCGATGCCGCTCAGGGTTTCATCGCGATGGATCCCCCGCGGCACACCAAGATCCGCCGGCTGATGGCCGCGGCCTTCACCCCCAAGCAACTGGCTCGCATCGACGAGCACATCGTCGCCAACTCCCGCCGCATCGTCGACGACATCATCAGAAAGGGGGCCGACAAGGGGCAGATCGACTTCGTCACCGAGGTCGCCTCGCTGGTCCCGATGAACAACATTTGCGACATGGTGGGTATCCCCGAGGAACACCGGCGGACCGTCGCCTACGAGTCGCAGTTCGCCGACGGCTGGCGCGACCCCCGGCTGCTGCAGGGCGCCGAACCGCTGGCTCGGCTGGCGCAGACCATCATGACCGTGCACGGAATCGCTCACGAACTGATCGGCCAGCGCCGCAGCAAGCCGGAGAACGATTTGATGACCGCCCTGGTGCAGGCCGAGGTCGACGGCGAACGGTTCACCGACGACGACATCTCATCGATCTTCGCGCTGCTGATCATCGCCGGCAACGACACCACGCGGCAGTCCATCAGCCACGGCATGAAAGCGCTCACCGACTTCCCCGAGCAACGCGCCTGGCTGATGGAGGACCTGGAAGGCCGCCTGCCGATGGCCGTCGAGGAGATCATCCGTTGGGCCACGCCCATCATGACCTTCCGGCGCACCGCGGCACACGACACCGAACTGGGCGGGCACCACATCACCGAGGGCGACAAGGTGATCATGTTCTACTCGTCGGCGAATCGGGACCCCGAGGTGTTCGACCATCCCGAACGCCTGGATCTCTCGCGCTGGCCGAACAAGCACGTGGCGTTCGGCGGCGGTGGCATCCACCACTGCCTCGGCGCTCAGTTGGCGCGGCGTCAGATCACCGCGACGTTCCGCGAACTGCTCACCCGGCTGCCCGACATCCGCACCGTCGGCGAGCCGGAATTGGGCAACGGCAACTTCTTCCACACCGTGATGTCCATGCAGGCCGAGTTCA
>JAUPLT010000143.1 GCA_030836785.1 Actinomycetota bacterium
ATCTCGATGTAGGGCAAGATCGTTGCCATGCCCAAGAACGGCGGCGTCGCGCATTGGTTCCCCCGGATTCCCGACCCCCGCCTGGCGTTGCCCGGCGACCGGGATGCCGACGTCTGCATCGTCGGTGCGGGATACACCGGGCTGTGGACGGCCTACTACCTGCGGCAGATGGACCCCGCGTTGCGCATCACCGTGCTGGAGGCGCGCTTCGCCGGTTTCGGGGCATCCGGACGCAACGGTGGCTGGCTGTCCGGGCTGCCGCCGGGCCACCGCGGCCTGCTGGCCGCGGAACATGGCCGCGACAGCGTCGTCACCTGGCAGCGACTGCTCAACGAGGCCGTCGACGAGGTGATCGACGTGGCAGGCAGGGAAGGGATCGACGCCGACCTCGTCAAGGGCGGCAACGTCGAGATCGCCCGCACCCCGGCGCAGGCGAAGCGGTTGCGGCACGAGGTCGATGAGGACCGCCGGTGGGGGGTGGAGGGCGTGCAGATGCTCACCGCCGCCGAGACCGAAGCCCGCATCCGGGTGGACAGCCCGGTGCTCGGCGCGTTCAACCCGCAGTGTGCCCGGGTGCAGCCGGCCAAACTCGCCCGCGGCCTGGCCGATGTGGTCGAACGACTCGGCGTGAAGATCTACGAGCAGACCCCGGTCACCGAGATCGCCCCCGGCCGTGCGGAAACCCCCCGCGGGGTGCTGCGGGCCCCGGTGATCCTGCGCGCCACCGAGGGATTCACCGCCCGGATGCGCGGACTGCGCCGGCGCTGGCTGCCGATGAACAGCGCGATGATCGCCACCGAACCGCTACCGCCGGAGGTCTGGGAGAACATCGGCTGGGGAGGTTGCGAGACCCTCGGCGATCTCGCGCACGGCTTCTTCTACGCCCAGCGCACCGCTGATGACCGGATCGCTCTCGGCGGGCGCGCGGTGCCCTACCGGTACGGCTCGCGCATCGACCGTGACGGCGCGGTGGGTGAGAGCACCATCGACTACCTCACCGGCGTGCTGAACACCGTGCTGCCGCAGACGGTCGGCACTCCGATTGCGCACGGCTGGTGCGGGGTGCTGGCGGTACCGAGGGACTGGTCGGCCGGCGTGTCCTTCGACCCGGCCACCGGTCTGGGTGAGGCCGGCGGCTACGTCGGCCACGGTGTCACCGCCACCAACCTGGCCGGACGGACCCTGGCCGATCTGGTGTTCAAGCGCCGCACCGAACTGACCGAACTGCCGTGGGTGGGCCATCACTCCCGGCGCTGGGAACCCGAACCGCTGCGCTGGCTGGGTGTGCGCGGCCTGTACACCGCCTACAAACTGGCCGACCGGCATGAGGCCGGTGGCCGCTCCGAAACCTCCCCGGTCGCAGTGCTCGCCGACCGGATCACCGGCCGCCCCTGAGCGACCCGGTGGCGGAGCGGACGCTCACCTTCCCCGGACCCGTCAGCCCGGGGCACACCCTCGCGCCGCAGCGTCGCGGTCCGGGCGACCCGTGCTTCCAGATCGACGCCGACGGAGCGATCTGGCGCACCAGCCTGCAGTCCACCGGACCGGTGACCGCCCGGATCGTTCGCAGGGTGCCCGACACCGTCGTGTGCCGGGCGTGGGGCGAGGGTGCCGAGGAGTTCCTGGCGAACCTGCCCGCCCTGCTCGGGGCCGACGACGACGCCTCCGACTTCCAGCCCACCGACCCGACGGTGCAGCGTGCGCGACAACGGTCCCGGCACCTGCGGATCGGACGCACCGGCCGGGTGCTCGAGGCGCTCATCCCCGCAGTACTCGAACAACGGGTCCAAGGCGTCGAGGCGTTTCGGTCCTGGCGGCTGCTGGTCACCCGGTTCGGCACCCCCGCGCCCGGCCCGGCCCCGGCCGTCATGCGGGTGCCGCCGTCGGCGCAGGCCTGGCGGGCCATCCCGTCCTGGGAGTTCCATCGGGCCAACGTCGATCCTGGCCGGATGCGCACACTGCTCGGCTGCGCGGCGCGCGCGGAAGCCCTGGAACGACTCGCCCCCCGCCCGCCCGCGGTACCGATGGAGCAGGCGCGGCAGGCCATGACGTCACTGCCCGGCGTGGGGGTGTGGACCGCCGCGGAAACGGCCCAGCGGGCCTTCGGTGACGCCGATGCGCTGTCCATCGGCGACTACCACCTGTCGTCCATGATCGGCTGGACGCTGCTCGGCCGCCCGATCGACGATGACGCGATGGTCGACCTGCTCGAACCGATGCGTCCGCACCGGTACCGGGTGGTGCGGTTACTGGAGGTCAGCGGGCTCGCGCAGCTTCCGCGTCGCGGACCCCGGCTCCCGCGACACCGCATCAGTGGCCTGTAGCCGTCAGCGATCCAGCGCGGTATCGCGCGTCACCTTTCCAGCGCGGAATCGCGCGTCACCTTTCCAGCGCGGAATCGCGCACTGGGCGGCCGGCGAGTTTCTCGTCCTTGGCGCCGAACAGCTTCGGATACAGCGCACCGGCCAGCGCCGCACCCGCCAGTGGCGCCAGCCAGAACGCCCACAGTTGGCCGGGCGCCCCGGCGCCGTTGAAGAACGCGACCCCGGTCGAACGGGCCGGGTTGACCGAGGTGTTGGAGATCGGGATCGAGATGAGGTGGATCAGGGTCAGCGTCAGCCCGATCGAAATGCCCGCGAATCCCTTGGGGGCACGGTCGTCGGTGGATCCCAGAATCACCAGCAGGAAGATAAAGGTGAGCAGCACCTCGGTGATCAGCACCGCGGTCAGGGAGTATCCGTGCGGCGAGTTGGCGCCGTAACCGTTGGCGGCCATATGACTGCTGGCGTTGAACATCGGCCGCCCCTTGGCGATGACCAGGATGGTCAGCCCGGCGAGCAGGCCGCCGATCACCTGCGCCGCCCAGTACGACGGCAGTGCCCGCCACTCGACCCGTTTGGCGATCGCCGCGCCCAATGTGACGGCCGGGTTGAAGTGACCGCCCGAGATGGTGCCGAACGCGTACACACCCGTCAGAACGGTGAGCCCGAACGCCAGCGAGACGCCGAGATAGCCGATACCGACCGAGTTGTCGCCAGCCGGGTTCGCGGCGAACACGGCCGCGCCGCACCCGCCGAGAACCAGCCAGAACGTACCGATGAACTCGGCGGTGAGGCGATGAGCCATGGTGGGGGTAGTCATGGAGATCAGCGTGACAGAACTGATCGGCGCGCGCTGACGGTTGTGAAACCAGGGTGCCGACATGACCCTTGCGTATACCACCGGGGGTATGTAAGCTCGGTGACGGATATACCCCCAGAGGTATAAGACCGAAGGGTATCGACACAGGAGGCGCCACCGATGATGGCCGACGAACGCACCGCCGCCGAGGTTCTGCACCGCCTGCGCCGGGCCCAGGGCCAGTTGGCCGGGGTCATCGCGATGATCGAGCAGGGCCGCGAGTGCCGCGACGTGGTGATCCAACTGGCCGCGGTGTCGAAGGCGCTGGACCGGGCCGGCTTCAAGATCGTGGCCTCCGGGCTGCGCGACTGCGCCGCCGGCCGGAATTCCGGTGACGGCACCTGCCTGACCGAAGCCGAACTGGAGAAGCTGTTCCTCGCCTTGGCGTGAATCTTAACCAGCGTGAACATTGACCAGCGTGAATTTTGACCCACAGAATTTTGACCCACAGAAGGAGCCGAACATGAAGTTCAACCAGTACTACCTCGAGTGCCTGTCGCACGCGTCCTACCTGATCGGCGATGAGACCACCGGCCGAGCCGTCGTGGTCGACCCGCAGCGCGACGTCAGCGAGTACATCGCCGATGCCAAGGAACTCGGCATGACCATCGAACTGGTCATCGAGACGCACTTCCACGCCGACTTCATCTCCGGCCACCTGGAACTGGCCGAAGCCACCGGCGCCAAGATTGTCTACTCCTCGGTCGCCCAACCGGAGTTCGACTTCATGCCGGTCGCCGACGGTGAGCGGTATTCGCTCGGGGACGTCCAACTGCAGTTCCTGCACACCCCGGGGCACACCCCGGAGTCGATGAGCATCGTGATCTACGAGCACGCCGACGACGCTTCTTCGGATTCCGGGGTTCCGTACGGTGTCCTCACCGGCGACACCCTGTTCATCGGCGACGTCGGCCGTCCCGACCTGCTGGCCTCGATCGGCTTCACCCGCGACGAACTCGCCGACAAGCTGTACGACTCGCTGCATAACAAGCTGATGCCGCTGCCGGACGCCACCAAGGTCTACCCCGCGCACGGCGCCGGGTCGGCGTGCGGCAAGAACCTGTCCACCGAACTGTGGTCGACGATGGGCGAACAGCGCCGCACCAACTACGCGCTGCGCGCCAAGGACAAGGCGACCTTCGTCGACCTGGTCACCGAGGGCCAGCCGCCCGCCCCGGGGTACTTCGTCTACAACGCCATCCTGAACCGCCAGGGCCGCGAACTGCTCGACGAAACCGAGATGCCGCCGGCGATGAGTTATGACGAGGTGAAGGCCGCCATGGCCGGGGGAGCCGTGCTCGTCGACGGGCGTACCCCCGAGGAGTTCGCCTCCGGGTACCTCAACGGCGCCATCAACATCGGCCTGGAGGGCCGCTACGCCGAGTTCGCCGGGTCGGTGATCAAGCCGGACGTCGACCTCATCCTGCTCGCCGAGCCCGGCCGTGAACTGGAGGGCAAGAACCGGCTGGCCCGGATCGGCTTCGACCGGGTGGTCGGCTACCTGGCCGAGCCCTACCAGGTGATGCTCGCCAACCCGGACGACGTCCACGTGGCCTCCCGGCTCACCGCACCGGCGATGGACGAACGGATGCGCGACGTGTCCGATCTGCAGGTCGTCGACGTCCGCAATCCGGGCGAGGCGGCGGCGGGGATGATCCCCGGCGCGGTCGGCAGCCCGGTCGGACAGCTGCCCGACCGGCTCGCCGAACTCGACCCGGCCAAGCCGACCGTCGTCTACTGCGCCGGCGGATACCGGTCGTCGGTGGCAGCCAGCCTGCTGCGGCAGCGCGGTTTCGGCGACGTCAGCGACATCCTGGGCGGGTACAACGCTTGGGAAGTTGCCGGGGCCAACGCTTAGGCTGAGCCGTATGACAGTCCAAGCCAAGCACCAGGTTCTGATCATCGGCGGCGGCACAGCCGGGATCACGGTCGCCGCGCGACTGCTCCGCAAGGGGTTCACCGACGTCGCGGTGATCGAGCCGTCGGACAAGCACTACTACCAGCCGATGTGGACCCTGGTGGGTGGCGGCCAGGCCAGTGCCGCGTCCACCGAGCGCCCGGAATCCTCGGTGATGCCCAAGGCCGCCACCTGGATCCGTAAGGCCGCCGCCGCCGTCGACCCGGAGACCAACACCGTCAGCTGTGCGGACGGCTCGGTCTACGGGTACGACGTGCTGGTGGTCTGCCCCGGCATCCAGTTGGACTGGGACAAGACCGAAGGCCTGACCGAGGCGCTGGGCCATCCCGGCGTCTCGTCGAACTACAGCTACGACCTGGCGCCCAAGACCTGGGACCTGATTCGTCGGACCCGCAGCGGGTCGGCGGTGTTCATGATGCCGTCCGGACCGATGAAGTGCGCCGGCGCACCGCAGAAGATCGCCTACCTGGCCGCCGACTACTGGCGCAAGGAAGGGGTGCTGAAGAACATCGACGTACACCTGGTCGTGCCTACGCCGCGGGCCTTCGGCATCCCGGCGATCGCGGACAACCTGGACAAGGTGATCGCCGGCTACGGCATCCACCTGCACACGCTGTCGGAGATCACCGCCGTCGACACCGAATCGCGCAAGGTGACCGTCAGCGCGGTCGGGGAGGGCGGCACCGACAGCACGCTGCCCTTCGACATGCTGCACGCGGTGCCGCGCCAGTCCGCGCCGGACTGGATCAAGGCCAGCCCACTGTCCACCGGCGAGCCCACCGGGTACGTCGAGGTGGACAAGCACACCATGCAGCACGTCCGGTACCCGAATGTATTCGCCCTCGGCGACGCCGGGTCGACGCCGAACTCCAAGACCGGGGCGGCCATCCGAAAGCAGGCGCCCGCGGTGGTGGCGAACATCCGGGCGTTCCTCGACGGCCGGCCGCTGCCGGGCAGCTACAACGGCTACGCCTCATGCCCGATCGTCACGTCATCGCACGACCTGTTGTTGGCCGAGTTCGACTATGACTTCACCATCACGCCGTCGTTCCCGGTTCTGGACCCGACCAAGCCGCACCGGGCGTACTGGTACATGAAGAAGTACGGCCTGCCGGTGCTGTACTGGAAGCTGATGCTCAAGGGCCTGGCTTAGCCGGGCCGAGCCCAAGCTGCTTCTCCGGCGCTGAGTGTGCGGATTTCCACGCCCTATCCGGCGTGCCGCGTAGTAGTCCGCACAGTCGTGGGTGTGCCGATGGACTAGGCGTCCAGATCCTTCTCGACCAGTTCGGCGATCGCGGCGAGCACCGCCCCGTCCTCGGTGTCGATGGTCACCTGGGCGCCCTTGCCGGCCCCGAGGGTCATGATCATCAGAGCCGAACCGGCGTCCACCGGATCCCCGCCGTCGACGGAAAGGGTCACCGGCACACCGGCATTGACCACCGCCTCGGAGATGATCGCCGCGGGGCGGGCATGCAGGCCGACGGCCGACCCGACGGTGACGGTCTTACTGGGCATGAGCTGCTCCTTCTGGGGTTGAAGACGGGTTTGAAGACGATCCGACGAACTGTTTGGCGGCGATGACGGCCAACGCGCCCACCACCGTACCGGCGGCCAATGCCACCAGGAACCAGATCAGATGGCCGATGGCGAAGAACACGAAGATGCCGCCGTGCGGCGCCTTGAGCGTGACGTCGAAGGCCATGATCAGTGCGCCGGTCAGCGCGCCGCCGGCCATCATCGACGGGATGACCCGGAACGGATCGGCCGCGGCGAACGGGATGGCCCCCTCGGAGATGAACGACGCCCCCAACAGCCAGGCCGCCCGGCCGTTCTCCCGTTCCGGTTCGCTGAACAGCTTCGGCCGCAAGGTGGTGGCCAGGGCCATCGCCAACGGCGGCACCATCCCGGCGGCCATCACCGCGGCCATGATCTGCAGTGACCTCGGCTCGGCGATGCTCAAACCCGCGGTGGCGAAGGCGTAGGCGGCCTTGTTGACCGGACCGCCCAGGTCGAAGCACATCATCAGGCCCAGGATGATCCCGAGCAGGATCACCGATCCGCCGCCGAGACCGTTGAGCCAGTTGGTGAGCCCGGCGGTGACGGCGGCCAGCGGCCGGCCCAGCAGCAGGAACATCAGCAGGCCGACCACCAGGGACGCCAGCAGTGGGATCACCACCACCGGCATCAGGCCGCGGAACCACTGCGGCACCTTCCAACCGCTGATCCACAACGCCGCGAATCCTGCGATCAGTCCGCCCACGATGCCGCCGATGAACCCGGCTCCGACGAACACCGCCACCGCCCCGGCGGTGAAGCCCGGTGCCAGGCCGGGCCGGTCGGCGATCGCGAAGGAGATGTAGCCGGCCAGCGCGGGCACCAGGAATCCGAACGCCAGGCCACCGAGGGTGAACAGCACCGCGCCGAGGTACTGGGCCAACCCGCCGCTGGGCAGGTCGGTGAGCGTGTTGGTGGTCGCGATGATGTGCGCCAGGGAGTCGGTCTTGCCTCCTGAGGTCTCAGCGGTGTTGGCGATGTCATAACCGGCCAACAGGAACCCCAGCGCGATCAGCAGGCCGCCGGCCGCGACGAACGGGATCATGTAGCTCACGCCGGTGAGCAGGATCTGCCGTAGCCGGGTGCCCCATCCGATGCCGCCGGCGGGAGTGGCGCCAGCCGACGCGGCCGCGGCGGCGGATCCCTCCACCCGCGCGGCGTTCGGGTTCCCGGCCGCCGCCACCGCTTCGGCGATCATCGCGTCGGGTTCGTTGATCGCCCGTTTGACCCCGGAGGCGATCAGTGGCTTACCGGCGAACCGGCCGCGATCCTTGACCCCGACGTCGGTGGCGAAGATGACGGCGTCCGCGGCGGCGATCGCCGCGGCGCTCAGCGGTGTGCTGCCGGAGGACCCCTGGGTCTCCACGGTCAGCTGAACCCCGGCCCGTTCGGCGGCCAGTTTCAGCGCGTCGGCCGCCATGTAGGTGTGGGCGATCCCGGTCGGGCAGGCGGTGATGGCGATGACGGACTTGGTCGCCGGCGTGGCGGGCGTCGCGGCGGGGGCTGGTTTCTGGGCGGCCGGTGTCGGGCTGAGCACACCGTCGACCAGGGCCACCACATCGTCGGCGGTACCGGCCGCCCGAAGTTCGGCGACGAACTCCGGGCGTACCAGGGCCCGGGCCAGCGCGGTCAGCATCTTCATGTGCTCGGCTCCGCCGCCCTCCGGCGCGGCGATCAGGAACACCAGGTCCGCCGGACCGTCCGGGGCGCCGAAGTCCACCTTGGGGCGCAGTCGGGCGAACGCGATCGACGCCCTGAGCACCGCTGCCGACCGGCAGTGCGGGATGGCGATCCCGCCCGGCAGTCCGGTCGCCGACTGCGCCTCCCGGGCCAGCGCGGCCTGGAGCAGTGGCGCGGTGTCCTCGGCGCGGCCGCTGTCGGCGAGCAGGGCGGCCAGATCGGAAGAGCGTC
>JAUPLT010000144.1 GCA_030836785.1 Actinomycetota bacterium
ACGTCTGGCATGTGGCGCTTCCACTGGCGCTGGGCGGCCTGACCATCCCGGTGGCCCTCTACCTTCAGCACCCGATCGCCGTGATGGTGCCGGTGATCCTGACCGCCATCGGCATCTACGGCGCACTTCCCGTTTTCTGGGCGCTGCCGTCGAAGTTCCTCACCGGTGCAGCCGCCGCGGGTGGCATCGGCCTGATCAACTCGCTGGGTAACCTCGGCGGATTCGCCGCCCCCTACGCCACCGGCGCACTGGCGGACCTCACTGGCAGCAACCGTTCCGGGATGTGGGTCATCGGGGTGGTGATGACTGCCTGCGCGGTGCTGGTGGTGGTCCTGCGGGCCGCCCCGAGCCCCGATCTGCCGGAGTCGAACGGGGAGTACCCTCGGTCCCAACCCACCGGTTAGTTGCACGCTTCCGCGACGAGAAAGGCACCCGATTCATGCCCATCGCGATCAATCCTGAGCACCAGGACCTCGCCGATTCGGTCCGCGCACTGGTCAAACGCGTCGCGCCGGCCGAGGTTCTGCACGCGGCCCTGGAGACCCCGGTCGACAACCCGCCGCCGTTTTGGCGGACGGCCGCCGAGCAGGGTCTGCACGGTCTGCACCTGGCCGAATCAGTGGGTGGGCAGGGCTTCGGTCTACTGGAATTGGCCGTCTCGATCGCGGAATTCGGCTACGGGGCGGTACCCGGTCCATATGTCCCGTCGGCGATCGCCTCCGCGCTGATCGCCGCCCACGACCCCGACGCCAAGGTGCTGGCCGGACTGGCTTCCGGGGATGTCATCGCCGCCTATGCAAGCGAATCCGACCTCACCGCAACCTGCCAGGGCGACACTGTGGTGATCCGCGGGGAGGCACGGTCGGTGCCCGCCGCCGCGAGTGCGTCGGTCCTGGTGCTGCCCGTCGCCGGTTTGAGCACCGGGGCGAGTGGCTCTATTTGGGTACTCCTCGACGCCACCCAGGTGGAGATCGAACCGCTCAAGTCCGTCGACCAGTCGCGTCCGGTGGCGCACGTCCGGGCCAACGGCGTCGAGGTTCCCGCCGACCGGTTGCTGTCCACCGTCTCGCAAACCGCGGGCCGTGCCATCATCACCACACTGCTCTCCGCCGAGGCCGTCGGGATCGCCCGGTGGGCCACCGACACCGCCTCGGAGTACGCCAAGATCCGCGAGCAGTTCGGCCGGCCGATCGGCCAGTTCCAGGCCATCAAGCACAAGTGCGCCGAGATGATCGCCACCACTGAGCGCGCCACCGCCGCGGTGTGGGATGCTGCCCGCGCTGTGACCGATGCCGCCGAAAACTGCTGGGACACAACGGCTGCCGAGGGCGGCGAATCGTCCGACAGCGAGATTACCCACTACGAATTCGCCGCAGCGGTCGCCGCCACCCTGGCCCCGGCCGCCGCACAGCGCTGCGTACAGGACTGTATCCAGGTGCACGGCGGGATCGGCTTCACCTGGGAGCACGACACCAACGTCTACTATCGGCGCACCCTGGGCCTGGTCGCCGCGTTCGGCCGGCGCTCGGAATACCCGCAGCAGGTCCTCGACACCGCCACCAGCACCGGTATGCGGGCCCTCGATATCGACCTCGATCCCGACACCGAGAAGCTTCGCGCTGAGATTCGCGCGGAAGTGGCTGCGCTGAAGGCGATTCCGCGTGCCGAGCGGGCCGCAGCGATCGCCGAGGGCGGCTGGGTGCAGCCGCACCTGCCGGCGCCGTGGGGACGCGGGGCCGGTCCCGTCGAGCAGATCCTCATCGCTCAGGAGTTCTCCACCGGACGGGTGAAGCGGCCCAACATGGGGATCGCCGCCTGGCTGATCCCGTCCATCGTGGCCTACGGCACCGACGAGCAGCAGCAGCGCTTCCTGCCGCCGACATTCCGCGGGGAACTGATCTGGTGTCAGCTGTTTTCCGAGCCCGGCGCGGGCTCGGACCTGGCCAGCCTGACCACCAAGGCCACCAAGGTCGAGGGCGGCTGGCGGATCACCGGGCAGAAGATCTGGACCACCGCCGCGCAGTTCTCCCGCTGGGGTGCGCTGCTGGCCCGAACGGACCCGAGCGCTCCCAAGCACAACGGCATCACCTACTTCCTGCTCGATATGCAGAGCGAGGGCGTGGAGGTCAAGCCGCTTCGCGAACTCACCGGCAACGCACTGTTCAACACGGTGTTCATCGACAACGTCTTCGTGCCCGACGACTTAGTACTCGGTGAGGTCAACCGGGGCTGGGAGGTCAGCCGCAACACACTGACCGCCGAGCGGGTCTCGATCGGCAGCGACGAACCGGGCTTCCTGCCCAACCTGGGCCGCTTCGTGGAGTTCGTCGGCGGCGGCGGCTTCGACCAGGCCGGCAACCTGCGGGCCGGAGAACTCATCGCCGAGGGACACGCCGCCAAGTTGATGAACCTGCGCTCGACGCTGCTGACCCTGGCCGGCGGGGACGCGATGCCCTCGGCGGCGATCTCCAAACTGCTCTCGATGCGGACCGGACAGGGCTACGCCGAGTTCGTGGTGTCCTCGTTCGGGGTTGACGGCGCGATCGGCGACGGCGACACCGTGCAGGGCAAGTGGGCGGAGTATCTGCTGGCCAGCCGGGCGACGACGATTTACGGCGGCACCTCCGAGGTGCAACTGAACATCATCGCCGAGCGGCTGTTGGGCCTGCCCCGCGACCCGTAGGGGCCACACCCGCACCGGGTGAACAGACACAAACTCGCACCTTCCGACCGGGAAAGGTGCGAGTTTGTGTCTGTTCGGGGCAGACCGACCCCAGTTAGTGGATCTCGATCTGGCGAAGCTCCCGCTTGAGGATCTTTCCGGTGGGGTTGCGTGGCAGTTCGGTCAGGAAGATCACCTCGCGGGGAACCTTGTACCGCGCCAGGTGCTCGCGCACGTATTCCTTGATGGCGTCCTCGGTGAGTTCGACACCCTCCTTGGGCACCACGAACGCCCGCAGGCGGGCGCCGAAGTCCTTGTCCTCGACGCCGACCGCGGTGGCCTCGATGACATCGGGGTGACCGCTGATCAGATCCTCCACCTCGGCCGGGAACACATTCTCCCCACCGGAGACGATCATCTCGTCATCGCGGCCACTGACGTAGAGCAGGCCGTCGGCGTCGAAATAGCCCACGTCGCCCGAGGACATCAGGCCGTCGATGACCTCCTTGCCGCCGCCGCCGGTGTAGCCCTCGAACGGGAAGAAGTTACCGACGAAGATCCGGCCGACCTGACCCCGCGGAACCTCCTTGCCGTGGTCGTCGAGAATCTTGACCTTGACGCCCTTGATGATCGGGCCGACGGTGGCCGGGTTCTTCCTCAGGTCCTGCGGCCGGGCGATGGAGACGAACGCGATCTCGGTGGAGCCGTACAGGTTGTAGACGACCGGCCCGATCTCCTTCATCGCGCGGGTGGCCAACTCGGCCCCCAACTGCGACCCGGAGACGAAGATGATCCGCAACGAGGACAGGTCCGGGCGAGGTTCCATCTTCTCGAGCGCGTCGATCATTCGGGACAGCATCACCGGCACCACCACGATGGCGGTCACGTTGTGCTTGGCGACGTCCTCGAGCACGGTCTGCGGCCGGAACCGCCGGTGCAGGACCAGCGTCGAGCCCAGCGTCATCGCGATGGTGGCGTGCAGGTAGCCCAGGGCATGGAACATCGGCGACGGCAACGACGTGACCTCGTTGGCCTTGAACGGGACGTGCGAGAGCACCCCGCCGATCGGGGCAAGGGTGGGCGGTGCGTGCCGATTGGCGCCCTTGGGGGTCCCGGTGGTGCCGCTGGTCAGGATGATGATCGACGAGCGTTTGGTGGCCTTGGGAGCCGGCGCCTTGCTGCTGCGGGCGATCAACTCGGCCAGGGTCTCGTCGGTGCTGCCCGAGGGGGTGTTCGTGTCGGGGTTGCTGCCCAGCGCGCGCAGTTTGCCCAGCGGGGCTTCGGCCAACTTGACCGCGTCGGTGTACTCGTCGTCGTAAATGATGACCTTGCCGCCTTCCCGCGCGGCGACGTCACGGATCTGCGGCCCGGAGAATTCGGTGTTGAGCAGGATGGTGCGGGCGCCCACCCGGGCGGCGGCGTAGTTGGCGATCAGGAACCAGCGGTGGTTGCGGGCCAGGATCGCCACCCCGTCACCGCCCTTGACGCCCATCGCGAGCAGGCCGTTGGCGACCGCGTGGCTGGCCTCGTCGAGCTCGCGGAAGGTCATCGAACCCTCATCGTCGATGAGGGCCGTCCGGTGCGGCGTCCGCCGGGCATTGAGCGCGGGAATCATGCCGACCTCGCCCCAGCGCCGGATGTCGGCGACCAACGCGGCGTAATTCTGCGGCGGCTCCAGGCCGAACGCGCCGGAGGAGATCATCTTCTGCAGGTAGTGCAGTTCGGCCGAACCGCGCTCGGCGATCTGGGAGACCAACGCCAGCGCCTGCGCACGCAAATCCGAGAGATTGGGCATCCTTCAACCCTATAGTGACCCAGCTGACCGGCGCGGACATACCAACATCCGCATCCGATGGCGGCGGACCCTATCCTGGGCCAGTGACCTCCATCACCCGTTCGAGGACCTTCTCGGCCCCGGTGAGTGCGGTGTGGGAGGTGCTCAGCGATTTCGGTGCCATCAGTTCGTGGGCCCCGAACGTCGACCACTCCTGCCTGCTCGAGCACACCGGCGGCGTAGCCGCGGCCGGAACCACCCGGCGGGTGCAGATCGGCCGGAACACCCTGGTGGAGCGGATCACCGAGTGGTCGCCACCCAACGTCCTGGCCTATGCGATCGAGGGTCTACCCCGCCGACTGGGCGGGATGTCCAACCGGTGGGTAATCGCCACCTCCGGCCCGGCGACCCTGGTGATGCTCACCAGCACGGTGCAGATCGCAGATAACCCGGTGGCCCGGGCGGCCGAGCGCGTGGTGTGCCGGGCGATGGCCAAACAATCCGACGCCATGCTCGACGGGCTGGCCCAACGAGTGGAGAGCAGCCGTGTCTGACCGCCCCGACATCGTCGTCATCATGACCGACGAGGAACGTGCGATCCCACCGTACGAGGCCGACGATGTGCTGGCCTGGCGGAATCGCATCCTGACCGGGCGGCGCTGGTTCGACGAACACGGGGTCAGCTTCACCCGGCACTACACCGGCTCGCTGGCCTGCGTGCCCAGCCGGCCGACCATCTTCACCGGCCACTACCCAGATCTGCACGGTGTCACACAGACCGACGGAATCGGCAAGTCCTACGACGACTCCCGGATGCGCTGGCTGCGCCCCGGTGAGGTCCCCACCCTGG
Organism: Actinomycetota bacterium; assembly: GCA_030836785.1. Classification (GTDB taxonomy): domain Bacteria; phylum Actinomycetota; class Actinomycetes; order Mycobacteriales; family Mycobacteriaceae; genus Mycobacterium. The sequence goes on from JAUPLT010000144.1 coordinate 5,287, forward strand.
GCAACTGGTTCCGCGCCGCCGGTTATGACACCCACTACGACGGCAAATGGCACATCTCCCACGCCGACCTCGAGGATCCGGCCACCGGGGAGATCCTGGCCACCAACGACGCTGACGGTGTCGTCGACCCCGCCGCGGTGCGGCGTTACCTCGACGCCGACCCGCTGGCGCCGTACGGGTTCTCCGGTTGGGTCGGCCCGGAACCGCACGGTGCCGGGTTGGCCAACTGCGGACTGCGGCGGGATCCGCTGATCGCCGACCGGGTGGTGGCCTGGTTGGAAGACCGCTATGCCCGCCGGCGGGCCGGTGACCCGGCCGCGCTGCGGCCCTTTCTGCTGGTCGCCAGCTTCGTCAACCCGCACGACATCGTGCTGTTCCCGGCCTGGGCCGTGCGCAGCCCCGTCACACCGTCACCGCTGGACCCCCCGCACGTCCCACCGGCACCGACCGCCGGAGAAGACCTGCGCGACAAACCCGCCGCCCAGATCGCGTTCCGGGAGACGTACTACTCCGGCTACGGCCCGGGTGCGGCGATCGAACAGGACTACAAGCGCAACAGACAGCGCTACCGGGACATGTACTACCGCTTGCACGCCGAGGTCGACGGACCGCTGGACCGGGTCCGCCGGGCCGTCACCGAGAACGGCTCGGAGAACGCCGTCCTGGTACGCACCTCCGACCACGGGGATCTGCTGGGCGCGCACGGCGGCCTGCACCAGAAATGGTTCAACCTCTACGACGAAGCCACTCGGGTCCCGTTCGCCATCGCCCGCATCGGCGCGGCGGCGACCGGACCCCGCACAGTGGATGCACCGACCTCGCACGTCGACCTGGTCCCGACGCTGCTCGGAGCGGCCGGGGTAGACGTCGCCACCGCGGCAGAGAAACTGCGGGAGTCGTTCTCCGAAGTGCACCCGTTGCCCGGCCGCGACCTGACGCCGGTCCTCGACGGCGCCGACGCTGATCAGGACCGGCCGGTGTACCTGATGACCCGGGATAACGTGCTGGAGGGCGACTCGGGCGCCTCCGGTCTCGGCCGGATGCTGAAGCGGACCGAGAATCCCCCGGCGGGGCTGCGTATCCGGCTTCCCGCACATACCGCCGCAAACTTCGAGGGCATGGTGCTGCGGGTCGATGAGACCGTCAGCGGGATCAGCGACGCCCGGGGCGGTGCCGGACACCTGTGGAAGCTGGTGCGCAGCTTCGATGACCCATCGACCTGGACCGAACCGGGGGTTCGGCACCTGGCCGCGAACGGCCCGGGTGGCGAGGTGTACCGGTGCAGCCCACTGGACGACCAGTGGGAGCTGTACGACCTGAGCATCGATCCGGCCGAGTCCCGGAATCGGTGGCACGATCCGGATCTGCACGACCTGCGCGCCCACCTGCGGATGCGGCTCAAGGAGATTCGCGCCACCTCGATCCCGGAACGCAACGAGCCGTGGCCCTACCGCGCCCGGCGGTCGGGCGGCGACTGAGCCCACGCGGCTGTGACCTTTGACTGGCGACGACCTTTGACTGGCGACGACCTGGGACTGGCGACGACCTGGGACTGGCGACGACCTGGGACTAGCATGGATTCCAGAGCGTCCCCCCACCTCGTGATCGGATCTCAATGACCACCCTCGCCGCGCCCAAGTCGGACACCGCTGGATCTCGTGTCTACGCACCACTCGAACTTTTCGGCATCGACCGGCTTCTCGATGAGGACGAACGCGATATCGCCGGTACCGTCCGTAAGTTCGTTGACACCCGACTGCGGCCGCACATCGAGGGCTGGTTCGAATCGGCCACCCTGCCCAAGGAGCTCGCCAAGGAGTTCGGCGACCTCGGGGTGATGGGCATGCACCTCGAGGGCTACGGCTGCGCGGGCACCAACGCCGTGTCCTACGGACTGGCCTGTATGGAACTCGAGGCCGGCGACAGCGGGTTCCGCAGTTTCGTCTCGGTACAGGGTTCGCTGTCGATGTTCTCCATCTACCGCTACGGCTCGGAGGAGCAGAAGCAGGAGTGGCTGCCACGGCTCGCCGCCGGGGACGCCATCGGGTGCTTCGGCCTCACCGAGGCCGATTTCGGCTCCAACCCGGCCGGAATGCGCACCCGCGCCCGTCGTGATGGGTCCGACTGGGTGCTCAACGGCACCAAGATGTGGATCACCAACGGCAACCTGGCCGACGTCGCGACCGTCTGGGCCCAGACCGACGACGGTGTCCGTGGATTCCTGGTCCCCACCGACACCCCCGGTTTCTCCGCCAACGTCATACACCGCAAGCTCTCTCTGCGGGCTTCGGTGACCTCGGAGTTGGTGCTCGACAACGTCCGGTTGCCGGCGTCGGCGCAACTGCCCGAGGCGCGGGGACTCGGCGCACCGCTGTCCTGCCTGAACGAGGCCCGGTTCGGAATAGTGTTCGGCGCGATGGGCGCCGCCCGTGATGCGCTGGAGACGACCATCGCCTACACCCAGGACCGTGATGTGTTCGACCGACCGCTGTCCAGTTTCCAACTGTCCCAGGAGAAGCTGGCGAACATGACATTGGAACTCGGCAAGGGCGTGCTGCTGGCCATCCACCTCGGCCGGATCAAGGACGCCGAGGGTGTGCGCCCCGAGCAGGTCAGCCTGGGCAAGCTCAACAACGTCCGGGAGGCGATCGCCATCGCCCGGGAGTGCCGCACCCTGCTCGGCGGCAGCGGGATCACCCTCGAGTACTCCCCGTTGCGGCACGCCAACAACCTGGAGTCGGTACTGACCTACGAGGGCACCTCGGAAATGCACCTGCTGTCCATCGGCCGGGCGCTCACCGGTCACGCCGCATTCCGGTGACGCCCGTCGGCCTGCGCCACCTGATCGACGGACAGTGGCTGACCGGTACTGGAGCCGTGCTGCGAAGCGCCAACCCGACCCGGCCCGATGAGCTTGTTGCCGAAGGTGTTTCGGCTGTCGCCGCCGACGTCGCGGATGCCGTCGCCGCCGCCCGCGCCGCACGTCCGGGCTGGGCGGGCATGCCGATGCACACCCGCGGCGGGGTGCTCGCCGCGGCGGCCGCGGTCGTCGACCGGCATGCCGATCAGTGGGGTCTGGAACTCGCCACCGAAGAGGGCAAGACCCGCGCGGAGGGCGTCGGCGAGGTGCGTCGCGCCGCGCAGATCCTGCGCTATTACGCCGGCGAGGGCGACCGGGTGGCCGGCGAGGTGTACGCCTCCCCCCGCGCCGGCGAGCGGATTCTGGTGACCCGCAAACCGGTCGGCGTCGTCGGGGTGATCAGCCCGTTCAACTTCCCGATCGCGATCCCGGCATGGAAGATCGCGCCCGCACTGATCTACGGCAACACGGTGGTGTGGAAACCGGCCAGCACGGTACCCCTGCTGGCGATGCGCCTGGCCGGCGCTCTCCACGAGGCCGGTCTGCCGGCCGGCGTGCTCAATCTGGTCATCGGCGACTCAGCGGTGGGCGACGCACTGGTGCACTCCCCCGGCGTCGACGCGATCACATTCACCGGGTCCACCGGGGTGGGTCTGCGGATCGCCGCCGCCGCCGGCGGTCGGGGCGTACCGGTGCAGGCCGAGATGGGCGGCAAGAACGCCTCGGTCGTTCTCGACGATGCCGATTTCGACCTGGCGGTGGATCAGGTGCTGCTCGGCGCCTTTCGCAGCAGCGGCCAGAAGTGCACCGCGACATCCCGATTGGTGGTCACCGAGGGAATCGCCGACCGGTTCCTCGACGCGCTCCTCGCACGGGCGAACGCCCTGCGGGTGGGCGACCCGACCGACGACGGCACCGAGATGGGCCCGGTCGTCAGCGGCACCGCCCAGTCCGGGATCACCGCCGGCATCCGAACGGCGGTCGCCCAGGGCTGCGAGGTGCTGGCCGGCGGCGGCGCCTACAGCGACGGGCCACTGGCCGAGGGGTTCTTCATCGCGCCGACGGTGCTGGAACTGACCGGCGACGCCGACGTGTGGAATGAGGAACTGTTCGGCCCGGTGCTGGCAGTGCGCCGGGCCGCCGATGCCGACCAGGCGTTCGATCTGGCCAACGACAGCGAGTTCGGCCTGTCCGCAGCGGTGTTCACCCAGGACCTCACCCGGGCGTTGCAGGCGATGGAACACCTCGACGTCGGCGTCTTGCACGTCAACTCCGAGTCGGCGGGCGCCGACCCACATGTTCCGTTCGGCGGGACCAAGCGCAGCGGGCTGGGACCCAAGGAGCAGGGCAGCGCCGCACGGGAGTTCTTCACCCACACCACCACGGTCTACCTGCGCGGCGGAGCGGGGTTCTAGACGGCGCTCAGTGCACCCCGTCCATCAGCGCGCTGATCCGGGGCGCGATCAACCACACCGCGACACCCACGGCCACCGCGGCGGCGCCGATGATGCCGAAATAGGCGACCTCATGCTCGGCGGAGTAGTAGCGCGACAGCACCCCGGACAGCGCCGTACCCAGGCCCACCGAGAAGAAGTAGAGCGCCATCATCTGGGCACGAAAAGCATTGGGCGCCAACTGCGTCGTCACCGACAGCCCGATCGGTGACAGCAGCAATTCGGAGACCGCGAACGCGGCCAGGATCGCCGCCACCGCCAGCACCGGAACCGTCCGACCCTCGCCGCCCGCCAACGGCAGGAACAGCAGGAAGGCCAGGCCCATCCCGATCACCCCGTAGGCGAACTTGCGCGGCGTGGTGGGAGCGCGGCGGCCCAGCTTCGTCCACAGCACCGCGAAGACCGGCGAGAGCAGGATGATCCAGACCGGCTCCATCGACCCGATCCAACTCGACGGTGCGGTCCAACCGAACACCGTCCAGTTGATCCGTTCGTCGGAGTAGACCGCCAGCACGGTGAAGATCTGCTGGAACAGCGACCAGAACACCGCGTTGGCGATGAACAGCGGGATGAACGCCCGGACCCTGGTGCGTTCACCCTTCTCGACGCGGGGGCTGGTCAGCATGACGGCGAAGTAGCCGACCGAGGCGAGCACGATGATCAGGGTGGTCACCTGGGAGAGGTTGGCCAACGTGACCAGTCCGGTGACGAAGCCGACGACGACGACGGCGACAACGGCGGCAGCCACCGCGGCGGATCGCCACAAGGCATTGCCGGACAACGGATGCGGGACGGTGCGGCCGTGCTCACCGAGATTGCGGCGGAATACGACGTACTGGGTCAGGCCGAGAGCCATCCCGACCGCGGCGGCACCGAAGCCGTAGTGGAAGCCGAGGCTGGTCTGCAGCAGACCGGTGATGAGCGGACCGGCGAAGGCCCCGAGATTGATCCCGAGATAGAACAGCGTGAACCCACCGTCACGGCGTGGATCGCCCTGGTCGTAGAGCGTTCCCAGCAGCGAGGAGGCGTTGGCCTTCAGCGCCCCGGCCCCGAGGGCGATCAGCACCAGGCCGACCGCCACCCCGGTCAGTCCGGGCAGGATCGCCAACGAGATGTGGCCGCACATCACCACGACGCCGCCGTAGAAGACGGTGCGCTCCATGCCGAGCACCCGGTCCGCCATCCATCCGCCGAGCACGGTGGACAGATAGACCAGTCCGCCGTAGGCGCCGACGATGCCGGTCGCGGTCGTCTTGGGCAGGCCCAGTCCGCCGTCCCCCATCGAGTAGTACAGGTAGTACCCGAGGATGGTGAGCATCCCGTAGAACGAGAACCGCTCCCAGAGTTCGACTCCGAAGAGGTTCACCAGGCCGATCGGATGCCCGAACCGGGTGGGGTGAGCCGGGCGCGGTGCGGGCGGCGCGAGATCAGTCACGCGCTCACCTTGCCACGCGGGTGCCGACCTCGGGGATGATCCGGGTGGGCGACTCGGTTGCGCGTTTGGATTGACGTGCTTGGATTTGAACCGTGACGACCGCCATTGCAGCACAGGACGCGCCCACCCCCGGATACGCGCGGGTCGGCAGCGCCTATTACCCGGTGTTGGTCGCCATCTTCACCTCCC
>JAUPLT010000145.1 GCA_030836785.1 Actinomycetota bacterium
CGGCTTTGACGTTCAACTCGTCGGCGATCAGTCCGGCGAACGGCTCCAGTGCGTGCGGATCGGCAACGGCCACCGTGATCTTCGGCAACGGCAGCCGGACCCGCAGTTTCTTGGCCTTGCGCAACGAGGACCCGGCCGAGCAGACTTCCCGCACCTGGTCCATCGCGGCGACGAGATCGTTGTCGGCGGGGAGCACGCCGGACTGTGGCTCTCCCGTCGCTTCGCTCGCCGACTCTCCCGTCGCTTCGCCCGCCCCGGCGGGCCAGTCGGTCAGGTGCACCGAACGCTCGCCGGTCAGACCACGCCAGATCACCTCGCAGGCCATCGGCAGCAACGGAGCGGCCAGCCGGGTGGTCACCTCGAGCACGGTGTGCAGGGTGTCGATCGCATCGCGGTCCTCGTTCCAGAACCGCGACCGGGACCGCCGTACGTACCAGTTGGTCAGGGCCTCGGTGAACTGTCGCAACTGTTCGCAGGCACCGGAGATGTCGCAGACGTCCATCGCCTCGGTGAGGGTGTCGCGCAGCACCGCCAGCTTGGCCAGGATGTAGCGATCCAGCACATGCGAAGAATCGGTGCGCCAGGTTCCCTTCGCCGGCGCGTAGAGCGCCAGGAAGCTGTAGGCGTTCCACAACGGCAGCAGCACCTGGCGCACCCCCTCGCGAATACCCTGCTCGGTGACGATCAGGTTGCCGCCGCGCAGGATCGGCGAGGCCATCAGGAACCAGCGCATGGCGTCGGAGCCGTCGCGGTCGAACACCTCGTTGACATCCGGGTAGTTGCGCAGCGACTTGCTCATCTTCTGGCCGTCGTTGCCGAGCACGATCCCGTGCGAGACGCAGGTCTTGAACGCCGGACGGTCGAACAGCGCGGTGGCCAGCACGTGCAGCGTGTAGAACCAGCCGCGGGTCTGCCCGATGTACTCCACGATGAAATCGCCCGGGAAGTGCCCGTCGACCCGCTTGTCGGGGTCGGCGGAATCGACCCCGCGAAACCAGTCTTCGTTCTCGAACGGGTAGTGCACCTGCCCATAGGGCATCGACCCGGAGTCGAACCAGACGTCGAAGACGTCCTCGATGCGTCGCATGGTCGACTTCCCGGTCGGGTCGTCGGGGTTGGGCCGGGTCAGTTCGTCGATGTAGGGCCGGTGCAGATTGGTCGGCCGCGTCCCGAAGTCGCGTTCCAACTCGTCGAGGCTGCCGTAGACGTCGATGCGCGGGTAGGCCGGATCATCGGAGACCCACACCGGAATCGGCGTGCCCCAGTAACGGTTGCGTGAGATCGACCAGTCCCGGGCGTTCGACAGCCACTTGCCGAACTGACCGTCTTTGACATGCTCGGGATACCAGGTGATCTGTTGATTGAGTTCCACCATCCGGTCGCGGAATTCGGTGACCTTGACGAACCACGACGACACCGCCCGGTAGATCAGCGGATTGCGGCACCGCCAGCAGTGCGGGTACGGGTGGTCGTACGTCTCGTGGCGGAGCAGCACCGGCGCGTTCGGCGCGGCCGGGCCGGTGCCGTTCTTGAGGTCGCGGATGATCGCGGCATTGGCATCGAAAACCTGTTGTCCCTGGTAGTCCGGCACGGTGGCGTCGAATCTGCCCCTGGCATCAACGGGCGTGACCGGCACGATGCCGACGGTGTCGGTGGTGGCCTTGTCGTCCTCGCCGTAGGCGGGTGCCATGTGCACGACCCCGGTGCCGTCCTCGGTGGTGACGAAATCGCCGCGCAGCACCTGGAAACTGTTGGCCGCATCGGCGAAATACGGGAATGGGGGCAGATAGCGCAAGCCCAACAGTTGCTCTCCGGTGTAGGAGCCGAGCACCTCGGGGTCCTCCCCCAATTCCCGGGCGTAGGCGCCCAGTCGAGGCTGCGCCAGGACGAAGCGCCGACCGTCAACAGCCACGACGACGTACTCCACCTCCGGGTTCACCGCGACGGCCTGGTTGGACGGCAGCGTCCACGGTGTGGTGGTCCAGATCAGCAGGTGGGCGCCGTCCAGGTCAGAATCCGGCCCAGAATGCGGCCTGGAGTCCGACCCGGTGATGCGGAAGCCGACGGTGATGGCCGGATCCTGTCGCCGCTGGTAAACGTCGTCATCCATGCGCAATTCGTGTGCCGACAGCGGGGTTTCGTCGTTCCAGCAGTACGGCAGCACACGGACGCCTTCATAGGCCAGGCCCTTGTCCCACAGCTGCTTGAAGGCCCAGATGACCGACTCCATGAACGACAGGTCGAGGGTCTTGTAGTCGTTGTCGAAATCGACCCAGCGGGCCTGGCGGGTGACGTAGGCCCGCCACTCGTTGGTATAGCGCAGCACCGAGTCGCGACAGGCATCGTTGAACGCCTCGATGCCCATCTCCTCGATCTGGGCCTTATCGGTGATCGCAAGCTGACGCTGGACCTCGAGTTCGGCGGGCAGCCCGTGGGTATCCCAGCCGAACCGGCGCTCCACCTTGTATCCGCGCATGGTGCGGTACCGCGGCACGATGTCCTTGACGTAACCGGTCAGCAGGTGGCCGTAGTGCGGCAGCCCGTTCGCGAACGGCGGCCCGTCGTAGAAGACGTATTCCTCAGCGTCGGCCCGCCGGGCGATGCTGGCTCGGAAGGTGTCATCGGCCGCCCAATGGGCCAGGACGTCCCGCTCGAGGGCCGGAAAGTCCGGGGCGCCACTGGACGGGATGGGGTAAGCGATCGGGGTCACCACGGGCGATCTCCTGTGCCGGTTCGGGCACGGGGACGACGGCGTGCTGTCGCACGCGCACCGCGGTACCACCCCGCTTACGCGCGGACGATCGCGCGTCGCTCATTCACACGGCTGTGACGGGCCACCCGTCCGGTTCTACTGAGCCCGCACCACCTCCACCGGCAGGCGGGGCCGTTCTTCCGGAAGCTCCCCGGTGATAGCCGGATCGACGCTGTTGGGCGAATCCTACCGCTCCCCGGCGGCCGGGTGGAGCGACGTGCTGCGCGGATGCCGGAGTCCGGGTAACGGGTACGTACGATGAGCCGGATGGCTCGGCGCACCCCCCCGGCGACGGAAACCGCCGCCGAAGGCAATGGCGTCTTCGGCTGGATCGGTCGTGTCGTGGTGCGCTCGCCCTGGCTGGTCATCGGCGTGTGGATCGCAATGGCCGTGACCCTCACCATGATATTCCCGCCACTGGCAGTGCTGGCGCAAAAGACCCCGGCGGCGGTGCTGCCCGCCGACGCCCCATCGGTGGTCAGTCAGAAGGAGATGACCGAGGCCTTCAACGAGGCGAGTTCGGACAACATCCTGCTGGTGGTGCTGACCAACGAGAAGGGTTTCACCCAGGCCGACGAGACGGTCTACCGCGACCTCGTGAACAACCTGAGAGCCCAAACCGAGGACGTCGCCGCCCTGCAGGACTTCATCTCGGTACCGCCACTGCGGGAGATTCTGGTCAGCAAGGACCGCAAAGCCTGGCTGCTGCCGGTCAACATCGTCGGCGATATCGGAACACCGAAGGCCAGTCTCGCCACCAAGCGGGCCATCGAAACGGTGAGGAAGACGGTGGCGGGCACGGAGGTGACCGCCTTTACGACCGGACCGGCGGGCACCTTCAACGACGTTCAGGACATCGGCGAGCGGGACCGGATCACGATCGAGGTCGCCACGGTGGTCGCCCTTCTCAGCATCCTGCTGATGGTCTACCGACATCCATTGACCATGGTGCTTCCGCTGATCACCATCGGCGTGTCACTGCTCGCCGCCCAGGGGGTGGTGGCGGGGTTGGGCACCTTGGGTCTGAGCGTGTCCATGCAGACCATCGTCCTGATGACCGCCATGATGGCCGGCGCCGGCACCGACTACGCAGTGTTCCTGATCAGCCGCTACCACGACTACCTGCGCGGCGGCGACAGTTCCGACGACGCGGTCCGAAACGCACTGACCTCAGTCGGCAAGGTGATCACCGCCTCGGCGGCGACCGTGGCAGTGACGTTCCTCGGCATGCTGTTCACCTCCTTGACGGTGTTCTACACCGTCGGGGTGGCCCTGGCCGCGGCGATCGCCGTCGGCTGTCTGGGTGCGGTGACATTCCTGCCCGCTCTCCTCGTACTGGCCGGGCGCCGCGGCTGGGTCAAGCCCCGACGGGACCTGACCACCCGATTCTGGCGACGTTCGGGGATTCGGATCGTCCGCCGGCCGGCCGCGAACCTGCTGGCCAGCCTCGTGATCCTGGTGATACTGGCCTCGACCGCGGCGCTGGCGGATTACAACTACGACGACCGTAAGTCCCTGCCCGCCTCAAGCGAGAGCATTCGTGGTTACGACGCGATCAGTGCGCACTTTCCGCTGAACGCGAGTCTGCCGCAGTACATCCTGATCAAGTCGCCGAACGATCTGCGCACACCGAAGGCACTGGCCGATATGGAGCAGATGGCCCAGCGCGTCAGCCAGTTGGCCGATATCGACCTGGTCCGGGGCATCACCAGACCTACCGGTGAGTCTCTGGAACAGGCCCGACTGTCCTTCCAAGCCGGCGCGATCGGCAGCCCGCTCAACCAGGCCGCCGACCTCATCACCGGTAACACCGGCAACCTCAACCTGCTTGTCTACGGCGCCGATCAGGTTGCCGATGTCCTGGGCGCGGTGCGGGGGCAGTTCGGCCAGGTCCTCGGTACGGTCAACGTGCTCGTGCAGGTTCTCGATCAGATGGAGAACCAGTTCGGCGGGAACACGACCCTGGGGGAGTTCGACAATGCCGAAGATTTGATCGGCTCGATTCACGGACTCGGCGGCAGCCTCGGCACCAATGCCGGAGACGCGATCGCCACCTTCGACCAGAACGTCGATCCGGTCCTCAACGCGTTGAACGCCAGTCCGATCTGCAATGCGGATCCTTCGTGCGTAGCGTCCAGAGATGAGTTGCAGCGGGCGGCGAATGCCCGCAACGACGGGACGCTGGACCTGATCGCCGAACTCGGCCGCGAACTTCAAGGCGTCCAGCCCGACCAGACGCTGGGCGCCACCACTAACACCCTGCGCGGTACGCTCACCGCGATTGACCAGGCCCTGCAGTCGGCCGGAGTGAGCAGTCCGTCGGTGCTGCGGGCGCAACTGGCGCAACTCGAGTTCGGGGTGAACACTCTCGCCGACGCCAGCCGGAAGGTGGCCGACGGGGTCCAGTTGCTGGTCGATCAGACCAAGCGACTCGGTGTCGGTCTCGACCAGGCATCGGCCTTCCTGCTCAGCATGAAGAGGGAAGCCACCACCCCAGCGATGGCGGGCTTCTACATTCCCGCCCAGATTTTGACCGGTGAGGAGTTCCGCAAGGCCGCGTCGATATTCATCTCGGCGGACGGACGCACCGCCCGGTACATGGTGCAAACCAAGCTGAACCCATTCAGCGAGGGGGCGATGGACCAGGTGAAAGCGGTGACGACGGCCGCCCGCAGCGCCCAGCCGAACACCACACTGGCGGATGCCACCATCTCCATGACGGGGTTCACCGTCACGCTGGCCGACACCCGCGACTACTACAAGCACGACCTCCGGATCATTCTGACGGCGACGATTCTGGTGGTCTTCGTCATTCTTGTCATCCTGTTGCGGGCGCTGGTCGCTCCGCTCTACCTGATCCTGTCGGTGATCATTTCGTACTTGTCGGCGCTGGGCATCGGTGTGGTGCTGTTCCAATTCATCCTGGACCAACCCCTGCACTGGAGTGTGCCCGGTCTGACCTTCATCATCCTGGTCGCAGTGGGCGCGGACTATAACTTGTTGTTGATATCTCGTATCCGCGATGAATCCCCGCACGGAATCCGTTCCGGTGTGATCAGAACCGTGACCCAGACCGGCGGGGTGATCACCGCAGCGGGATTGATATTCGCCGCGTCGATGATCGGTTTGCAGTTCTCCAGCATCTCCACCCTGGTCCAGATCGGCTTCATCATCGCCGCCGGCATCCTGCTCGACACCTTCCTGGTGCGGACAGTCACCGTGCCGGCAACCGCGGTTCTGGTCGGGAAAGCGAACTGGTGGCCGTCGAAGTGGGATCCGGCACCGATCGCACCGAGGAAGAAGCCCGCGACGAGCGAACCCGTCGCCGCCGGAACCACCTGACAGCGAAACCCGACCGCCCCGACCGGCGCGGCGACCAACGGTAGGGTGGGCATCCGTGTGGACGACGGTGCTGATCCTCGCCCTCGCACTGAACCTCGAGCCGAACCGCATCGGCATGATCGGGCTGCTCCTGGTGCGGCCACACCCCATCCGGCAGCTGCTGGTATTTCTGTGCACCTGTTTCGTCGCCAGTTCCACCGCCGGCCTCATCGTGCTCTACTTCGCCAACCGGGGATCGCTCCTGCAGGGCGGCTCCACCGGTGCGATGGTGCAGATCGGGGTGGGAACCGTGGCGCTGATCGTCGCCGCGGTATTGGCCAGCAACATTCCGCTACCGGGAGGCAAAGACGGTCGCGGAACTCAGTCCGATGGAAGTGACACCGCAGCCACCCCGGGTGGACCCACTCTGCTGGAGAAGTTCACCAATCGGGCCGCGCGTCTCGCACACGGAAGTTCGCTGTGGTTCGCCGCGCTGCTGGCCATCGGAATATCGCTGCCCTCTGTCGACTACATCGCTCTGCTGCTGCTCATCGCGACGTCCGGGAAGCCACCCGAAGTTCAGGTGGCCGCGTTGTTCACGTTCCTGACCGTGGCGAACTCCATTCTGCTGATACCAATCATCACGTACCTCTTCGCCAAGGAACGGACCATCCGAACCCTGGAGAACATTCGGTCGTGGGTCTTGGCGCGGAGTCGCCGCGACTACGCCATCCTCATCGCCCTCGTCGGGGTCCTGATGGTCAGCGTCGGCCTCACTCATCTGTGAGACCCAGTCATCTCTGAGACCCAGTCGCCTGAGAGGCCCGGTAATCTGCGATCAGGGCAGGCGGCAGTACTCCGTCAAGCCCAGACTCTTGAGATAGTCCTTGTCGATACGGAGGGCGGAGTCCACCGGCGCACCCGGCTGCGACGACAGCGGCTCACCTCCGGTGAAGAAGTAATATTTCGGGGCCTCTCCGAAAATGCAGCTGCCCTCAAGCTTCTCGTAGTGGTCCTTACGCATGTAGAACAA
>JAUPLT010000009.1 GCA_030836785.1 Actinomycetota bacterium
GGGCATCGTGATCGGCCGCGGCGGAGCCCGGCTCAAGGAGGTCGGCAGTACCGCCCGCCGGCAGATCGAGAACCTGCTCGGTACCAAGGTTTACCTGGACCTGCGGGTCAAGGTGGCCAAGAACTGGCAGCAGGATCCCAAGCAACTGGGCCGACTGGGCTTCTAGAGTGTCGTCCGCGCGGTTGTCCCCGCGCGATGACAGACTGATCCGATGCGGCTGTATCGGGACCGGGCGGTTGTGCTGCGCCAGCACAAGCTCGGCGAAGCCGATCGCATCGTCACGCTGCTGACCCGTGAGCACGGCCTGGTCCGCGCTGTCGCTAAAGGGGTACGGCGCACCCGCAGCAAGTTCGGCTCCCGGCTGGAGCCGTTCGCCCACATCGACGTCCAATTGCACCCGGGACGCAACCTCGACATCGTCACCCAGGTGGTGTCCATCGATGCCTTCGCCACCGACATCGTCAGCGACTACGGCCGATACACCTGCGCGTGCGCCGTCCTGGAGACCGCCGAACGGATCTCCGGTGAGGAGCGTGCCCCGGTACCGGCGCTGCATCGGCTCACCGTCGGTGCGCTGCGCGCGGTCGCCGACGGCGCCCGGCCCCGGGAGTTGGTGCTCGACGCCTACCTGCTGCGTGCGATGGGCATCGCCGGCTGGGCGCCGGCGCTGACCGAGTGCGCGCGCTGCGCCGCCCCGGGGCCGCACCGGGCCTTCCACATCGGTGCGGGCGGCAGCGTGTGCCTGCATTGTCGGCCGTCCGGGGCGGTCACCCCGCCACAGGCGGTGCTCGACCTGATGGCCGCGCTGTACGAGGGTGACTGGGCGATAGCCGAGGCGTCGTCGGCCTCGCACCGCAGCCACGCCAGCGGTCTGGTGGCCGCTCACCTGCAGTGGCACCTGGAGCGCCAGTTGCGGACGCTGCCACTGGTGGAGCGGGGCGCCGGGCCGACCAGTGCAAAGGCGCAGCCCAGAGAACAGCGATCAGACGCCTTCAGGCAGGATGTGCCCCATGGCGATGGACCGGGTGGTCAGCTCCTTGCGGGGGGCTGACCGCAGGCGCCGCGAGCGGTTTCCGCAACTGCCGCCGGCGCCCGATGACTACCCGGTGTTCCCCGACACCTCGACCTGGCCGGTGGTGTTCCCCGAGTTGCCGCCGTCGCCGGATGGCGGGCCTCGTCGTCCGCCGCAGCACCCCTCCAAGGCGGCGGCGCCGGCGATTCCGGCCGATCAGCTTCCCCAGCACGTCGCCGTGGTGATGGACGGCAACGGGCGGTGGGCCACTCAGCGCGGACTGAGCCGCACCGAGGGTCACAAGATGGGCGAGGCGGTGTTGATCGACATCACCTGCGGTGCCATCGAGATCGGCATCAAGCATCTGACCGTGTACGCCTTCTCCACCGAGAACTGGCGGCGCAGCGCCGACGAGGTCCGGTTCCTGATGGGCTTCAACCGCGAAGTCGTCCGTCGCCGGCGGGAGAACCTCGACATCATGGGCGTCCGGATGCGCTGGGTGGGGTCGCGGGCGCGGATGTGGCGCAGCGTGATCAAGGAGTTCGAGATCGCCGAGCGGATGACCGTCGACAACACCGTCATCACGGTCAACTACTGCGTGAACTATGGCGGTCGCGCTGAGATCATCGAGGCGGCCCGGGAGATCGCCCGGGATGCGGCGGCCGGGCGGATCGACCCGGAACGGGTGAATGAAGCCACCCTCGAGAAGCATCTGCACCGGCCCGACATCCCCGACGTCGACCTGTTCATCCGCACCTCCGGCGAGCAGCGCTCCAGCAACTTCATGCTCTGGCAGGCCGCCTACGCGGAGTACGTCTTCCAGGACAAACTGTGGCCGGACTACGACCGGCGCGACCTGTGGGCGGCCTGCGAGGAGTACGTCCACCGCAACCGCCGCTTCGGCCGCGCCTAGCGAGTCGACGACTGTGGAACTCCGTGAAGCCCTGGCCGGCGTTGTGCCGATGCAGACCGAGGACGACGGCGCGCTGACGGTGCGTCATGACGGCACGGTGGCCTCGCTGCGGACCGTCACGATCGCCGACGGCCTGCAGATGGTGTCGATCACCCAGGTGCTGGCCTGGGATGTGCCTGTTAATGCCGAGCTACGCAAATGCGTTGCCGCTCAGGCGAACTCGACACTTCTCGGCACGGTCACGCTGTCCGAGCAGCCGGGTCGGCGGGCCGATGTGATGCTGCGCTACAACTTCCCGGGCGGGGGTCTGAGTGACTTCGCGCTGCGGACCCTGGTGCTGATGGTGCTCGACACCGGGGCGGCGGTCCGCCGGGCACTCCAAGGCTGACCGCGTTGGCGGCGGGGCCGCTACGCGCAGTCGGCGCAGGTGCCGAAGAGTTCGATCGTGTGGTTGACGTCGGAGAACCCGTGCCGGGTGGCGACCTCTGCCGCCCACGCCTCGACGTGCTTGCCGCTGACCTCCACCGCTGACCCGCACTGACGGCAGACCAGGTGGTGGTGATGGTGCAGGACGGCGCAACGCCGGTACACCGTTTCCCCGGTGTCGGTGCGCACGGTGTCGACCACGTCGGTACCGGCCAGCGTCTGCAGCGTCCGATAGACGGTGGTCAGTCCGATGTTCGTTCCGCGCCGCCGGAGTTCGTCATGCAGTTCCTGGGCGGAACGAAACCCGTCCACCTCGTCGAGCAGGGCGACGATCGCGGCGCGCTGCCGGGTGGAGCGTACGGGCGGGGAAGAACTGGAAACCATTTCCATTAAGGCCTCACTGTGGCACGGGCGATGGTGCATGTCAAAGGGTCCGGTCCGGCATCGCTACGCTGTGAGACTGATTCCCGTCCAGACAGGGGTGACAATTCCGTGGCGTCCGTGATCGATTCCGTCGTCAACCTGGCCAAACGCCGCGGCCTGGTGTATCCGTGCGGCGAGATCTATGGCGGCACCCGCTCGGCCTGGGACTACGGCCCGCTGGGTGTCGAACTCAAGGAGAACATCAAACGGCAGTGGTGGAAGTCGGTCGTGACGGGCCGGGATGACGTCGTAGGCCTGGACTCCTCGATCATTCTGCCGCGTGAGGTCTGGGTGGCCTCCGGTCACGTCGAGGTCTTCAACGATCCGCTGGTGGAGTGCCTGCAATGCCATAAGCGGCACCGGCAGGACCACATGCAGGAGGCGCACTTCGAGAAGAAGGGGGCAAAGGAGGGCGTCTCCGATCCCGAGTCGGTGCCGATGGAGGACATCGTCTGCCCGGACTGCGGTACCAAGGGCCAGTGGACCGAACCGCGCGAATTCAACATGATGCTCAAGACCTACCTCGGTCCGATCGAGAGCGAGGAGGGGTTGCACTACCTGCGCCCCGAGACCGCGCAGGGCATCTTCGTCAACTTCGCCAATGTGGTGACCACATCGCGCAAGAAGCCGCCGTTCGGCATCGGCCAGATCGGCAAGAGCTTCCGCAACGAGATCACCCCGGGCAACTTCATCTTCCGCACCCGCGAGTTCGAGCAGATGGAGATGGAGTTCTTCGTCGAGCCCGACACCGCCAAGCACTGGCACCAGTACTGGATCGACACCCGGCTGCAGTGGTACGTCGACCTCGGCATCGACCGCGAGAACCTGCGACTCTACGAGCACCCGAAAGAGAAGCTGTCGCACTACAGCGACGGCACCACCGACATCGAGTACAAGTTCGGCTTCCAGGGCAACCCCTGGGGCGAGCTGGAGGGCATCGCCAACCGGACGAACTTCGATCTCTCGACGCACTCGAAGCACTCCGGGGTCGACCTGTCGTTCTACGACCAGGCCAGCGACAACCGCTACATCCCGTACGTCATCGAACCGGCGGCCGGGCTGACCCGGTCGTTCATGGCGTTCCTGGTCGACGCCTACGCCGAGGACGAGGCGCCGAACGCCAAGGGCGGGGTGGACAAGCGCACCGTGCTGCGACTGGACCCGCGGCTGGCGCCGGTGAAGGCGGCCGTGCTGCCGCTGTCCCGTAACGCCGACCTGAGCCCGAAGGCGCGTGATCTGGCCGCCGAACTGCGCAAGAACTGGAACGTCGAATTCGACGACGCCGGTGCGATCGGCCGGCGCTACCGCCGCCAGGATGAGATCGGCACACCGTTCTGCGTGACGGTGGACTTCGACACCCTCGAGGACCAGGCGGTCACCGTGCGCGACCGGGACGCGATGAGTCAGGAGCGGGTCAGCCTGAACAACGTCGTCGGCTACTTGGCCACCCGGCTCGCCGGGGGGTAACCGGCGGGATCAGAACCGGCCGCCGCCGCCGAACATGTCCCCGCCGCCCGATGAGCCGCCCTGTGATCCGCCGTAAGTGGTCGACGTCCAGCCTCCGCCACCCCCGCCGCCTCGGCCCAACCCGCCGGAGAGGATGTTGCCGAGGATGATGCCGCCGATCACCGCGCCCATATCGGACTGATTGCCGCGGTGGTGCGACTGGTACTGGCGCTGGGCAGCCCGCACATCCTCGTTGGCCAACTGCTGAGCCTGGGCGGCCAGCAGTGAGGCGCCGTTGGCGTGGGCGATCGCCGCGCCGACATCACCCTTCGATGTGGCCTGTGCGGCCTCCAACTGACGGGTCGCTTCGTTGAGCCGGGTGCGGGCCTCCGGCCCGATACTGCCGCGGCGGGTGTCGATGTACTCCGACACCGAACGGACCCGCGACTGCGCGGTGAACAAGGCCTGCTCGTAGGAGCGCTGCAATCGCGCTGCGGCCTCCCGTTCCTCGGTGACCTCGGCCAGCAACCGGTCGAGATCGGCGTCGGCCTGGGTCAGCCGGGTGAAGGTGCCCAGCGGGTCGGCTGTCCCATTGGCCTGGGCTTCGGTCACCGCGTCGATCGCAGCGATCCGGGCCGTGGCGAGTTCGTTGGCCTTGACGGCACCGCCCCGAGCCAACTGGCCGTCGGCGCTGGCGATGCCCTGCTGGATGTCCTCGATGGCCGCCGGCAGCGCGGTGACCGCACGCCGGATATCGCTGGCTGCGCTGTCCACCGCATCGAGCATCGTATTCGCCTGCTGCAGAGCCGCTTCCGCCCCGCGCACGCAGTCCACCAGTTCGCCGACCTCACCGGCCACCGGTTTGGCGGCCAGCGCACGTCCGCGGGTGATTGCCCGATCGGCGAAGGCCAGCCGCTCCCGGGCGGCGTTGACATTGCGGCCCACCGACTGCAAGGCCGACTCGGCGAACTCGGTGTGCAACTGGGCCAGGGTCTGCTCGCTCGGGTCCACCCGGGCGGTGACGGCCACCAACTGGCGGGTCAAGGCGTTGAGCCGTTCCGGCGAGTTGATCACCAGATCGCGCATCTGATGGAACGCCTCGTTCTGGGCCGCCAGTTCGCGGTTGGCTTTCGCGGCTGAGACCACCACCCGGGTCAGCAGGTCGCGGCGCTCGGACAGCGGCTCCGGCACGTTGTCATCGAGCTTCTGCCGCACGTTGAAGGCCTGCTTCAAGGTCTCCCGGGCGTTGTCCACGGCGGCGGCGAACGGCGTGGTCTGGAACTCCCCGAACTCCTCGACCGCCAGCACCAATTCGTTGGCGCTGGTCCGCACCGCGTTGTCGACATCGACCACCACCGAGCGGGACAGCTCATCGAGGGCGTCGATGGGCACCGACGCCAGAGCCGTGGGGTCGGTGGGGTCGATCCGTTTGGCGGCGACGACGGCGGCTTCGTGTCGCTTGCGGCGGCGCCGTTTGTTCCACAGCATCAGCGCACCGATCACCATCAGCCCGATCCCGGCGGCCAGCGCGAGCGGGACCAGCGAGAGGGTGCCGCCCCCGCCCCCGCTGCCGCCCTTGCCGATGGCGGCCAGTCCGGACGCGGCCGCATTCGCCGCCCCCGCCCAGTTCTCCTCCCGCAGCGCGGGTTCGATCTGGTTGCGCCGGATGTCGTCGACCTTGGTGGAGGTGCCGCCCGAGGCCGCCGGCGGCACCAGGAACGCGTAGGACCGCTGGCCGGTGGCCACCGCCAGGATGGCGTCCTCGTTGCCCAAGTCGCTGATGGTGCGGGTCTGCTGCGCCCAGCCCACGGCGCCCTGCGGCGCAAACGAGTCGACGAACACCACCCACAGCCGGACGCGCCGCTCGCTGTAGAGCTGGTCCACCGACCGCTGCACGTCGGCGAGTTGGCGGTCGCTCAGCACCCCGGCGTTGTCGGTGACGTAGTCGGGCAGCCTGAACGGGGACTCGGCCGCTGCCGACGGGGCCACCAGGACCGCGGCGGTGAGGATCGCGGCGAGCAGGCTGAGCAGGCGGGCGGGGCGCATGACCGCCAATCTAGTAGCCCGTGCTGGCAGGCCAGCAAAACTTGGCACACTGTGCGTGATCATGGAATCGCAGTGGAGATACCTGGACGCCCAGCGGCAATATGCCGGAGCCGACCGTCAGCGGTTGGTGGCTGAACCGGCCAAGGGCTCGGCGCTGCCCGGGACGAGCACCGAGCACCGCAGCGACTTCGCCCGCGACCGGGCCCGGGTGCTGCACAGCGCGGCGTTGCGGCGGCTCGCCGACAAAACCCAGGTGGTCGGACCCCGGGAGAGCGAGACCCCGCGCACCCGGCTGACGCACTCGCTGGAGGTCGCCCAGATCGGCCGCGGGATGGCGATCCCGCTCGGCTGCGACCCGGACCTGGTCGACCTGGCCGGACTGGCCCACGACATCGGCCACCCGCCCTACGGGCACAACGGTGAACGTGCGCTGAACGAGGTCGCCGCCGCGTGCGGCGGGTTTGAGGGCAACGCGCAGAACTTCCGCATCCTCACCCGGCTGGAGCCGAAGGTGCTGGACGGGCAGGGCCGCAGTGCCGGGCTCAACCTCACCCGGGCGGCTCTCGACGCCGTCACCAAGTACCCGTGGCAGCGGCCACCCGGGGGCGGGAAGTTCGGGTTCTACGACGATGACGCCGAGACTGCCGGCTGGGTTCGGGCCGGGGCCCCAGCCGCGATGCCCTGCCTGGAAGCCCAGGTGATGGACTGGGCCGACGACGTCGCCTATTCGGTGCACGACGTCGAGGACGGTGTCATCTCGGGACGGATCGACCTACGGGTGCTCGCCGACCGGGACGCCGCGGCAGCGCTGGCCCGGCTGGGCACGTCTGTATATGGGCAGGGGGCGCCCGGGGACATCCGTGAGGACGATCTGGAGGCGGCCGCCCGGCGGTTATCCGACCTGCCGGTGGTCGCGGCGGTGGGGGAGTACGACGGCACTCTGACAGCCGCAGTGGCGCTCAAACGACTCACCAGCGAGTTCGTCGGCCGGTTCGCCTCGGCGGCCATCGCGGAAACCCGTCGGGTCGCCGGCGACGGACCGCTGACCCGTTATCAGGCGCAGTTGCGGGTGCCCCCGACGGTCCGTGCCGAGGTCGCGGTGCTCAAGACGCTGGCGCTGCAGTTCATCATGTCCGACCCGCGCCATCTGGATCTGCAGGCCCGGCAGCGGGAACGCGTACTCCTGGTGGCTGACCGGTTGTTCGTGAGCGCTCCGGGCAGCCTTGATCCCATTCTGGTCCCGGACTTCGACGCGGCGGCCGACGACGCCGGCCGGATGCGGGTCGTCGTCGACCAGATCGCCTCCTACACCGAGGGGCGTCTGGAGCGCATCCTCACCCGCCTGGACACCCACCTAGACTCGACGCCGTGACGGCGGCAGGCGGGGGCGGTTCCCGGAAGGGCCGCATCCCCGACACCGACATCGCCGCCATCCGGGATCGGGTGCGCATCGAGGACGTCGTCGGCGACTACGTTCAACTGCGCCGCGCGGGCGCCGATTCGCTGAAGGGGTTGTGCCCCTTCCACGACGAGAAGTCGCCGTCGTTCCACGTCCGGCCCAACCACGGACACTTCCACTGCTTCGGATGTGGTGAGGGTGGCGACGTGTACGCCTTTATGCAGAAGATCTCCCACATCACCTTCGTCGAGGCCGTCGAGATGCTGGCCGACCGGATCGGCTACCAAGTCAGCTACACCGGCGGGGGCAATACCGTTCAACGCGACCGCGGCAGTCGCAGCCGACTGGTCGCCGCCAATGCCGCCGCGCAGGAGTTCTACGCCGCCGAACTGGAATCCGCCGAAGCCGCCCCGGCGCGCCAGTACCTGACCGAGCGCAACTTCGACGCCGCCGCGGCGCGTCGGTTCGGTTGCGGTTTCGCGCCCGCGGGCTGGGATTCGCTGACCAAACATCTGATCCGAAAGGGCTTCGAGTTCAAGGAACTCGAGGCGGCGGGCCTGTCCCGGGAGGGCCGGCGCGGGCCCATCGACCGCTTCCACCGCCGGTTGCTATGGCCGATCCGCAGTGCCGGCGGCGAGACGGTGGGCTTTGGGGCCCGGCGCATCTTCGATGACGATCCGATCGACGCGAAGTACGTCAACACACCGGAGACGCCGCTGTACAAGAAGTCCTCGGTGCTCTTCGGTATCGACCTGGCCAAGCGCGATATCGCCAAGGGGCACCAGGCCGTCGTGGTCGAGGGCTACACCGACGTGATGGCCATGCACCTGGCCGGTGTCGCCACCGCGGTCGCCTCCTGCGGCACCGCTTTCGGTGACGAGCATCTGGGCATGCTGCGCCGGCTGATGATGGACGACAAGTTCTTCCGCGGCGAGCTGATCTACGTCTTCGACGGGGACGCCGCCGGACAGGCCGCCGCGCTCAAAGCCTTTGCGGGCGAACAGAACCTGGCCGGCCAGAGTTTCGTCGCGGTGGCCTCGGACGAGAAATTGGCCGGGATGGACCCGTGCGACGTGAGGCTTCATTTCGGCGACGGCGCCCTGCGCGATCTGGTCGCCCGGCGGATGCCGCTGTTCGAGTTCGCCATTCGCGCCGCACTGGCGGAACACGACCTCGACAACGCTGAGGGCCGGGTGAGCGCGCTGCGCCGGTGCGTCCCGATGGTCGCCCAGATCAAGGACCCGACCCTGCGCGACGAATACGCGCGGCAACTGGCCGGCTGGGTCGGCTGGGATGACGTCGCGCAGGTCATCGGCCGGGTGCGCGAGGAGGCGGCCCGCAAGCCCGGCGTCCGCGGCAACGAACGGATGTCGGCGGTCCGTGCCGAACCCGGCCCGCGTGGTCCGAATCCGGCCAGGCCGGACCCGCGCGATCCCACCCTCTGGCCGCAACGAGAGGCGCTCAAAGCCGCCCTGCAGTACCCGGCGCTGGCCGGTCCGGTGTTCGACTCGCTGACCGCCGAAAGCTTCACCCATCCCGGATATGTGGCGGTGCGGCGGGCCATCGACGGCGCCGGCGGGGCCGCCCGTGGACTGACCGGCGCCCAGTGGCTCGACACGGTGCGGGAGCACGCCGGAACGCCCGCGGTGGAGGGACTGATCACCGAACTGGGTGTGGAGTCGATCAACGTCGACGACGAGGAACGCCTGCGCCGCTACATCGGCGGGGTGCTGGCCCGGTTGCAGGAGGTGTGGGTGGGCCGCCAGGTTGCGGAGGTCAAGTCCAAACTGCAACGAATGTCGCCGGTTGAGCAGAGCGACGAGTACCACGCCCTGTTCGGGGACCTGGTGGCGTTGGAGGCTTACCGCCGCAGCCTGCTGGAGCAGGCCAGTGGCGACGACCTATCGGCCTGAGTCCCGGCGGGTATGGTTAACGCGTCAGGTGTTTCCGGCGAAAGGTCAAGTATGACTACCGCGACAATCCGCATGCGGGTCGCCGTCGCCGCTGTGCTGGGCCTCGCCGCCGTCGCCGCGCCCACGCTCGGCATGGCCACCACACCGGAGATTTCCGCATCTCCCAACTGCCTGGCCTGGGTCGGGTCGCGTGACGACGGGCAGTGCATCGGTTACTCGAACGGCTCGCCCACCTATATCGGTACGCCCAATTTCGGAGTCTGGGGTCCGGGCTACGGCAACGGGCTGGGCATCACCAGCGGTCCGCTGATGCCGGGGACCACCATCAACAAGGGCATCGGCAACTAGCCCGGCAGCTAGCCGGCATCGACCCCGTCCGGCCGCCTCATCATGCGGGCGTGATCCGCCGGAACGTTCCTGGGGGCGTCAGCCGCCGGAACGTTCCTGCGGTCGCATCACCGTCGTGCCGCCGTCGATCTCGATCTCTTCGAGCTCCGCCATCGCCGGATCCGGTGACACCCGCTCGGCGATCTTTCGCCGTCCGGCGTCGATCACCGACTTGGTGGCCGGGTTGGAGGTCACCGCCCGGTAGGTGCCGACGATCTGGTGGTAGCGCTCCCGGCCCGCCTTGGTGCCCAGGACGTATCCCGCCGCCAGCACGGCCACATACCCGATCACGCTGTTCCCTCCACGTCCCCCGGTCGAACTACCCGGCCACCATCCTGCCCGACCGCGGTCCGCCCGGCCAGCGGACCCGGGGCGAACCGGTCGGCACCAACGCACGGGTGCTTTGGCGTCGGCGCTATCTAATGGGTAGAGTCTGCTCCGGTCCGCCGGAGCGTACGGCGGACAACGGTCCCCTGTAGCTCAACTGGCAGAGCTCCCGACTGTTAATCGGGCGGTTGATGGTTCGAGTCCATCCGGGGGAGCAGCATTGCCGGAATGAACTTGGTTCGCTCGGACTACTGATGGAGAGTGACGAGATGACCCCCCGGCTGAGAGCGTCCACCGCAGCGTGCCTGGCTCTCACGGCTGCGCTGTTCGGCGCGTCGCCGGTGCAGGCTTTCCCGGTGTTTCCGGGCACTCCGGGCCAGAATTGCGCGGCGGGCTACATGGCCGATCCGAACTCCGGTAACTGCTGGCAGATGACGGACAAGGGCTCCCCGACAGTCGGCGGCGGTCCGTGCCTTCCCGGCCGGGTCGGCACCTGTCTGGGGTACCTGCAGAACAATCCGTACGCGCCCGGCGACACGCTGCCCGGCAAGAACAACAGCTGGTAGTCAGCCCCGTGCACCGGTGATCCGAAGTGTCGGTCGGCTCGGACCCTTGCGGGTGTTCGGGCTGGTGTTCTGGGAACTGCGCGGCACCCTGCTGGCCATCGCGATCGTCGTCGGCGTGCTGCTGCCGGTGCCGGACGCCACCCAGAGCGAGTATGCCGCGGCGGTGTTATCCGTGCTGGGCATCGGGGCGTCGGTGTTCATCGCCTTCCGCAACACCACCGGGTACAACCGTTGGTGGGAGGCCCGCACGCTGTGGGGCGCGATCATCATCGGTTCCCGGACCACCCACAACA
>JAUPLT010000146.1 GCA_030836785.1 Actinomycetota bacterium
TGAGGCGTGCCCAGGACCGGCGGCCCGATCCCCGGAGTCAGCCCACGCCATCGCCCCCGGAAGACAGACGATGGCCACACCGGCACCCAACGCCGCCGCGAGGGCGCCGACCCGACCGACTGAAATCGATGTTGTCACCATGGCGGGGCCCTTCACTGATCGACTTATCCCAGATCAGCGAAGTATGAACCTGCAACGAAGGCCCGAAACTGCTTTCCGAAAAAATCAGACCAGTCAGCGGATTCCGACCGCGGCGGCGAAGGCCTTACCCGGATCGGTGACGGCCCGGCAGATCTGACCCCAGTCCACCAGTCCGAGCGGACCGCGGCCGACACCGTCGCACTGACCCGCGGGGGTCGCACCGCCGCGGCCACCGGAGGTGGACACCGTGGTGATCAGGCCGGGGGTGGCGGACTTGGCGCCGCAACTCGGCCAGGCGCCGATGCCCTGGGTACGCAGGACGTTCTCCGCCACCCGGATCTGCTCCTCGCGGGACGCCTGGTGCGGCATCCCGGTTCCGCCGTTGGAGGTCCAGGTGGCCGGGCTGAACTGCAAACCGCCGTAGTAGCCGTTGCCCGTGTTGATACCCCAGTTCCCGCCGGATTCGCACTGGGCGATGGCGTCCCAGTTGACGCCGCTGTCGGCCGAAGCGGTCCCGCTGCCGAGGGTGAACGCCGCGAGCGCCAGACCCAGAGCCAGCCCCATGATCGAACCGGCGAGGGTGAGGATCCTGCGGATCGCGCTCATTCGGGTCCCTTCGGCGGTGCGGCCCGCGTGTGCCGCGGTTGTGATGGGAATCGCACCGACCGGGACAGCTGTTACAGAAGCGTCACCTGATATTGATGAGAGTTCTGTGAGAGTGCCAAAAAGAAGCGGTGGCACCGGATCACTCCGGCGCCACCGCTCGATCGCTGTCTGTTTTTGGGGGGGTCTGACTTACCCGCGACGGCCGCAGGACGGCCAGGCGCCGATCCCTTGGGTCCGCAGGACGTTTTCCGCCACCCGGATCTGCTCCGAACGCGAAGCCAGGTGCGGCATACCGCTGCCGCCGTTGGAGCTCCAGGTGCCCGGGCTGAACTGCAGTCCGCCGTAGTAGCCGTTGCCGGTGTTGATGGCCCAGTTGCCACCGGACTCACAGACGGCAATGGCGTCCCAGTTGACACTGTCGGCGTTGGCCGTACCGGCACCCAGCGCCAGCGGAGCGGCAGCCATGGCACCTGCGGCAGCAGCCGTCAGCATCGTCTTGCGGAGGTTCTTCAACAGTTTTCCTTTCGCCGCGCGTGCGCCGGGGGAACCGTCTCGATGGGCAAGACATGAATTCCGGGTCACACCGTCTCGGTTCGATGTGACAGCGAAGGCCTGACCGTGGTCGTCCGTTCCGGATTCGTCCAGGTGGGGCTCGCGCCCCGGGCCCCGCTCAACACGCAGGGTTATTGATATGTAATTGTCCGTTTGCCGTAAGGCACTTGATGGACGGTACGGATTCTTTTGCACAAAGTCACGTTAATGCCACGATAATATCGCGCAGATAACGGAGCGATCACAGCCGCTGCAATCGATAGGAATGCGCAGGTCGCAGGCCCAGAGATCGGCGCAACGACTAAGGCGCCGACTCCCCTTGTGGTGATCTAAATCACACCGGTGGCGAGACCGCCGTCACAGGGCTGTCCCTCTAGGCATCCCCCAGCAGCATCAAACGCACCAATAACCACAGCAACGAGAAGCAATTTGTCCTGACGTGTGCACCGAGTCAGCGCAGCGGCAGTCGGTTGCGCTCTCCCTCGCGCAGGGCAACCGGAGGCAGACACGCATAAGACCCCTTCACCGGAAAGACCCGATTCATGTCCGCGTCGATCATCGGGTTGTTCACCACGGCCCCCCCGCAACTGAAGGCCACCTCCCGGTCAGTCATCGGCAGACAGGCATCCAGCATGGTTCGGGCACCGGCCGGGGTGATGGTGTACGCCGGCGTCCCCATGCAGTGCCGCAGCCGGACTGCGGTATGCGACTGACAGCCGGCCCTGAACATCTCGATGTGCCTGCGCATCTCGGCTCGATTGAACTCGAGTCGGCAGACGCTGACACCTTCCGGAATTTCTGCCCACAGGTGCTCGCTCGGATCCCAGCCCCACATGATGATGTCCCAGTCCGTCGGCAACTCGCTGAACATCCGACGCGCGACTGCGGCGAAATTACCCGCCAGCACGGTGTCGTCTTCGATAACGGTCAGGGTCTCGTCGCTGTCGATCGCCTGTTGCCACAACGCGCAATGCGACAGTGAATTGCCGATCGCCTCATCGGTACGACTGCACGGCTCGATGAGGAAACCCTGCGTGATCAGATCGGCCCGATCCACTGTTCGACCGTCGATGGCCGGGAATCGCACCAGATCAACGACGCCACCGTTGAGCCGCTCACAGCGCACCCACCGGTCGGTGTGGTGGTCACGGTTGATCACGTGGACCCGCATTCAGCTACCTCCTCGTTCCCGGCAACCGTCGACAACCCGGCGACCATCGACGACCTGGGTTGTCAACCCCATTTCCACGTGTGGGACATCTCCCGCCGGTTCTCGCTCAGCGCAAGCGGGGGCATGCAGGCATAGGCCCGCAGGGTGGGGTATGCCCGGTTCATGTCGAGATCGTGGGTAGCGTTTTCGTAGGTGGAGTTCTCTGTGGCCACGTTGTCGAACCGCACCAGTCGGTCGGTTACCGGTAGGGAAGCATCCAGCATGGCCTGAGCGCCTGCCGGGGTGATGGTGTAGGCGTGCGTACCGAAGCAGTGCCGCAGGCGGACGGGAGCGTGCGGCTGTTCACTGGTGCGGAACACATCGATGTTGTTGCGCATCTCTTCCTCGTCGAACGTTAATCGGCAGATACCCACACCCTCGGGGATTTCCGCCCACAGGTAACCATCGAAGTTCCAACCCCAGACCACGACGTCCCAGTCCGCCGGCAACTCCGCCAGCACCCGCTGGGCCGCCGATGCGAAATCCCCGGCCAGCACGGTGTCGTCCTCGACGATCGTCAGCGTCTGGTTGGCGTCGACCGCCTTGAACCACAGAGCGATATGCGAACACGCGCAACCCATGGCCCCGTCGGTCCGGCTGCACGGCTCGAGGAGGAACCCGTGTGCGGCCAGCGCCGCGCGGTCTATCCCCCTGCCGTCTACGGCCGAAACCCGGACAACGTCAACCAATTCACCGTTGAGCTGCATAAACCGTTCCCAACGATCGGTGTCGCGATCAAGGTTGATCGCATGAACCTGCATCAGGTCGCTCCTCGTCCGTCACCGAGTGCGGCGTGTTGACGTTCGCCAGCATCCCGGCGTCGGAAATTACCACCCGCCGAACCCGCACCGCATCCACGAGCGCCCCCATCCTGCGTTCGCCCGAGGCCACCAGGGCGTCGATCCGGTCCGCCAACGCGGTGCGGTAGACAGCGGCCAGGTAGTGCTCCCGGCCATCCCACGCCAGCACCGCATCGGCGTCGCGGTGGCACCCCAACTCGTCGACGACCTGGGCAGACATGGCGGGCATGTCGACAGCGCAGACGAAGGCCCACTCGCATCCCGTCACAGACGCCGCGCGTAGTCCGACTGCGGTCGCTGGAAGCGGGCCCTGGCCGGGCACCGCGTCCCGAAGCACGACGGCGGACGTCAGGTCGGGCAGCGTCTGGCCCGAGGCCGCGACGACGAAAACGGGGTGGCATCGCGACGCCAGGACGGCAACGGTGCGCTGAACCATGGTGGTGCCGGTGCCCGGATGAATCAGCGTGGCCTTGTCCCGGCCCATCCGCCGCGAGGCACCCCCGGCCAGCACAACGCCGGCCAGACCCACATCACATCCTGACTCGCTAATCCACGGTCCAGGTGTCGCGGCCGCGCAGCAGCGACTGCAGCGCGGCGCGGTCGTGCGGGACCGTCTGCCGGGCGGCCGCGATCTGGCCGCGTGCCTCATCGTCGTAAACCGGCCGACTGACCTGGCGGAACACGCCGGTGACAGTGTGCTCGAGACTCTGGTCGCTCAGCCGCGACAGCGCGAAGGCATACGCCGGGTTGTCGGCGCGGGCGTCAAGAACCACGATCTCCTCCGCAGCGACTTCCGCGGTCTTTGCGACCTCCCACCCGAAGCCACTGCGTACCACGCAGTACTCACTATCGGCG
>JAUPLT010000147.1 GCA_030836785.1 Actinomycetota bacterium
GATCTGCGAGCCGGCTGGTGCCGACCAGCGCCGACCGTGCCGGCCCCGCCCGGCGCTCTGGTGCTCGGCGATGAGGACCAGGCCGGCGATGTCCTCCCCGCCGGACTGCCGGGCCAGCAGGTCGGCGTTCGTCGAGCCGGTGGTCTGCACCAGTTCGAGCCGGCGAAGCGGCCGGCCGGGGCCGACCAGATCGCGGCGCACCCCGGCGAGGTCGAGCGGGGGACGGTGCGGGGCAGCCATGGCGGCCAGCGTATCGGCCGTCAGGCAGCTCCCCAAGGCTCAGCCCCTGGTCACCTTCTCGGTCTCCCGGCGGCGTGCGAGCACGGCTCGGTCGGGGTTGGTCAGTTGCACCAGCGACGCCCCGGCCGCCCACACCGCCAGCAGGTTGTGAATGATCCGGTCCGCGGTGTCCCACGGCAGCGAGGACATCACCCGGTCGCTCGGTCCCAACCCTTGCTCGGCGGCGCTGGCCCGGGCCGCGGCCAGCACGGCTTCGGCGCTGCGCCCGGGCAGGGCGGGGCCGGGGTTCGGCTCCGGCACGGCCTGGTCGCCGTGCACCCGCACCGCGGTGGCGTAATCGGTGACACCGATCGGCAGGTCCGCGGCGGCCTTGCCGAACGGATCCAGCGACAGCACCACCACCTCGCCGTCGGCCGCGATCGCGTCTGCCTCGTCGAGGCGGTCGCGGGTGCACAGCGCGATATCGGCCGGCCCGGCCGGCTCGAGAGTGGGATGTCCTGTGCCGGTGCCGGTGCCGGTGCCTGTGCCCGGGCACGGCACCACCTCGGCGCCGATCCACCACGTCCCCAGCAGCACCGCGGCGGTCTGCCAATGGGCGGGCAGCAGCAGCGCCACCCGACTGCCCGGTCCGGCGCCGAACTCGTCGCGCAGCAGGTTGGCGGTCTTGGCTGCCCAGTTGGCCAGCGTCACCGTGGACAGTTCGATGCGCTCACCGGAGGCGTCGTCGTAGTAGGTGATGCGCGGACCCATCCGCTGGGCGGCGGAGCCACCGGCCAACAGCGGATCCAGCAGGGCACCAGTGAGATTCATCAGCTGAGCTTCATCAGTCGGTGAGCTTCATCAGTTGACGCACCGGGGGTCGTCGGACCCCGCGGTGATCACCGGCGACGGCAGCGGAGTGGAGGCGGTGTCCTGGGAAGCTTTGTCCACGGTTGCCTCTTCTGCGGTTGCCTCTTCTGCGGTCGCCTCGGTGGACATATCGCCGGTGGGAAGGGTGCCGTCCAGGCCCGATCCCGGTCCGTCGTACTCCTCGGCGAGCACCACCCGCACCGTCCCGGCCGACAGCGCGGGATCGGCCACGATCGGCAGCCCGCCGAGTTCCTCGGCTACCGCCTGGGCGCCGAGATCATCCTCGGCGGCGGCCTGGACCTGGCTTTCGGAGACCTTCGCCCCATCGTTGTTGCCGACCGTGCCCAGGGCGAATCCCTTGGCTCCCAACCGGTCCGACACCGCGCCGGCCAGCCCGTTGATATCACTGTCGTTGAGCACGTCGACGGTGGTCTGGTCGGGGGAGTAGGCCACCGCCGCGGTCTTGCCCTCGGCCTGATCGTGCAACAGGCTCGCCACCCATTCCTGAACCTGGGTGGGATCGACGGTGACCACCGACTGCATCCCGTCGTCGCTCCAGCCGTTCTCTTTGAGTACCGGGATGGTGGCGAAGGCGACGTTGCCGGCCGCCAGTTTCTGCAACTGGTCGAGGAAGTTCATCACGTCCCAGCCCGCGGAGATCACCACCGAACGTTGAATCGCGTTCTGCAGGCGCTCCATGGTGGCCGGACTGGTCAGCGTCTTGCTCGAGATGACCTCATGGGCCAGGGAAGCCATCACCACCTGCTGCCGCACCACCCGGTCGAGATCGCCGCGCGGCAGGTCGTGGCGCTGCCGGACGAAGCTCAGCGCCTGCGGGCCGTCCAGCCGCTGCCAGCCGGCTGGGAAGTCCGCACCCGAAAGTGGTTCGTACACCGCATCTTTCAGGCACACCTCGACCCCGCCGAGGGCGTCGGTGATCAGCGAGAAGCCGAGCAGGCCGATCTCGGCGTAGTGGTCGACGCTGACGCCGGTCAGTTCGGCGACGGTTTCGATCAGCGCGTTGCGGCCGGCCTCGACGGCCTTCGGCTCTGCCACGGCGGGGTCCTGGCCCTGCACCTCCACCAACTGCTTCATGGTGTCCAGTTTCACCTCGCCGTAGACACCGTTGATCTTGGTCTTGCCGAGGCTGGGGGACTGGACGTAGGAGTCGCGCGGGATCGATATCGCGGTGGCCGAGCGGCCGTTGGTCGGGATACGGACCAGGATGATGGTGTCGGTATTGGTGGCGACGTCGTCGCCCGCATGCAGTTGGGCCAATTCCTGCGCCGACAGCGGGTTGCCGTGGGCGTCGGTTCGGCTGTCCATGCCGACCAGCAGGATGTCGGTCGCACCGTCGTCGCTGTTCCCGCCCAGCATTGCGGTGGTGAAGTGGAAGATGCCGTTCTCGAAGGACCGCACCGACCCCCAGGCCGCCCCGGTGCCCACCATGACGAGCACGGCCAGCAGTGCCAGCACGGTGCGGCCCGCGGACCGCCCATGGGAACTGGCCCCAAAGGTCTCAGCCGTCACTTCCGTCTCAGCAGGCACCACGTCAGGTTACTGGCGGATCGGGCGCAAGCCGGGTAGCCGCAACCGGCGTGCCAGACTCGTGGCCGTGACGAGGCGGATGGTGATCACCGGTGCCGGCGGCCAGGTGGGCCGGCTGCTGGCCGACACGGCACGCGGTCGGGGCTTTGATGTGACGGCGCTCACCCGCGCCGACCTCGACATCACCGACGCCGCCGCGGTGCGAGGGCACGTCCGGCCCGGCGATCTGGTGGTCAACTGCGCCGCGTTCACCAACGTCGATGCCGCCGAAGCCGAGCCGGCGGCCGCCCACGCCATCAACGCGGTGGGGCCGGGTGTCCTCGCCGCCGCGTGCGGGTCGGTTGGGGCCGGGCTGGTGCACATCTCCACCGACTACGTGTTCCCCGGCGAAGCCGGGCGGACCTATGACGTCGGCGACCCGACCGGACCGGTGGGTGTCTACGGCGCGACGAAGCTGGCCGGTGAGCAGGCGGTGCTGGAGGTGCTGGCGGAGGCATACGTGGTGCGCACCTCCTGGGTGTACACCGGCGGCGACGGCAGCGACTTCGTCGCCGTCATGCGCCGGTTGGCCACCACCACCGACCGCGTGCTCGAGGTGGTCGACGACCAGACCGGCTCACCGACCTACGCCCGTGACCTGGTGTCAGCCCTGCTGGAGATCGCCGCGGGTGGCGTCCGGGGGCCGATCCTGCATGCCGCCAACGCCGGTGCGGTGAGCCGCTACGAGCAGGCCCGGGCGGTGTTCGCCGAACTCGGCGCCGACCCGGAGCGGGTACGGCCGGTCGGCACCGACGCCGTCCCGCGCCCGGCCCGCCGTCCGGTCTGCTCGGCACTGTCGATGGCGGCGTCCGTGCGGGCCGGCCTGACCCCGCTGCGGCCGTGGCGCGCGGCCTTGGCCGAGGCGCTCGCGGTGCCGCCTGAGGACGGACCGATACCCTCAACGCCGTGAGCAGCGAGCCGGATCTGACCGTGGTCACGGTCACCTATTCGTCAGGTTCGCACCTCGACCGATTCCTGTCCTCGCTGACGGTGGCCACCGACCGGCCACTGCGGGTGGTGATCGCTGACAACGGCTCGGTCGACGGCGCGCCCGAGGAAGCGGTGGAGCGCTATCCCGGGACCGAACTGCTGCGCACCGGCGGCAATCTCGGCTACGGCACCGCCGTCAACCGCGCGGTGGCCACGGTCTCGCCCGATGAGGAGTTCGTCCTGGTCGCCAACCCCGATGTGGTGTGGGGCCCCGGCAGCATCGACGCGCTACTGGAGGCGGCCGGACGCTGGCCACGGGCCGGCGCACTGGGTCCGCTGATCCGGGATCCCGACGGTTCGGTCTACCCGTCCGCGCGTCACCTGCCGAGCCTGGTTCGCGGCGGGATGCATGCGGTCGTCGGATTCGCCTGGAAGGCCAACCCGTGGACCAAGTCCTACCGGCAGGAGCACGTCGAACCCAGCGAACGGCCGGTCGGCTGGCTGTCGGGCTCCTGCCTGCTGGTGCGGCGTGCGGCGTTCGACGGGATCGGCGGATTCGACGAGCGCTATTTCATGTACATGGAGGACGTCGACCTCGGTGACCGGCTGGGGCGGGCGGGCTGGCTCAACGTCTACATTCCCGGTTCGGAGATCTTGCACGACAAGGGACATTCGACCGGACGCGATCCGTCCCGAAATCTTCGTGCGCACCACATCAGCACCTACACTTACCTGGCCGATCGGCATCCGGCCTGGTGGCAGGCACCGCTGCGGTGGACCATTAAGGGCGCTTTGAAACTGAGGGCGGACGCGGCCGTACGCAAGTCGCGCCGCGAGCTGGCGAAGGGAACGGGATGACCGGGCACCACATTGATCCGGCGCGGGTCGACGCCGTCGTGCTGGTCGGCGGGAAGGGCACCCGGCTGCGGCCCCTGACGATCGCCACACCGAAACCGCTGCTGCCGACCGCCGGGGTGCCGTTCCTGACCCATCTGCTGTCCCGCATCGCCGACGCCGGCATCGAGCATGTCGTCCTGGGCACCTCCTACAAGGCGCAGACCTTCGAGGAGGAGTTCGGCGACGGCTCCAAACTCGGCCTGCAGATCGAGTACGTGACCGAGGAGGAGCCACTGGGCACCGGTGGCGGTATCGCCAACGTCGCCCCCAAACTGCGCCATGACACCGTGATGGTGTTCAACGGCGACGTGCTCTCCGGGATGAACCTGCAGCACCTGCTGGAGACGCACGGCGACCATGAGGCCGATGTGACGCTGCACCTGGTGCGGGTCAACGACGCCCGTGCCTTCGGTTCGGTGCCCACCGATGCCGACGGAAACGTTCTGGCCTTCCTGGAGAAGACCGAGGATCCGCCCACCGATCAGATCAACGCCGGCACCTACGTGTTCAAACGCGATGTCATCGACCGCATCCCGGTCGGCCGCGAGGTGTCGGTGGAGCGCGAGGTGTTCCCCGCACTGCTCGCCTCCGGCGCGAAGGTGTGTGGTTTCGTCGACTCCAGTTACTGGCGGGATATGGGCACGCCGGACGATTTCGTGCACGGGTCGGCCGACCTGGTTCGCGGTGTCGCGCCGTCGCCCGCCCTGGGTGCCCGTCGGGGCGAGAGCCTGGTGCACGACGGCGCCTCGGTAGCCCCGGGTGCGGTCCTGATCGGCGGCACCGTCGTGGGCCGCGGGGCCGAGAT
Source organism: Actinomycetota bacterium (assembly GCA_030836785.1). Classification (GTDB taxonomy): domain Bacteria; phylum Actinomycetota; class Actinomycetes; order Mycobacteriales; family Mycobacteriaceae; genus Mycobacterium. The sequence continues at coordinate 5,309 of JAUPLT010000147.1, forward strand.
CGGCCCCGGTGTGCGCCTGGACGGTGCGGTGATCTTCGAAGGCGCCCGTATCGAGGCCGGTGCTGCGGTGGAGCGCTCGATCGTCGGTTCCGGTGCCCGCATCGGTCTGCGGGCCCGCATCCGCGACGCGGTGATCGGGGACGGGGCCGATATCGGCGCGCGCTGCGAACTTCTGCGCGGTGCCCGGGTCTGGCCGGGAGTGTTCATTCCGGACTGCGGAATCCGCTACTCCAGCGACATCTAGCGGCGGTCACCAACTGGAGCAGTCCGGCGTCGACGCCATCGGGCAGGGCCTCGACGCCGAACCAGCGCAGATCCAGGGACTCGTCGCTGATGACGGCCTCGGCGCCGGGCGGTGCGGTGGCGATGAACTGAAGGTCGAGGTGCCGGGTCGGCACGCCGAGTGAGCAGGTGACCGGGTGGACATGAATGGCGGCCAGTACCGGGTCCACCCGCAGGCCCGCGATGCCGGACTCCTCGGTGGCCTCCCGCAGTGCCGCGGCGACGATATCGGCGTCGTCGTCCTCGCAGTGCCCGCCCAGTTGCACCCAGCGGCCCAACCGGGGGTGCAGGGTGAGCAGTGTCCGCCCCTCGATGTCGTCGACCACCAGTGCCGAGGCGGTGATGTGGCCCGGCTCGCAGGACCGCCGGCAACTGTCCGGCCGGGCGAGCAGGAAGGCCAGCACGGCATGCCGCAGGGCGTCCTGCCCGGCATCGGGCGGTTGCCACCCGGTCAATGTCTCGATCGCCGAATCGCGCACCGCGGGGTTCACCGGCGCACCAACAGGTCGCCCGGTCGCTGCGGTTCGCGGGGGGACCCAACATCTGACCCGGTATCAGCGGCATACCCGATGGCGATGGCGCCCAACGGTTCCCAGTCCGACGGCAGATCCAGCGCCGAACGAACCACGGTCGGGGCGAAGATCGTCGACCCGATCCAGCAACTGCCGACACCGCGGACGGCGAGCGCCACCAGCAGTGCCTGCACCGCCGCCCCGACGGCCACCGTGAACATGGTGTGCTCGGCGGCGGTGCGCACCGGATCGGGATAGTGGTGCGCACCCGTGGACGGGTTGGCGACCAGGAACGGGATCAGCACCTCCGGCGCGTCGTAGAGAATCCGTCCGCGGGCCACCCGCCGTTCGACGGCCTCGGCGGGCAGGCCGTCGGCGGTGAGGTCGGTGCGCCAGGCCGCCGCCATGCCGTCGAGCAGTCCGCGGCGCCGGTCCGGGTCGGCCGGCCAGACGAACCGGACCGGTCTGGTGTGATGCGGGGCCGGCGCGGTCAGTGCCTCGGCGACGGCTTCCTCGATCAGCGCGGGGTCGACCGGGCGGTCGGTGAACCGGCGCACCGAGCGACGCATCAGCAGGGCCTGCCGGCGGCCCATCTCGATCGCCTCGGCCGTGCCCAGCCAGAACAAGTCGTCCTCGCCGGCGCGCAGCAGGTGTGCTGCGGTGGATCCGTCGTCGGCCATCGACAGACCGCGCACCACCGCGACCGGTACCGCAGTCAGCTTGCCCTTGACCAGGTCGGCGGCGGCGGCGATCTCGTCGGCGACGGCGATCTCGGTGACCACCAGTTCATTACCGTGTGCGTCGCGTACCCCGGCGTAACCGTGCAGCACCGGCACCCCGGCGGCGCCGATCGCGGCGTCGATCTGCCCGTTACGCCAGGCCCGGCCCATCGTGTCGGTGACCAGTACTCCGACCCGGACTCCCAGTCGCCGGCCGAGTTCCGCGCGCAGTGCGCGGGCGCTGGCATCAGGATCGGTCGGAAGCAGCGCGAGTTCGGTTGTCGCGACGTTGGATCCGTCCACCCCTGCGGCGGCCTGAACAAGTCCATTGCGATTCTCGGTGATCAGCGTGCGGCCCTTGCGGGCCAGCACTCGGACCGCCTCGTCGTCGATTAGCTTGCGGCGCAGGGCATCGCGGGCGTCGGCGTCCGTGGGGGCGGTGACGATCCGGCCCTCGCACTTGGAGACGATCTTGCTGGTGATCACCACCACGTCGTCGTCGCGGAGCCATGGGGTGGCGGCGGCGATGGCGGCCGCGAGGTCGTCCCCGGGGCGGAACTCGGGCAGGCCGGCGACCGGCAGGATCGTCAGCGGTGCCGCAGCACCGTGCTCGGTCACGGCCGACCGCCGCGGGGCAGTAGACCGGCCAATTCCATTCCAGCGCGGACCATTTCGGCAGTTGCGTCGGGATCGGACATCAGCAGGGGAATCGGTGCGACCGTGACGCCGGGCACCTCGGCGTCATCGCTCTCATGCACCATCCAGTAGTCCAGCAGTCCGGTGCCGCCCCGTGATCCGCCCCGTGATCCGCCCCGTGATCC
>JAUPLT010000148.1 GCA_030836785.1 Actinomycetota bacterium
GAAGTGCGGGGCGGTGACGTGTGTGACCACAAGCAGGTCGCTCTGGACCGAGACACCAGCATGCAAGATCCTCACCGAACTGGCTGATCAGTTGGCGCATAGCCCTAGTTGGTAGCGCTGGTCCGGCTTGTTGGTAGCAGGGTTCTGGATAGCTGGTAGCGCGGGGTTCTTGGCTTTGGTCTCCTTGGCGACGGCGACGCGTTGGGCGTCGCCGTTTGTCTGCGAGGAGGCAGAAGATGGCGGACTTCAGGGCGATCATGTCCTTGGTGTTCAAGGACCGTAGTTATCGGCAGATCGTCGAGGCGGTGGGCTGCTCGCACCGTGACGTGTCGGCGGTGCGGATGGTGATCAGGGATCGGGGTATCACCGCGGCGCGTCTGGCGGGGATGTCGGATGCGGAGTTGGCGGGCTTGTTCCCTGATGGGCGGTCGGGGGTGTCGACGGGCTATGACGGGCCCGACTTCGCGTCGGTGGTGGCCTCGATGAGGTCCAATCCGCATTTCACGTTGCTTCAGGCGTGGCGTGGCTATGTCGGATCGGTCTCGGACCTGCGCAAGTACGGGTACTCGCAGTACTGCCACCTGTTCGGCGTGTACGCGGCACGCAACGATCTTGTGGCCACGTTGCATCACGAGCCGGGCCGGGCGATGTTCGTCGACTGGGCCGGCGACACGATCAGGTTGGTCGATGCCGCCGGGGGCCAGCCGGCGTCGGCGTACTTGTTCGTTGCGGTGCTGCCGTTTTCGGCGTGCGTGTACTGCCGAGCGTTTACCGATATGCGTACCGAGGCGTGGATCACCGCCCATATCGGCGCCTTCGGGCACTTCGGCGGGGTGCCGCAGATCGTCGTGCCTGATCATGCCTCGACGGCCACGCATCGGGCGAAGCAGGGTGATGCCGCCCGGTTCGTCAACGATCGGTACCGGCAGATGGCCGATCATTACGGCACCGCGATCGTGCCCGCGCGGGTGCGCAAGCCCCGCGACAAGGCTGCGGTCGAATCGGCAGTCAACACGGTCAACAAACGCGTCATCGGGTATCTCCTCGAGGAGACGTGGACGAGTCTGGCCGAACTGAACGAGGCCATCGCCGAGCGGGTCCACGAGATCAATTACGAGCTTCGCCGGGCCGACGGGAGCACCCGGTTCGAACGGTTCACCGCCGAGGAGGCCCCGATGCTCTCGCCGCTGCCTGACGAGGCGTTCGAGCAAGTCGACTGGCGAGCGGTCAAAGTCGGTCGTAATTACCACATTACGACCGACTACCAGCATTACTCAGTGCCTTCCGCGCTGGCCGGGCGGATGCTTCGGGTGCGGCTGACCACCAGCCGGGTCACGGTGTTCGACGGCCAGCAGGTCGTGGCCGAGCATCAACGCAAGACCGGCCGCAAGGGCCAGTACAGCACCGATCCCAGCCATGTCCCCGAGCGGCACCGCAACGTCGACGGGTTGTGGTCGCGGCGCTGGTTTGTCGACCGGGCGGGCGCATTCGGGCCCGCGACGGTGACAGTGATCGAGCAGATCCTGGACCGCCACGACATCGAGGCGCAGGGCTACCTGGACTGCCAGAACATCCTCGAGACTTTGGGGCGGCGCAACAAGGCCAAGCTCGAGGCCGCCTGCCAGCAGCTGATCAACATGCGCGGCTACCCAACGTACTCGATGATCAAGCGCCTGATGGCCGCGATCGACAGCGACCACAAGAAACCCGCGCCAGGCCGAGCCGCGGCCTCCAACCGCAAGAACACCCCGTCGCCGGACACCGCCGCCGGCGCGCTGGTCCGCGGCGCGGACTACTACCGGCAAGACCGGTGAGCGCGATGTTCACCAGTGTCGACCACGAGAAGTTCCGGGCGCTTCGGATCACCCACGTGGCCACCCGGTTCGAACAGCTGATCAGTGATGAGGGCAACGACGAACTCACCCCCGAGCAGCTGTTTTTGACCGCCGTCGATGACGCACTCGACGCGCGGCGGGCCGCCAGGATCGACAAGCTGATCCGCCAAGCAGGCTTCCCGATCCCGACCGCGACGATCTCCGAGATCGACTACCGCGAGGGCCGGGGCATCAACCCCACCAGGATGCGCCGCTACGGCGCACACGATTGGCGCACCGAGCCGACCAACCTGCTGGTCATCTCACCGACCGGGGCCGGCAAAACCTACCTGGCCTGCGCGATCGGTATCGCCGCCTGCCACAGCCAACACGAAGTCCTCTACACGCGGATGGACGAGCTGGCCCGCAAGCTGGTCATCGCCCGCGCCGACGGCATCGCACATCAGGACTTCCTGACCAAGCTCTCGGAGATGGACTTGCTGATTATCGACGACTTCCTCACCGTCGGCATCGACCCGGACGCGGCCAGCGACCTGTTCGCGATCCTCGCCGGCCGCGAGCATCGCCGCCCCACCATGATCGCCAGCCAGTCCGGGCCCGATTACTGGGCCGGAGCACTGCCCGACCGAGTCGCCGCCGACTCCATCGTCAACCGGCTCGCCAACAACGCCCGAACGATCAACCTCGGCGAAGTCGACATGCGCCGACAACGAAACCAAAACGCCCGAGCCGCACCCGGATTCTGGGAATAGCAGACCCGATAACCGGGTAGCGCCCACACCCGGGAGCCGCTACCCGGTTATCGGAACCCCGCTACCAACAACTCGGACCACCGCTACCAACAAGCGCTACGCGCCATCAGTTCGCCAAGTCGCTTTTCCGGGTGGTCGATCATGTCTACGAGGAACTCGGCGAAATCGAGGACATGCCGGAGGTCCGATACGCGCCGCACCGCTACCCGGGCTACATCGCCGAACGC
>JAUPLT010000149.1 GCA_030836785.1 Actinomycetota bacterium
CACCGGAGTTCAGCACCGCGGCGGCCGCGACAACCGCGGCCACCACCGCGATCACCACTACGGCGATCACCACGTGGTGGCGGCGCACCATCCCGGACATCTATCCCTCACTCACTGAAACTCAACCTGGCGGCTGAAACTCAACCTGCCGAAAATCCACGCGCGGAACCGCTCAGAGCCTGCGAAGGCCGCCGACCGCCTCATTCTGCCCAACAGGTGCGGATGCGACCAGTTGCCCGACTGGACGATGCGCCACCCAAGTGCTGGACGCAATGTGCGCAACGTGCCGGTCACCGGCGGTCACGCTCCGTTAGGGTGTCTCCCGTCGCCAACGGGCGGCAAGGCCGGACAACTCGCGGAAGTTCAGCGGTGAAGGAGTGCGCGGTGCAGTTCGACGTCACGATCGAGATCCCCAAGGGCCAGCGCAACAAGTACGAGGTCGATCACGTGACCGGTCGGCTGCGCCTGGACCGCCACCTGTACACGCCGATGGGTTATCCAGCCGATTACGGCTTCATCGAGGACACCCTGGGCGAGGACGGCGACCCACTCGACGCCTTGGTGCTGCTCCCGGAATCGGTACATCCCGGCGTCATCGTCGAGGCGCGACCGGTCGGCATGTTCCGAATGGTCGACGAAGCCGGCGGTGACGACAAGGTCGTCTGCGTCCCGGCCGGCGACGAGCGCTGGGACCACATCCAGGATCTAGCCGACATTCCCAAGCACGAACTCGCCGCGATCAAGCACTTCTTCGTGCATTACAAGGACCTCGAACCCGGAAAGCACGTGGAGGCGGCGGATTTCGTCGGCCGCGCCGACGCGGAGGCCGAGATCGAGCGGTCGCGGCAACGCTTCGCAACCGAAGGGCACTGACCCCGGGTCACCCGCGCTCCTAACCCACCGGACAGGATTTTCCTGGCTGTAACACGGGGTAACCCGGCTGTGCCCTGCGTTTCCGATGATGACGGTGTGTTGATGCACCAGGACATCGGGCTTGAGGCCTTCAACCGGTTGCCCTACCGAAAGGCGCTGCACGCCCTCTACGAATGCTGCAACAGCGTCGCGATGGCCACCGAACTGGTACGCGGCCGCCCCTACCCCAGTCACGCCGCACTGTTCGCCCGCGCCGACGCCGTGCTGTTCGGGTTGCCGGAGGACTGTATCGACGAGATCATGCAGGCCTACCCCAGCGTCGGAAGCCGGCCCGGCAGCGCCTGGTCGCATTCCGAGCAGTGTTCGGTGTGGGATTCACGCCCCGCGGTGATGGACGAGTTGCGCGCCGCGGCCGACGAGTACAGCGGACGTTTCGGGTTCGGATTCGTCATGCACGTCGGCGCACTCGCCGAGGACTGCCCGGCACCCGGGGTCATTACCGCCATCGGCGACCGGATGCACAACGATGTGGAGACCGAGCGCAAGGTGGCTCGCAACGAGATCGCCAAACTCAACCGCAGCCGACTGGAGCGGATGCTGGGCCCTGAGGGCGGCTACAACAACTGGGGCTGACGCCCGGGCGACAACTCGGGGCTGATCAGTCCCGGGAGAGCCGGGTCTTCACCAGGCTGGCGACCATGGTCAGGAACAACGTCAGCACGATGACCGCCAGGCTCAGTAGCGTCGGAATCTCCGGCACCGGCACCGGGTCGCCGCCGTTGATGAACGGCAGTTCGTTCTCGTGCAGGGCGTGCAGCAACAACTTCACACCGATGAAGAACAGAATGAACGCCAGCCCCTGGGACAGGTACACCAGCCGGTTCAGCAGATCACCGAGCAGGAAGTACAGCTGACGCAGGCCCATCAACGCGAAAACGTTGGCGGTGAAGACCAGATAGGGCTCCTTGGTCAGACCGTAGATCGCCGGGATGGAGTCCAATGCGAAGAGCAGATCAGTGGTGCCGAGCGCGACGATCACCAGGAACATCGGTGTCATCACCCGCTTATTGCCCTGCTTGAGGTAAAGCTTCAGCCCGTCCCACTTGTCGGTGGTGTTGAGGTAGGTCTTGGCGAACCGCACCACCGCGTTGTCTGCGTCATCGCTGTGCTCGGTGTCGCGCACCAACTTGACCGCGGTGACCACCAGGAACGCGCCGAAAATGTAGAACATCCAGGAAAACTGGTTGATCGCCACAGCGCCCAGCGCGATGAAGACGCCCCGGAACACCAACGCCAGCACGATCCCGACGAGCAGTGCCTGCTGCTGATAGACCTTGGGCACGTTGAAACTCGCCATGATGATGATGAAGATGAACAGGTTGTCCACTGAGAGGCTGTACTCGGTGAGCCAGCCCGCGTAGAACTCCAACCCGAACTGGCTACCGTGGAAGTGCCACACCCACAGCCCGAAGCCGATCGCCAGCAGGACGTAGATCGATAGCGCGACCACGCATTCACGCCGGCTTGGCTCATGGGGGCGACGAACCGAGAACAACACGTCGAAGATCAGGACGGCCAGGGTTGCCCCGAGGGTGATCCCCCACTCCATGGCGGACACGTTCATTGCGATGGGACCTCCGGCCGTCGTGGACAAACCAAGCCAACACGCCCGAGGTCTCTTCCGCCGCTCGGCTACAACACCCCGGACGGCCCGCGGAACCGGAAAGCCGCCCGGATGCTGTCCGGACGGCCGACGTGGTGACGACGCCGCGGCGAAGGAATACTCCCCTCTGCCGGACCAGTCTCGCAGGTGCCCGACCGCGCCGCGCGTCGCGCCCTAGGATTCGAAGCCGTGGCGATGCCGGAAATCCCCTCGCAATACCTGCGGTCGGGCCATGCCCCGGCGCCGCGGACGTTGATCGACATCATCTACGACACCGCGGCGCGGTACCCAGAGGCGACTGGTATCGACGACGGCGAGGTGCAGCTGACCTACGCCGAGATGCTCGTCGATATCGAGGCGGGTGTGCAGTGGCTGGCGGCCCGCGGTATCGGCCGCGGCGACCGGGTCGGTATCCGGATGCCGTCAGGCTCCTACTCGCTGTACATGGCCATCCTGTCCACGCTGGCCGCCGGCGCGGCCTATGTGCCGGTGGATGCCGACGACCCCGACGAGCGCGCCGAGTTGGTGTTCGGCGAGGCCGGGGTGGCCGGGGTGATCACCGAGTCCGGTCTCAAACGCGGTCCCGGTTCGTCACGGGGTTGGAGCGTCGCCGCCCCGCAACCCGGGGATGACGCGTGGATCATCTTCACCTCGGGGTCCACCGGCGTTCCGAAGGGAGTCGCGGTCAGCCACCGCAACGCCGCGGCGTTCGTCGACGCCGAAGCTCGAATGTATCTGCTGGACAATCCGATCGGACCGGGTGATCGGGTGCTGGCGGGCCTGTCGGTCGGGTTCGACGCCTCCTGCGAGGAAATGTGGCTCGCATGGCGGTACGGGGCGTGCCTGGTCCCGGCGCCACGCTCCCTGGTGCGCAGCGGCATGGACCTCGGCCCCTGGCTGGTGTCCCGGGACATCACCGTGGTGTCCACCGTTCCGACGCTGGCCGCGCTCTGGCCGGCGGAGGCACTCGAGGCGGTGCGGCTGCTGATCTTCGGCGGCGAGGCCTGTCCCCCGGATCTCGCCGAACGGCTGGCCTCCGGTGAAGACGGCATCAACCGCGAGGTGTGGAACACCTACGGCCCGACCGAGGCGACCGTGGTGGCGTGCGGCGCGCGACTCGGCAGTGGACCGGTCAGCATCGGACTCCCCCTCGACGGCTGGGATCTCGCCGTGGTCGACGGCACCGGCCAACAGGTCGGCTGGGGCGAGGTCGGTGAACTGGTGATCGGCGGGGTCGGACTGGCCCGCTACCTGGATCCGCAGAAGGACGCCGAGAAGTACGCACCGATGCCGACACTGGGCTGGCCACGCGCCTATCGCAGTGGAGACCTGGTCCGGCTGGAACCCGACGGCCTGTACTTCCAGGGCCGTGCTGACGATCAGGTGAAAGTGGGTGGGCGACGCATCGAACTGGGCGAGGTCGACTCCGCACTGGTACACCTGCCCGGGGTCAGCGGCGGCGCCGCCGCGGTCCGTCGTTCCGCGACCGGCACCCCGATTCTGGTCGGCTACGTGGCGTCGGCGGACCCGGACTTCGATCTGGCCGCCGCTCGCACCGAACTCGCCAATTCGCTTCCAGCGGCGCTGGTTCCGCGCCTGGTGCTCGTCGATGAGCTGCCGACCCGGACATCCGGGAAGGTGGACCGCGACGCGCTGCCCTGGCCACCGCCGGGCGACACCCCCGATGTCGGCGCACAGCTCGGCGGCACCATGGGTCGGCTCGCGAGTTTGTGGCAGGACATCCTCGGCACCGTGGTCGACGGCCCGGAGGCCGACTTCTTCGCCCTCGGCGGCGGCTCGCTGTCCGCCGCACAGCTCGTGGTGGCATTGCGGCCGCAGTACCCCGAGATGACCGTCGCCCACCTCTACGACCACCCACGGCTCGGCTCCCTGGCGGGCTTCCTGGACGAGGCCGCCGCAGACTCCCCGGCGCCCGCTGCCGTCGCCCCCCGCACCGTGCACCCCACGCCGGTCGGCACCCGGATCGCCCAGGTGGCGCTGACCGTGCCGTTGGCCACCCTCACGGCGGCGCAGTGGCTGACCTGGCTGGCCGTGCTCAACAACACGCTGGCCGCAGTGCATCCGTTGCCGTGGTTGGTGCCCGTCGACTGGTGGCTGGTCATCGCGGCGTTCGTGGTGTTCGTGTCACCGCTCGGGCGAATGGCGATCGCGGTGGCGGGCGCGCGCCTTCTGCTCCGGCGGCTCGAGCCCGGCACCTATCACCGCGGCGGCAGCGAGCACCTGCGGGTGTGGCTGGCAGAGCGACTGGCCGAGGCCAGCGGCGCGGAGAACCAGGCCGGAGCACCGTGGCTGGTGTACTACGCCCGGGCGCTGGGCAACAGTGTCGGCAAGGGAGTCGACCTGCACTCGGCCCCGCCGGTCACCGGGATGCTCACCCTGGGCCACCGCAGTTCGGTGGAACCCGAGGTCGATCTCACCGGGCACTGGATCGACGGGGACCTGTTCCACGTCGGCCCGATCACCATCGGCAACGATGCCACCATCGGGGCCCGGACAACACTGCTGCCCGGTGCCGTGATCGGTAAGGATGCCGATGTCGCCGCCGGGTCGGCGGTGGTCGGCAAGGTCAAGAACGGTCAGTACTGGCAGGGTTCACCGGCGGTGAAGTCCGGCAAGGCCCGCCACCCCTGGCCGGACCACCGTCCGCCGCGCGCCGCACACTGGGTGGCGATCTACGGAGTGTCCTCGCTGTTGTTGGGCGGGCTGCCCCTGGTGTCGCTGGCCGCCGGACTGGCCGTCGTCGGGTGGGGTGCCCGCGGCACGTCGACCCTGTCCGGCGCCGCTGTCGCGGCCCTGCCCTGGATTCCGGTGGCCACCCTGGCCGCGCTGGCCGTCTACGCCGTACTGACCGTGATCGGCGTGCGCATCCTCGCGATCGGCCTGCGCGAGGGCTACCACCCGGTCCGCAGCCGGATCGGCTGGCAGTTGTGGGCCACCGAACGTCTGATGGACGCCGCGCGGAACTATCTGTTCCCGCTCTATGCCAGCCTGCTGACCCCGGTGTGGCTGCGCATCCTGGGCGCCCGTATCGGCCGGGACACCGAGATCTCGACCGCCCTGCTCACCCCGAAGTTCACCGAGGTTGAAGACGGCGCATTCCTGGCCGACGACACCATGGTGGCCTCCTACGAACTGGGCGGCGGCTGGATCCACGTCGCCAAGGCCACCGTAGGGAAGCGGGCGTTCCTCGGGAACTCCGGAATCACCCAGCCCGGCCGACGGGTGCCCGACGACGGCCTGGTCGCGGTGCTCTCCGCCACCCCGCCCAAAGCCAAGCGCGGTTCGTCGTGGTTGGGCAGTCCACCGATCCGGTTGCGCCGGAACGCCGACACCGCCGACTCGGCGCTGACCTACAACCCGCCGCTGCGCCTGAAGATGATGCGCGCGGCGGTCGAGACCTGCCGGCTGATTCCGGTCGTGCTGACCTTCGCGATCGGCACGGCGGTGCTGGCCGCCTTGCAAGCCCTCATCCTCCTCGGCGGCTACGGGCTGGCCGCTCTGGGCGGGGGTGTGGTGCTACTGGCGGCCGGGGCAGTGGCCTGCGGTTCGGCAGTGGTGGCGAAATGGCTCGTGGTGGGACGGATCAGATCCGGCGAACAGCCGCTGTGGTCGTCGTTCGTGTGGCGCAACGAGGTAGCGGACACCTTCGTCGAAGCCGTCGCCGCACCGTGGTTCGCCCGCGCCGCGAGTGGGACCCCGGTGATGAACGTTTGGCTGCGCGCACTCGGGGCGAAGATCGGCCGCGGAGTGTGGTGCGAGACCTACTGGCTGCCGGAGGCGGACCTGGTGTCCCTCTGCGACGGCAGCACCGTCAACCGGGGCTGTGTGGTGCAGACCCATCTCTTCCACGATCGCATCATGCGAATGGACACCGTCGTCCTCGAGGACGGCGCGACACTCGGACCGCATTGCGTGGCGTTGCCCGCCTCACGCATCGGCGCCGGAGCGACCGTCGGACCGGCCTCACTGGTGATGCGTGGTGACGAGGTTCCGTCGTCGACCCGCTGGCAGGGCAACCCCATCGCGCCGTGGTCGGCGTCGGGTAAGAAGTCCAAGTCCGCGAAGTCCGCACCAGGAGGTGGACGGGCGTGAAGCGCCCCGCCAAGAAGGGCAGCCGGCCGCCCGTCATCGATCCGTATATTCCGCACAGCGGGAACTTCGGCTATCGGGTGTCACGCTACGACCTCGATCTCGATTACAAGATGGCCAGCAACCGGCTGTCCGGCACCGCCACCGTCACCGCCGCCACCCTGGCCTCGTTACGCACCTTCACCCTGGATATCTCCGACGCCCTGAGCGTCAGCAAGGTCACCGTCAACGGCAGACGCCCCGCCCATTTCACGACGTCGGCGGGCAAGCTTCGCATCCGTCTGGACGCCCCGCTGCCCGCGGGATCGGCGATGTCGGTCATGGTGCGCTACGGCGGCACCCCCAGACCGATCCGGAGCATCTGGGGAACCGTGGGTTTCGAGGAGTTGTCCAACGGCGCGCTGGTCGCCGGGCAGCCGAACGGCTCGCCGTCGTGGTTCCCCTGCGACGATCACCCCAGCGCCAAGGCGAGCTACCGGATCAAGGTCAGCACCGACAGCCCCTACCGGGTCATCGCGCCCGGCGAACTGGTGTCACGGCGAGTTCGGGCAGCGCAGACCGAATGGACCTTCGAGCAACCCGAGCCCACATCGACCTACCTGGCCACCTTGCAGATCGGCGTCTACCAGCAACACCGGCTTCCCAAGACGACGGTTCCGATGCAGGTTTTCCTGCCGCAGCGGCTGAAAGCAGCCTTCGACCACGACTTCGCCCGCCAACCGCAGATGATGAAACTCTTCGTCAAACTGTTCGGCCCCTACCCTTTCGAAGCGGGCTACACGGTCGTCGTGACCGATGACGAACTGGAGATACCCCTTGAGGCCCAGGGGATGTCGATCTTCGGGGCCAACCACTGCGACGGCAGCCGGGGACACGAACGCCTGGTCGCCCACGAGTTGGCCCACCAGTGGTTCGGCAACAGCGTCACCGCGCGGCGGTGGCGCGACATCTGGCTGCACGAGGGTTTCGCCTGTTACGCCGAATGGTTGTGGGCGGAGCACTCCGGCGGCCCGACCGCCGCGAACCTGGCGCGACAGCACCACCGCCGCCTCGCCGCGCTACCCAAGAACCTGCTGCTCGCCGACCCCGGGCCGGCCGACATGTTCGACGACCGGGTCTACAAGCGCGGCGCCCTGACCCTGCACGCACTGCGCGGGGTGATCGGCGACCAGAAGTTCTTCGCACTGCTTCGCGACTGGACCACCCGGTTCCGGCACAGCACGGCTGTGACCGACGACTTCACCGGACTGGCCGCCAACTACGCCGACGTTTCGCTGCGGCCGTTATGGGACGCCTGGCTGTACTCGACGGCTCTCCCTCCGCTGTGACCGACGGCGGGAACGCGACCGCCGGACCCGTCGCGCGGGGAAGCGTGGCGCGAGTCGGGATCGCGACCGCCGTCACCGCCGTATGCGGCTACGCGGTGCTGTACCTGGCCGCACGCACCCTCGACCCGGCCGGCTTCTCGCTGTTCGGGGTGTTCTGGGGTGCGTTCGGGTTGGTGACAGGTGCCGCCAACGGGCTACTCCAGGAGGCCACCCGGGAGGTGCGACACGGCCGGCACAGCCCGCCGGCGGCCGGCGACCCACACACGCGACCGATGTGGGTGGCCGCCGCGGTGGGTTTGGCCGCCGCCCTCGCCATAGCAGTCACCGCGCCCTGGTGGTCACCACACATCTTCACCGCGTCGACCGGACTGTCGGTGGTCCTGCTGGCGGTCGGCCTCGCCGGCTTCTGCCTGCACGCCACCCTGCTGGGCATGCTGGCCGGAGTCGGACGATGGACCGCCTACGGCTCGCTGATGGTCACCGACGCCGTCATCCGGGTGCTGATCGCCCTCGCGACCTTTCTGCTCGGGTGGGGGCTGGTCGGCTTCCTGTGGGCGACGGTGGCCGGCGCGGTGGCCTGGGTGCTGCTCCTGATGGTCTCCACGACCGCCCGTTCGGCGGCCCGACTGACCACCGGCGGGAGTGTGGGGACATTCCTGCGCGGGTCGGCGCATTCGATCGCCGCGGCCGGGGCCAGCGCCATCCTGGTGATGGGCTTTCCCGTGCTGCTGAAGGCGACCTCCGGGGAACTCGGCGCCGCCGGCGGCGTGGTGATCCTCGCCGTCACTCTCACCCGGGCGCCGCTTCTGGTGCCGCTGACAGCCATGCAGGGCAATCTCATCGCCCACTTCGTCGACGACGGCCGCCGGGCCGGTCGGCTGAAGCCACTGCTGATGCCGGCCGCGGCCGTCGGCGCACTCGGGTTGGTGGGGATCGTCGCCGCAGCGGCGCTGGGACCGTGGTTGCTGCGTCAGGCGTTCGGTCCCGAGTACCAGACCAGCGGCGCACTGTTGGCCTGGTTGACCGCCGGCGCGGTATCGGTCGCCCTGCTGACCCTGACCGGCGCGGCGACGGTGGCGGCGGCCCTGCACCGTGCCTACTCGATAGGCTGGGTAGGCGCCACTGTCGCGGCCGCGGCCCTGTTGACCCTGCCCCTCGACCTGGAGTCGCGCACCGTCGTCGCGCTGCTGTGTGGTCCGCTGGTCGGAATCGCCGTACACCTGGCCGCACTGGCCCGCTCCGAGTAACCGGCGGGGGGTAGTTTTATGGACATCGAAACAGCGGACACCTCCCCCGGGAACGCACGCACAGCGGACGTCTGGATCATCGTTCCCGCCTTCAACGAGGCTCAGGTCATCAATACCGTCGTCCGCGAGTTGCGTTCGACATTTCCCCACGTGGTGTGCATCGATGACGGCAGCGGCGACGGCACCGCCGATATCGCCCTGGCGGCGGGCGCCCATGTGGTGACCCATCCGGTGAACCTCGGTCAGGGCGCGGCGATTCAGACCGGCGTGGAATACGCCCGCAGCCGGCCCGGTGCCGGCGTGTTCGCCACCTTCGACGCCGACGGCCAGCACCGGGTGTCCGATGTCGTCGCGATGATCGAACGACTCAGGGGCGGCGACGTCGACATCGTGATCGGAACCCGGTTCGCACCGTCGAGTGCCGGCCGCACCCCGCTGCTCAAGCGGGTGATCCTGCGAGCCGCGGCATGGCTGAGTCCGGCGAGCAGGAGGCTGGGCCTCACCGACTCCCACAACGGTCTGCGGGTGTTCAACCGGACGGTCGCCGACAATCTGACCCTGACCATGAGCGGGATGAGCCATGCCGGGGAGTTCGTCGCCCTGATCGACGAGAACGGCTGGCGGGTGACCGAACAACCGGTCGAGATCCGCTACACCGACTACTCGATGTCGAAAGGTCAGCCCCTGCTCAACGGGGTCAACATCGTCTTCGACGGGTTTCTGCGCGGGAGGATGCGCCGGTGAACTGGATACAGGTGCTGCTGATCTCCGCGGTGCTGGCACTTCTGGTGTACCTGCTGCGGTCCCGCACCAACGCCAAGGCCAAGGCCTGGGTCAAGGTGGGCTACCTGCTGTTCGTGATCACCGCGGTCTACGCCGTGCTGCGCCCGGACGACACCACCGTGGTGGCCAACTGGCTGGGCGTGGACCGTGGTGCAGACCTGCTGACCTATGCCCTGGTGATCGCGTTCGTGTTCACCACACTCAGCACCTATCTGCGATTCAAGGAACTCGAGTTGCGCTACGCCCGACTGGCCCGCGCGGTCGCCCTGCGGAACGCCCGGACACCGGAGCACTGACGCACCAGCCGGTCGCCGGGCAGTGCCCGGGCCCGGGCCCGTGAAACGTTGCCGTCAATCGGTGGACCGGAAGTACTCGACGGTCCGGCGCAACCCCTCCGCGAGCGCGATCTGCGGACTCCAGCCCAGTGTCGATCGCGCCTGCGACGCGTCGAGACATGACCGACGAAGATCCCCCAGCCGCGGCGGGGCGAAGGTCGGATCGTCGGCAACCCCGACAGCCGCCGCGACCGCACTGTGCAGTGCGCGATCGCTGGTCTCCACCCCGGTGCCGATGTTGAATCGCAGCCCGGAACCGTCCGGTCCGGCGGCCCGGATGAACGCGTCGACGACGTCGTCGACGTAGACGTAGTCACGAGTGTTGGTGCCGTCACCGAAGAGTCTCGTCGGCCGTCCGGCCAGCATCGCCCTGGCGAATACGGCGACCACACCGGCCTCGCCGTGCGGGTCCTGGCGTGGCCCATAGACGTTGGACGGCGCGATGTGGGTGCAGTCCAGTCCGTACAGACTGCGGAAACTCGCGAGGTACAACTCAGCGGCGACCTTGCTGGCGGCGTACGGCGAGGCCGGAGCGACCGGAGCGACCTCAGCGGTGGGATAACGCTGCGGCACACCGTAAACGGCACCTCCCGAGGAGGTGTTGACGATCTTGCGCACGCCCGAGCGCCGAGCCGCCTCGGCGAGCCGAACGGTGCCCACCGCGTTGACCAAGGCGTCGAACTCGGGCTCGTCCACCGACCGGCGCACGTCGATCTGCGCGGCCAGGTGGAACACCAGTTCCGGACGGGTGTCCGCGAGCAACCGGTTGAGGTCGGCATCGACGATATCGGCCTGCATGAAATCGAACCGGGCCTGCCGGCGGGCGTGGTCGAGGTTGCCCGACCGGCCGTGGCTCAGGTCGTCGAGACCGACGACCTGATGGCCGTCGGCGAGCAGCCGGTCGACCAGAGTGGAGCCGATGAAACCGGCTGCTCCCGTGACGAGGGTGCGCATCGGGATAACCATACGGAGCCGGCGGCAAGGTGAGCCGTACAGTCAGTGCCGATGTCAGGTGCCCTCCGGCGGGTGCCGCCGGTGGCCGCGGCGGCGGTCGCACTGATCGTCTGCCAATTCGGGGTCCGGGCAGCGCTGGCGTTCGGCGGCTACTTCTACTGGGACGACCTCATCATCGTCGGCCGCGCCGGGACCATGCCCTTGCTGTCGCTGGACTATCTGTTCGCCGACCACGACGGGCACGTGATGCCGGCGGCGTTCCTCCTCGGCGGCACCATCACCCTGCTGGCTCCACTGGCGTGGGCATGGCCGGCGGTCAGCCTGCTGGTGCTGCAACTGCTGGCCTCCCTCGCACTGCTGCGGGCGCTGCACGTCATCCTGGGCTGGCGGCCGGTTCTGCTGGTGCCGCTGGTCTTCGCGCTGTTCACACCCCTGACGGTGCCCGCCTTCGCCTGGTGGGCAGCCGCACTGAACTACCTGCCGATGCTGGCGGCCCTGGCCTGGGTGACCGCGGACGCGATCCTGCTGGTGCGGACCGGCGACCGCCGCTACGCCGTGACCGGCCTGCTGGCATATCTCGGTGGGCTGCTGTTCTTCGAGAAGGCAGCCGTCATCCCGTTCGTGGCCTTCACCGTCGCCGCCCTGCTCTGCCACGTGTCGGGCCGCACCCGTCCACTGCTGCGGGTGTGGCGACGCGGCATCTCGCTGTGGGTTCCGGCACTGGGCCTGACTGCGGCGTGGGTGGGTCTCTACCTCGCCGTCGTCGATCAGCGGCGCTGGAGCGGGGATCTGGTAATGACCTGGGACCTGCTTCGCCGCTCGGTGACGCATGGGATTGTTCCGGCCCTGGCCGGCGGGCCGTGGCAATGGCAGCGGTGGGCGCCCGCCTCGCCGTGGGCGGTGCCCCCGGTCGCGGCGTTGGTCGTCGGCTGGATCGCGCTGACGGCAGTGGTGGCGATATCGCTGCTGCGCAAACAACGCATCGGGCTGGTCTGGCTGGCGGCAGTGGGTTACGCGTTGGCCTGCCAGGTTCCGATCTACCTGATGCGGTCCTCGGCGTTCACCGCCCTGGAACTCGCGCAGACGCTGCGATACCTGGCCGACCTGGTGTGGGTGCTCGCCCTACTGGCCGCGGTGGGCCTGACCGCCCCGAACCGGCCTTCGTCGCGCTGGCTGGACGCGTCCCCGCGGCGCACGGTCGCGGTCATCACCGCCGCAGCGGCCGTCCTGGCCGCCAGCCTGATCTCCACCGGGACCTTCCGCACCAGCTGGCAGGACAACCCCACGAAGGCATATCTGCAGAACGCCGTTCGGGACCTCGCCGTCGCACGGGACCGGTCTGCCGAGCCGATGCTGGATCAAGAGGTCGATCCACTCATCCTGCAGCGGGTCGTCGGACCGGAAAGTCTGGCCAGCCACATGTTCGCCCTCATCCACGACCGGCCGGAATTCGCCCGGTCGACCGGCCTGCTCCGGATGCTGGACAGCAGCGGCCATGTGGTCGACGCCGACGTGACCTGGCTGCGCAGAATCGCCGCGGGTCCCAGGCCGCAGTGCGGCTACTTCGTGGGACCGGATGAGCCCGCCCGGATGCCCCTCGACGGTCCGCTGCTGCCGGCGGAATGGACCGCCGAGATCAACTATCTGGCCAACACCGACGGCGCCATATCGCTGTCGCTGCCGGTCGGCCCGGAGACCCGGGTGCCGGTCAAGCCGGGGCTGAACCGGGTATTCGTCCGGTTGTCCGGTGCCGGCGACGTCGTCACGGTGCGGGCCGCGACAGCGGCGTTGACGGTGTGCGTGGCATCCGGCCCGGTGGGCTTCCTGGCACCCCGCGGCTAGTGCGACAGCAGTTCGTAGCCGACCCCGAGTGCCCGGTAGGTCGACTCGGCACGCCGGTCGCAGGTGATCAGCGGCAACCCGTGTTCGCGCGCAGCTGCGGCTACCAGTCCGTCGTACACCGCGCCTCCGGCCAGTCCGAGGGCGGCGAACTCTCGCAGCAGCTCGGACAAATCCCCGTCCACCAGAAACCGGGAGTGCGGGAAGTTGACCTCGCGCAGACGCAGCGCGGTCGACGAGGTGAGGCGCTGCGGCGGCGGCAACCGGGTGAGCACCGAGTGCAGCTCGACGGCGGCGTGGCCGGACATCCCCCGTCGGCAGGGCCGGAGCCTGCGCAACGCCATCCGATGGAAAGGATTCTCCGGCTGAACTAACGCAAGCGCCGCGCTGGTGTCCAGAAGCACATGCTCAGCGCTGATCGGCGAACCTCAGTTCCCGCACCGCGTCCCCGTCGAGCTCCGGACCACCGGCCGGAAGCAAGAGCAGACCGTCAACGTCCACCAGCTCGTCCGCTGCGACACCTTCGATTCGTACCGCAGCTCCATCAAGGGAGATTTCCACCTCCCCGGCGGTGATACCGGCCTGCTCACGCAAGGACTTCGGTATCACCAGACGCCCCGCCTTATCGATGGTAGTGCGCATACCATTGAGGCTACCAACTGATTGGTATGCCCCGCGTCCGTCATTGCCCCTCTCCCGAATACGTTGCGGCAGCCAGGATGACTGCCGCCTTAGCCCGGACCTGGCGGCCCGCCATCGTGGTCGCGACCGCCACCATCTGGATGGCGGTGTCACGGTCATGGGTCCGCAGGTAACCGGTGGCCGTCCTCACGACATCTCCGAACTGTGCCCGCAGAACGTCCTCGATGCGGGCGAGCGCCACCTCCGCATGCTCCAGTGGCACACAGACCTGCATCATCCGCAGGACGTGCGGTTCAACGCGTCGGTAGAGCCGCTGCGCCAGCAAACGTTCGACCAACTCCGCGCCGCCAGGCTTGCGCAGCATCGACTCCTGCGCGGCGAGGTCGGCGACCATCGGCTCTGCCCAGCTCAAGCAGAGCCCGACGAACCGCCGCGACAGTTCGACCGCAACAACCGCGGCAATCGGGTCCTCCAAGTCGGCCCGGAGAGTCTCCGA
>JAUPLT010000150.1 GCA_030836785.1 Actinomycetota bacterium
ACGGCGGAACGATGAACAGCCATGCGTTTCTCTCCTTTAAAAGCTCTGTGCGTGGACAGGTGATGGACAGGCGGTGGGTACACCACGACGTGGACCGCCCCCGTGCGGCACATTTTCTCGGCCACAGTCTCCATTCGGAGCGGTCGGCCCCACGGATCGGCCGAGAACGAATATGTGACGACGATCACATCGATAGTGCTCCGGCGGGCGCGGGCGCGACGCACGGGATTGGGGTGGGGGCCAGACACGCGGCACAATGGTCCGGTGAAGGACTCCGGACGCCAGCGGGTGTTGATTCTGGGCAGCACGGGGTCGATCGGTACCCAGGCGCTGGAGGTCATCGCAGCCAACCCGGACCGGTTCGAGGTGGTCGGTCTGGCGGCCGGCGGCGGAAACCCCGATCTGCTGGCCCGTCAACGATCCGAGACCGGGGTGGCACGGATCGCGGTCGCCGACGAGGCCGCCGCCGAGAAGGTTGGTGATGTGACCCACCGGGGACCGGACTCTGCCACCCGGTTGGTTGAGGAGGTCGCCGCGACGACCGGAGTCGATGTGGTGCTCAACGCGCTGGTCGGCGCACTGGGTTTAGAACCCACGCTGGCCGCGTTGTCCACAGGGGCGCGACTGGCGCTGGCCAACAAGGAATCGCTGGTGGCGGGCGGACCCCTGGTGCTGGCAGCAGCCCAACCAGGACAGATCGTCCCAGTGGACTCCGAGCACTCGGCGCTGGCGCAGTGCCTGCGGGCCGGCCGCGCCGACGAAGTGGCACGGCTGGTGCTGACGGCCTCCGGCGGCCCGTTCCGGGGGTGGGCTGCCGCGGCCCTCGAGTCGGTCACGCCCGAGCAGGCCGGCGCACATCCCACCTGGAGCATGGGTCCGATGAACACCCTGAACTCGGCGTCGCTGGTGAACAAGGGTCTCGAACTCATCGAGACACACCTGCTTTTCGGGATTCCCTACGACCGGATCGACGTCGTGGTGCACCCGCAGTCGATCGTGCACTCGATGGTGACCTTCACCGACGGTTCGACCATCGCCCAGGCCAGCCCGCCGGATATGAAGTTGCCGATCGCACTGGCGCTCGGCTGGCCGGATCGGGTCGCCGGCGCCGCGACAGCCTGCGACTTCAGCACCGCTTCCCGCTGGGATTTCGAACCGCTCGACGACGCCGTGTTCCCCGCGGTCACGCTGGCGCGGGAGGCGGGGCAGGTCGGCGGGTGCATGACCGCGGTCTACAACGCCGCGAACGAGGAGGCCGCGGCCGCCTTCCTCGCGGGGGCGATCAGTTTTCCCGCCATCGTGCGAACAATCGCTGACGTCCTGCACGCCGCGGACCGGTGGGCCGCCGAACCGGCTACCGTGGAAGATGTACTCGACGCCCAGCGATGGGCCCGGCAACGTGCACGCGACGCCTTGGGTGCCGCCGCACAGGAGGTCCGTTCCCTTCGATGATGTTCTTCGTCGGCATCGCGCTGTTTGCGCTCGCGATCCTGGTGTCAGTGGCACTGCACGAGTGCGGACACATGTGGGTGGCCCGCGCCACCGGGATGAAGGTCCGCCGTTATTTCGTCGGCTTCGGACCCACCCTGTGGTCGACCATCCGGCCCAACAAAATCGGTTCCACCGAGTACGGTCTCAAGGCCGTACCCCTGGGCGGTTTCTGCGATATCGCCGGAATGACCGCTGCGGAGGAACTGCGCCCCGAGGACCAGCCCTACGCGATGTACCGGCAGAAGGTCTGGAAGCGGGTGGCCGTACTGTTCGCCGGGCCGGCGATGAATTTCATCATCGGACTGGTGTTGATCTACGGAATCGCCGTCGTCTGGGGCCTCCCGCAGTTGCATCCGCCGACTACCGCGGTGGTAGGCGAGACCACCTGCGTCAAGCCCGAAGTGATCAAGGGTGAGCTCGGTTCTTGCACCGGTGTCGGGCCGGCGGCGGTAGCCGGAATCGAACCGGGCGATGTCGTGGTGAAGGTCGGCGGAGCCGAGGTGAAGACCTTCGAGCAGATGGTCGCGGCGGTGCAGAAGTCCTCCGGGCCGACCCCGTTCGTCCTCGAGCGGAACGAGAACGGCACGACGGTCACCATCGACACCGTCGTCGACGTCACCACCACCAAACGCTGGGTGGCCAAACCCGACGGCGGACAGGTCACCGGGCCGACCGACGTCGGTGCCATCGGAATCACCGCCGCCCAGTTCGGTCCCACGCAGTACAACCCCCTGACCGCCGTTCCCGCCACCTTCATCTTCACCGGCGATCTCGGAGTGGAACTCGTCAAGGCACTGGCGGCGATCCCGACGAAGGTCGGCGCGCTGGTGCATGCCATCGGGGGTGGCGAGCGTGACCCGGAGACCCCGATCAGCGTGGTGGGAGCCAGCATCATCGGCGGCGACACCGTCGACCATGGTCTATGGGTGGCCTTCTGGTTCTTCCTGGCCCAGCTCAACTTCGTGCTCGGTGTCATCAACCTGGTGCCGCTGCTGCCCTTCGACGGCGGCCACATCGCCGTCGCCGTCTACGAGAAGCTCCGCAACATGGTCCGTAGCGCGCGGGGTCTGGTGCCCGGCGGGCCGGTGGACTACGGGCGGCTGATGCCGGCCACCTACGTCGTCTTGGTGGTGGTGGTCGGTTACATGGCGCTGACCGTGACCGCCGACCTCATCAATCCCATCCGGTTGTTCCAGTAGGAGAAACATGTCTGTTGGTCTGGGCCTGCCGTCCATCGGTGGTACGCCGCCGCCGACCCTCGCGCCTCGGCGCAAGACCCGCCAGATCACGCTGCGCGATGTCGGCGTGGGCAGCGATCACCCGATCTCGGTGCAGTCGATGTGCACCACCAAGACCCACGACGTCAACGCCACCCTGCAGCAGATCGCCGAACTGACCGCCACCGGTTGCGATATCGTGCGGGTCGCCTGCCCGCGGCAGGAGGACGCCGACGCGCTTGCCGAGATCGCCCGGAAGAGCAAGATTCCGGTTGTCGCCGACATCCACTTCCAGCCCAAGTACATCTTCGCCGCGATCGATGCGGGCTGTGCCGGAGTACGGGTGAATCCGGGCAACATCAAGGAGTTCGACGGCCGGGTCGCTGAGGTCGCCAAGGCCGCGGGTGCGGCAGGCATCCCGATCCGGATCGGAGTCAACGCAGGTTCGCTGGACAAGCGTTTCCTGGAGAAGCACGGCAAGGCCACACCCGAGGCGCTGGTCGAATCCGCGCTGTGGGAGGCATCGCTTTTCGAAGAGCACGGGTTCGGTGACATCAAGATCAGCGTCAAGCACAACGACCCGGTGGTGATGGTGGCCGCGTACCGCCTGCTGGCCGAGAAGTGTGACTACCCACTGCACCTCGGGGTCACCGAGGCCGGCCCGGCGTTCCAAGGCACCATCAAGTCTGCGGTCGCTTTCGGGGCGTTGCTCTCCGACGGTATCGGGGACACCATCCGGGTGTCGCTGTCGGCGCCGCCCGTCGAGGAGGTCAAGGTCGGCAACCAGATCCTGGAGTCGCTGAACCTGCGGCCGCGCGGACTGGAAATCGTGTCGTGCCCGTCCTGCGGGCGCGCCCAGGTCGACGTGTACACGCTGGCCAATGCGGTGACCGCGGGGCTGGAAGGCTTGGACGTGCCGCTGCGGGTGGCGGTCATGGGTTGTGTGGTGAACGGACCGGGGGAGGCCCGTGAGGCCGACTTGGGTGTCGCATCCGGAAACGGCAAGGGTCAGATCTTCGTCAAGGGCGAGGTGATCAAGACGGTGCCGGAGGCCCAGATCGTCGAGACGCTGATCGAGGAGGCTCTTCGGCTGGCCGGCGAAATGCGGGAGGAACTCGGCGGCACGGACGAGGCTGCGGCCGGATCGCCGGTCGTCACCGTAAGCTGAGGCCATCTCCGCTCGGCCCCTGCTGATCAAGGACGGCTATGTCGGCACCGCCGTTGTTACGCCCGGTCGACCGACGCCGTGTGTCACTGGTGCGTGATGCCGCCACGGTGACGCAGCTGATGGCCCAGGATCCGGTCAGTGCGTGCATGGTGGCGGCCCGGGTGGCCGATCATGGGGTGGACCCGCGCGCGATCGGCGGCGAGTTGTGGACGCGTGGCCGGGCCGAGCGGGCGCTGTGCTTCGCGGGGGCGAACCTCATTCCCCTGCGCGGTGAAGCGGCCGATCTGCGGGCGTTCTCCGACCGTGCGCTCAGCGCAGCCCGACGGTGTTCGTCGGTGGTCGGGCCGGCCGAACTGGTGATGACCATGTGGGACCGGCTGCGGCACGGTTGGGGGCCGGCTCGCGATGTGCGTGAGCAACAGCCCCTGCTGGCACTCCGGTCACGGCCGGACTGTGTGGCGGATCCCGGGGTGCGACGGGTTTATGTCAACGAACTGGACGCGTACCTGGTGGCCGCTGTCGACATGTTCATCGGCGAGGTCGGGGTGGACCCGCGGGCAGGTGACGGTGGGCGCGGGTATCGGCGCCGGGTGGCCGGACTGATCGCCGCGGGGCGGGCCTTCGCCCGGTTCGAGAACGGCCAGGTGGTGTTCAAGGCCGAGGTCGGCTCGCAGTCTCCGGCGGTGGGTCAGATTCAGGGCGTGTGGGTGCACCCGGACTGGCGGGGCCGCGGGCTGGGTACGGCCGGTACCGCGACTGTTGCCGCGGCGGTGGTGAACAGCGGGCGGATCGCCAGTCTCTACGTCAACAGCTTCAACACCGTCGCGCGGGCCGCCTACGCGCGGGTCGGCTTTCGCCAGGTCGGCACCTTCGCCACCGTCCTGCTGGACTGAGGCGCTGCTGGACTGAGGCGCGGGCTCTCGTCGGCGGCTTTCGCCGGGTCCGGTGCGCCTCCACGAGGATTCCGTCACGGACTCATAACATCTGTCCCGATGGCCACTCTAACCTCACTGACATCACGAGTCACAGCACTGGTTTCGGTGCTTGTGCTCACCGTCGGCGCGGTGTCCGCCTGCACACCACGACCCGATGGGCCGGCGCCCCTGGCCGAGCGGTTCTTCGCCGACCTCGGGCGGGGCGACACCGGGGCCGCCGCTCAGCTCAGCGACCGCCCGACCGAGGCGCACGCGGATCTCAACGAGGCGTGGACGGGTCTGCAGGCCACCAGACTGGACGCCACGGTGCTGGGTTCGCGATTCACTCAGGACACCGGCAGCGTGAACTACCGCTTCACCTGGGAGTTGCCGAAGAACCGCAGTTGGACCTACGACGGTGTCCTCAACCTGATCCGGGACGAGGGTAACTGGCGGATTCGCTGGGCGGCATCGGCGCTGCACCCCAAACTCGGCGAACACCAGACCTTCTTGCTGCGGGCGGACCCGCCTCGCCGGGCCACCGTCAACGAGGCCGGGGGCACCGAGGTGTTGGTGCCGGGCAACACCTTCCGCTACCAGCTCGACGCCAAGAAGGCGGGCCCGGCGCTGATGGCCACTGCGCGGGTCGTCGCCGACGTGCTCCGTCAGTTCGACGACACCCTCAACCCGCAGTTGCTCGCCGAGCGGGCAAGTTCGTCGACCCGCCCGCTGGACCTCATCACTCTGCGGCCCGCCCACCGTGACCGGGTGGCGGGGGCACTTGACGCGCTCCCCGGTGTGGTCGTGACACCGCAGGCGGCGATGTTGCCCACCGATGACAGGTTCGCGCCCGCCGTGGTCGGTGAGGTGAAGAAGGCGGTCCTCGACGAACTCGACGGTGAGGCCGGCTGGCGAGTCGTCAGTGTCAATCAGAACGGTGCGGATGTCGACATCCTGACCGAGGTGGCGCCCAAACCGGCGCCGTCGATCACCCTGACCCTGGACCGGCGGGTGCAGGATGCCGCCCAGCATGCCGTCGACGCCCAGGGGAACAAGGCCATGATCGTCGCGATGCGGCCGTCCACCGGTGAGATCCTCGCGGTCGCCCAGAACGCCGCAGCCGACGCCGACGGGATCGCGGCGACCACCGGCCTGTACCCGCCCGGTTCGACGTTCAAGATCGTCACGGCCGGTGCGGCGATCCAGAGCAATATGGCCGATCCGGATTCGATGGTGGCCTGCCCCGGGCAGATCGAGATCGGCCACCGGACCATCCCGAACTACGACAGGTTCGATCTGGGTACCGTGCCGTTGTCCCGTGCTTTCGCCGACTCCTGCAACACAACCTTCGCCGAATTGGCCAGCCGGATGCCACCGACCGCGCTGAACGTCGCGGCTTCCCAGTTCGGCATCGGCGAGGACTACGTGATCGACGGCCTCACCACCGTGACCGGAACGGTGCCGGCCACCGTCGATCTGACCGAGCGCACCGAGGACGGCTTCGGTCAGGGCAAGGTGCTGGTGACCCCGTTCGGGATGACGCTGGCCGCGGCCACCGTCGCAGCGGGGGAAACCCCGATGCCGCACCTGATCGCCGGCCGTACCACCGTCGAGACCGGTGAGCACCCGCCGGCCGACCCGGGCGCTCTCGAGGGGCTGCGATCGATGATGCGGTTGGTCGTGCAGGACGGCACCGCCAAGGACATCCGGGACAGCGGCGAGGTGTACGGCAAGACCGGGGAGGCGGAATTTGCCGGCGGATCGCATGCCTGGTTTGCCGGCTACCGCGGCGACTTGGCCTTTGCTGCCCTGATCGTGGGAGGCGGCAGTTCGGCCTACGCCGTGCGGATGGTGCGTCGGATGTTCGGTGAACTGCCGCCCGACTTCCCCGCCTGAGCGCTTTCAGCCGGGCCGATGGGGGCTTTCAGCCGGGCCGATGGGGCTTTCAGCCGGCCACAACCTCGCCGCCGCGCACCTGCACCTGCCGGGCGACCAGTGGGTCGACGGCGGGGCCACGTTCAACCGACCCGTCGAATCCGAACCGGCTGCCGTGGCACGGGCACACCACCGCACCGTCGCTGACCTTCAGTGCACACCCGGCGTGCGTGCACCGCGCCACGAAGCCCTTGAACACCCCCGGTTCTGGCTGGCTGATCAGCGTTCCGTCGACCACGGTGCCGGAGCCCACCGGCACCGCATCGGTGGCGGCGAGCACCTGACCGGGTGTGGGTGGAGCGCTGGGGACAGATTCACCGGCCTTCGCGCAGGCAGCCAACGGAACGGCGGCGGCACCGATCAGGACGGCACGCCGGGGCAGTGTCGACATGGTGTTCGAGCGTAGTCGTCTGGTGAGCCCGTGGCGGCGGGTGGCGGCCCGAGAGGTTGTGGGCGGGTAAATTGAAGGGGCCATGACGCAGTACGAGAGCAGGATCGACACCACCCCGACGCTGCGGGTCTCCGACGCGGACCGGGGTGGCACGCTGCGCCGGTTGCACAATGCCGTCGCGCTGGGGTTGATCGACATCGGCGAGTTCGAGGAGCGTTCGGCTCAGGTGTCCTCTGCCCGTCAGCCGGCCGAATTGGAGGCCCTGGTTGAGGATCTCCCGGGTCCGGGTGCCATCGCCACCTCAGCGGCGGACCGACTGGAGTTGCGCGGCTGGCTGGGATCGCTGCGCAGGCAGGGCCAATGGACCGTGCCGACCCGCCTCGCCCTGGTGCGGAGGGTCGGATCGGTCCACCTGGACCTGACCGAAGCCAGATTCGCCGGTCCCGTCGTGGTGATCGAACTCGACATGGTGCGCGGATCAGTGGACATCAGGCTGCCTGAGGGGGCCAGTGCCTCGATCGACGATGTCACCGTCTACGGCGGCAGCGCCCGCGACCGGCGCAAGAATCCGCCCGCGGAGGGCAGTCCGCACGTGGTGATCACCGGGCGGGTGGTGATGGGTTCGGTGGACATCCGCGGACCCAAGCGGCGCCGCGTCGCCCCGGTACCGTCGCTGCTCCGTCGGCAGGCCTAGGAGGTTCTCGACCAGTGCGCAGCGCCCTTCACCCCGGGGTGGTCTCACCCATGCTCCCGGTTCCCAAGTCGATCGAGCGGCCCGAGTACGTCGGGCGGCCCACCGTGGTCGAGGGACGTGAGCCGTGGGTCCAGACCCCGGACGTCATCGAACGGATGCGTATGGCCGGCCGGATCGCCGCCGGCGCGCTGGCGGAGGCCGGCAAGGCCGTCGCACCCGGAGTGACCACCGACGAACTCGACCGGATCGCGCACGACTACATGGTCGATCACGGCGCGTACCCGTCGACGTTGGGTTACAAGGGCTTTCCGAAGTCCTGCTGTACCTCGCTCAACGAGGTCATCTGCCACGGAATCCCGGACTCCACGGTCATCGCCGACGGGGACATCGTCAACATCGACGTGACGGCGTTCATCGACGGGGTGCACGGCGACACCAATGCGACCTTCCTCGCCGGGGATGTCAGCGAGGAGCACCGACTGCTCGTCGAGCGCACCCACGAGGCGACGATGCGGGCGATCAAGGCGGTCCGGCCCGGTCGGGCGCTCTCGGTCGTCGGCCGGGTGATCGAGTCGTACGCGAATCGCTTCGGCTACAACGTCGTTCGGGACTTCACCGGCCACGGCATCGGCACCACCTTCCACAACGGACTGGTGGTTCTGCACTATGACGACCCCGACGTCGAGACCGAACTCGAGCCGGGGATGACGTTCACCATCGAGCCGATGATCAACCTGGGCTCGCTGGACTACGAGATCTGGGACGACGGCTGGACGGTCGTCACCACCGACCGCAAGTGGACCGCCCAGTTTGAGCACACCATCGTCGTCACCGAGGACGGCGCGGAAGTCCTCACGCTGCCGTGACCCGGTACTGAAGCCGTGTCCGCTCGGGGTGGGCACGCGGCCGGCGGTGCCATGCTGGTGGCGGGCACCACGTCCGACGCGGGCAAGTCGATGGTGGTGGCCGGGTTGTGCCGGCTTCTGGCGCGCCGGGGTATCCGGGTGGCGCCGTTCAAAGCGCAGAACATGAGCAACAACTCGGTGGTGACCGCCGACGGCGGCGAGATCGGCCGCGCGCAGGGGATGCAGGCGCGGGCCGCCGGCCTGGCTCCCAGTGTGCGGTTCAACCCGGTGTTGCTCAAACCCGGCAGCGATCGGGTCTCCCAGTTGGTGGTGCGCGGCCGCTCAGTGGGGACCGTCGGGGCAGCGGACTACCACGCGCACCGCGACCGGCTGGCCGGTGTCGTCGCCGACGAGCTCGCCGGGCTGCGTGCGGAGTTCGATGCGGTCATCTGCGAAGGTGCCGGCTCGCCCGCTGAGATCAATTTGCGTGCAACGGATTTGGCCAACATGGGCCTGGCTCGGGCGGCGAACCTTCCGGTCGTGGTGGTCGGCGATATCGATCGCGGCGGCCTGTTGGCGCACCTGTTCGGAACGGTTGCCGTCCTCGAACCGGAAGACCAGGAGCTCATCGCCGGGTTCATCGTCAACAAGTTCCGTGGCGATCCGGCGCTGCTCGCACCCGGGCTCGACCAGCTCGCCGCGCTGACCGGCCGGCCAACGTACGGAGTAGTGCCCCACAGCGACGATCTGTGGCTGGACGGGGAGGACTCCTTGTCGGTGGTCGCCGGGGAGACGGTCGGTGTACCGGCCGCGCCGCACGGATCGCAGTGGCTGCGTGTCGCCGCGATCCGGTTGCCCCGGATCTCCAACTCCACCGATCTCGAGGCACTGGCCTGCGAGCCAGGCGTGCTGGTCCGATGGGCCGGCGAACCCGCCGACCTCGCCGACGCCGATGTCGTGGTGATCCCGGGAACCAAGTCCACCGTTGCCGATCTGGCCTGGTTGCGCGGGCGGGGTCTGGCCGACGCGATCATTTCGCACGCCCGCGCCGGCCGCGTCGTACTGGGTCTGTGCGGGGGCTTTCAGATGCTCTGTCGCACCATCGACGACAGCGTCGAGAGCGGGGCGGGACGGGTGCCCGGACTGGGTCTGCTCGAGGCCGACATCGTCTTCAAGCCGGACAAGGAGTTGCGGCTTTGGGACGGCCGGGCGGAGCAGACCGAACTGTCCGGCTATGAGATCCATCACGGCCGGGTGGCCCGGTGCGCCGAGCGGAGTTGGTTCGACGCCGGCGGGACCGCGCAGGGCTGGGTGAGCGACGGGGTCTTCGGCACCCACTGGCACGGACTGCTGGACAACGACGGGTTCCGACGCGGCTGGCTCAAGATCGCCGCCGCCATCGCCGACCGGCCCGGCTTCGTGCCCGCCCGGATCAGTGTGCCCGCCCGCCGCGACGCCCAACTGGACGTGATGGCCGATCTGCTGGCGGCCCACCTCGACCTCGACGCGGTGCTGCGACTGCTCGACGGGCCGACCCCGCAGGCGCCGGTGATCACCACCTCGGTGCGTGCCGGCCGCTGACCCGGCCGGCCAACTACCCTGGTGGGCATGAACAACGCGGCCCGGTGGGTATGAACAAGGCGGTGCTCACACTGGTGCTGTGCCTGCTCGTTGCGGGATGTGGCGCGCCGGTCGAGGGCACCGCGACCTGGCCCGGGGCTGTGCTGGCGCGCTCGGCGCTGGGTCCCGCCGACTTTCCCGCCGGCGTGCAATTCGACCGCATCATCGAACAACCCGGCGTTCCCGACGGTTCCGGTGGTCCGGGGCCGATGCTGTCCCGACCGGAAGGATGCGCCAACGCGTTGACGAATGTCATCGCCGGATCGGCCGAGCGTGGCCCGGGAAGTGCGCTCAAGTACGCGGTTGGCTACGACGGGGCGCGCATCGTCATGACTCTGCTGTCGTGGAACCTAGATATGGATTCACTGCGTGCGGCGGCCGAGCGGTGCGCCGCCTTCGAGGCATTCTTCGACCCGGGGTCGGAGGGTATCCCGCTCACCACCACCGAACTGGCCGGGCTGGATTCCGACGCGCTGGCCTATCAGCAGACGATGACGCTTGGCGGTGCCTCGAGCAGCGTGTTCATGGCGTTCCAGAACATCGGTGGCTACGCCACACTGGGAATCGCATTCCCCACCCCGAACCCCCGGATCGACGCCAAAGCGTCACTGCCGCAGACGTTCCTGGACATCTTTGGCAAGCAGGCCGCGAAGATGCGGGCTTCCTGAGTAAGGACTGAGATGTGCCCGGAAACCCGCCCGGGCATCGTGTTCGGCATTAGCTTGTGCGGATGCCCGCGGCGATGATGACGGTCGACGGCTTCCCGGTTCCGGTCAGTGTTTCCGGCCCGGACAAGGGAATTCACGTCGTGCTCATCGGCGCCGCCCTGCACGCCCCGGCCGCCTACGACGCGCTGTGCGAGCGGCTGCACACCGCGGCGGTACGCACCGTCGTGATCGGCGCCGATCCCCGGCTGAATCCCAAGGCCGTGCTGGCCATCCTCGACGCGCTGGAGATTCCATGGGCGGTCCTGGTGGGTGACCGGTTCGGTGCGGAGGTCGCCTGGGAACTCGCCGCCGCCCGGCCCGATCGCTTCACCGGACTGGTGGTCATCGACCGCGGGCATCCCGCGCTGCCCGACCCGAACGGCGAGGTCCGGGTAGCGGATTGCCCCGCCGTGGAGATCAACACCACCGCATTGGTCACCAGCCCGGTGACTCGGGCCGTGGCCCGGGCCAGCCAGCACCGCGTTTACGGCGACTACCGGCTGGTGGAGCTGATCGGCCGTCGCAACGCCGAGGAGTCGACCGCCCAACTGGCTGCCGAGATCGTGCTGCGCACCAGCACGTGGTAGTAGTCAGGCGCCCGGTCGCCGGTCGCTGACGTCGATCTGCCGGACCGGACCGGTGAACCACCGCTTCACCGAAATGTGCCAGTACCCGAACAGCAGAATCAGCACACCGAACACCACCAGGGGGGTGTAGTTGACGAACTTCCACTCGAAGCTGGGATCCCAGGGCATCCCGCCCAGCGACGTCGGGAACATCGCGATGACCGAGGTGAGGATGATCTCTGCCAAGGCTACCGGCGCCATCCAGCGGTGGTGGCCGCGCAGGCTCCAACTGCCTGCCGGGAATGTGTCACCCGCCTTCCACCGGTAGTAGATCGGCACCGCGAAGCACAGGTACAGGCCGACCACGCCGATGGACACCACCGCGAAGAACGCCACCGGCACCGGGGCCCCGTTGATGTCGACTTCCACCAGCGCGGGCAGGGTCAGCAGCGCCGCGAAGCCGGCGGTGACCATGACCGCGTTGGCCGGAACGCGGCGGGTGTTGATCGTCGACCAGAGTTGGTGGCCCGGCACCGCGCGGTCCCGGCTGAAGGCGAACAGCATCCGTGAGGCGCTGGTCTGGCAGGCGGTGGTGCAGAACAGTTGCCCGGCGGTGGAGATGAACAGCACCAGCGCGGCCACCTTCGCGTCGAGGGCCTGGCTGAAGATCGTCGCTACCGCGCCGCCGGAGGCAGACACCCCGTCGGCGTCCTGGACGGCGAACAGGAAGGACAGCAGCAGAATCCAGCCGCCGATCGCCGAGTAGAAGATCGACCGCCAGATACCTTTGGCAGCGGCGTCGGCGGCGCTCTTGGTTTCCTCTGACAGATGTGCCGAGGCGTCATAGCCGGTGATCGTGTACTGGGTCAGGATCGCCGAGATCGGGAGCACGAACAGCAACCAGCCCCACCCGGAGGTCGATCCCCCGAACATCCCGCTGTTGTTGATGGTCCGGGCGAAGACCTCGCTGAAACTGGCGTGCCGTTCGGGGACCAGGAACAGGATGCCGATTACGGTGGCGGCGCCGGCCACGTGCCACCACACCGAGATGTTGTTGATGATCGCCAGCAGGTGGCTGGAGAAGATGTTGATCACCGCGGCGACCACCAGGATCACCAGGAACATCACGAAAACCCGCTGGAGGCTGTAGCCGGCCAGCCAGCTCTCGCTGAGGGTGCCCAGCGTCAGGTCCAGGAACGTCGCGCTGCCGTAGGCCACCGAGGCCAGGATGGCGACCAGACCGATGAGGTTCAGCCATCCGGTGTAGTAGCCGGCTTTCGGGCCGCCGAGTTTGGCTGCCCACCAATAGATTCCGCCTGAGGTCGGGAACGCCGACACCAGTTCGGACAGGCACAGTCCGATGATCAGGATGAAGGCGGACACGATCGGCCAACCCCAGGCGATGGCGGCGGGTCCGCCGTTGTTCCAGCCCAGGCCGAACGAGGTGAAACAGCCCGCCAGGATCGAGATGATCGAGAACGAGATCGCGAAGTTGGAGAATCCCGACCAGGACCGCTGCAACTCCTGGGAGTAGCCCAGCCGGGCCAGGTGCAGTTCGTCGTCGTCGAGCGCTTCGTGGCCTTCGGGCATGGTGGTCTCCCTCGTCACAGCGGGTGCGCGCGGCGGTGCGGGCTGTGTCAGGGCAGGATAAGACCTGTGACGTCTGACAGCACCACCAGCCGTCGCCGCGGCATGCTGACGCCCGGCGAGCTGGAGCGCCTCATGGCCGCCGGCGAGATCGACACGGTGATCGTCGCCTTCGCCGACATGCAGGGACGGTTGACCGGCAAGCGGGTGTCGGCCCGGCTATTTGTCGACGAGGTCGCCGCCCATGGGGCGGAGTGCTGCAACTATCTGTTGGCGGTCGATGTCGACATGAACACCGTGGCCGGTTACGCCATGTCCAGCTGGGAGACCGGCTACGGAGACATGGTCATGCGTCCGGACCTGAACACCCTGCGGGTGTTGCCATGGCTGCCCGGGACGGCGCTGGTTATGGCCGACCTGGAATGGGCGGAGGGCAGTCCGGTGCAGGCCGCGCCGCGCAGCATCCTTCGCGCGCAGACCGAGCGGCTGGCCCAGCGCGGGCTGGCCGCCTTCGTCGGCACGGAGCTGGAATTCATCGTGTTCGACGACACCTACCGCGACGCATGGGCGGCCGGGTATCGCGGGCTGCGCAAGTCCAGTGACTACAACGTCGACTACGCCATTCACGCCTCCACCCGGGTCGAGCCGCTGCTGCGGGACATCCGGCTCGGCATGGACGGCGCGGGCATGTATTGCGAAGGCGTCAAAGGCGAGTGCAACCCCGGGCAGCAGGAGATCGCATTCCGCTATGACGACGCCCTGGTCACCTGCGATAACCACACGGTCTACAAGAACGGCGCCAAGGAGATCGCCGATCAGCACGGCAAAGCCCTGACGTTCATGGCGAAGTTCGACGAGCGGGAGGGCAACAGCTGCCATATCCACATCTCGCTGCGCGGCACCGACGGCACGCCGGTGTTCGCCGACGGCTCCGACCCGCTCGGAATGTCCCCCTTGTTCCGCAGCTTCCTCGCCGGGCAACTGGCGACGATGCGCGAGCTGGCGCTCTGCTATGCCCCGAACATCAACTCCTACAAAAGATTCGCCCCGG
The DNA here is from genome assembly GCA_030836785.1 of Actinomycetota bacterium. Lineage (GTDB taxonomy): Bacteria > Actinomycetota > Actinomycetes > Mycobacteriales > Mycobacteriaceae > Mycobacterium. Next base: position 14,187 of record JAUPLT010000150.1, read on the forward strand.
GAAGCTTCGCCCCGACCGCGGTCGGGTGGGGGATGGACAACCGCACCTGCGCCCTGCGGGTGGTGGGCCACGGCCATTCCATGCGGATGGAGAACCGGGCGCCGGGAGGTGACGTCAACCAGTACCTGGCGGTGGCCGCGCTGATCGCCGGCGGACTGCACGGCATCGACCAGGGTCTGGAACTGCCCGAGCCCGTCACCGGCAACGCTTACGCCGGTGACGCCCAGCGGCTGCCGACCACGCTTGCCGGGGCCGCCGAGTTGTTCGCCAACTCCGAAGTGGCCCGCTCTGCATTCGGCGACGAGGTGGTGGAGCACTACCTCAATAACGCACAGGTGGAGTTGGCTGCATTCAACGCCGCAGTCACGGACTGGGAGAAAGTGCGCGGCTTTGAACGGTTCTAGTTCCGGCGGCGGGCGGCCGGTGATCGGCCTGACCACCTACCGGCAGCAGACGAAGAGCGGCGTCTGGGATGTGCAGGCCAGCTTCCTGCCGGGTGCCTACCTCGACGGGGTCACCGGTGCGGGCGGAATTGCCGCCTTGCTGCCGCCGCAGCCCGTCGACGACGAGATCGCCGACCAGGTGATCTCCAGGCTGGACGGTCTGATCCTCACTGGGGGCAAGGACGTCAACCCCGAGGCGTACGGGCACAGCCCGCACCCGGCCACCGAGGAACCCGCGCGGGAACGTGACGCCTGGGAGTTCGCCCTGCTGGGCGCGGCGCTGCGGCGTAACGTGCCGGTGCTCGGCATCTGCCGCGGAACGCAACTGATCAACGTCGCACTCGGCGGAACCCTGCACCAGCATCTGCCGGACGTCATCGGCCACAGCGGACACCGGGTCGCCGACGCCACGTTCGCCTCGCACACCGCCGTCATCACCGCGGGCAGCCGGCTGAACCGGCTTCTCGGCGAGACGGTGCAGACCCGCTGCTATCACCATCAGGCCATCGACACATTGGGCCGGGGGCTTCGCGCCAGCGCCACCTGCGACGGGGTGATCGAGGGTATCGAGTCGGCCGGCGCCGACTTCGTCGTCGGAGTGCAGTGGCATCCCGAGGAGGACCTCGACGACCTCCGCTTGTTCGGCGGGTTGGTGGACGCCGCCCGGATCTATGCGACAGCGAAAGTGAGCACGTGACGACCACGACCGTCATCAACCCCGCCACCGAAGAGGCGGTGCGGACCGTCGACCTGCTCGACACCGCTGCCGTCGACGACGCCGTCGCACGCGCGAAGGTCGCCCAGAGGCGTTGGGCGGCAAAGCCACCCGCGGAGCGGGCTGCCGCCCTGCGCGACTTCGCCGCGGTGGTCGACTCCCACATCGGCGAACTCGCTGCGTTGGAGGTTGCCAACGCGGGCCACCCGATCTCGGCTGCGGAGTGGGAGGCCGGTCACGTCCGCGATGTGCTGCAGTACTACGCCGCAGCCCCGGAACGGTTGACCGGTAAGCAGATTCCCGTTGCCGGTGGACTCGACGTCACCTTCCACGAGCCGATCGGGGTGATTGGAGTGATCACCCCGTGGAACTTCCCGATGCCGATCGCCTCCTGGGGTTTCGCCCCCGCACTCGCGGCAGGTAACGCGGTGGTGCTCAAACCCGCGGAGTGGACGCCGCTGACCAGCATCCGACTCGCGGAACTGGCCGTGGAGGCAGGCCTGCCGCCGGATCTGTTTCAGGTGCTGCCCGGTAAGGGTTCCGTGGTGGGGGAGCGGTTGATCAGCCACCCAGACGTCCGCAAACTCGTGTTCACCGGTTCCACCGAGGTCGGTACCCGGGTGATGACTGGTGCCGCCGAACAGATCAAGCGGGTCACACTGGAACTGGGTGGTAAGAGCGCCAACATCATCTTCGATGACTGCGACCTGGAGAAGGCCGCCGCCACCGCCCCCTACGGGGTGTTCGACAATGCCGGCCAGGACTGCTGCGCACGAAGCCGGATTCTCGTGCAGCGCAGCGTCTTCGACCGCTTCATGGAGTTGTTCGAACCGGCTGTCACCGGAGTGGTGGTCGGTGACCCCGCCGAGCGCCGCACCGAGATGGGTCCGCTGATCTCAGCCACCCACCGTGACGCGGTCGCGGCCTACGTCCCCGAGGACGCCCCGGTGGCGTTCCGCGGTACGGCGCCGACCGGACCCGGCTGGTGGTTCCCACCGACAGTGCTTGTTCCCGAGCGCACCGATCGCGTCGTCACCGAGGAGATCTTCGGCCCGGTCGTCGCAGTCCTGCCGTTCGAGGACGAGGCGGATGCGATCGCGTTGGCCAACGACACCCACTACGGGTTGTCCGGCTCGATATGGACAGACAATCTCGCCCGGGCGCTGCGGGTCTCGCGCGCCGTGGAGTCGGGCAACCTCAGCGTCAACTCGCATTCCTCGGTGCGTTACAGCACCCCCTTCGGCGGGTTCAAGCGTTCCGGGCTGGGCCGCGAGCTCGGGCCCGACGCACCGCAGCATTTCACCGAGACCAAGAACGTCTTCTTCGCGATGGGAGAGAGCTAAGTGGCGCCGGAGGGCAGGAACGAAGTGACCCGGGGTTGGACAAGAGTCGATCTGACCCAACGGCTGGCCGGCAAGGTGGCCGTGATCACCGGAGCCGCGAGCGGCATCGGGCTGGCGACCGCCCGCCGTATGCGTGCGGAAGGCGCCACCGTCGTCGTCGGCGACATCGATCCCGACACCGGTGGACGGGTGGCCGACGAACTCGAGGGACTCTTCGTGGCGGTCGATGTCTCGGAACAAGGACAGGTCGACAACCTCTTCGACGCCGCGGCGGCCGCCTACGGGTCGGTCGACATCGCCTTCAACAACGCCGGTATCTCACCGCCCGATGACGACCTCATCGAGAACACCGAGCTACCGGCGTGGCAGCGGGTGCAGGACGTCAACCTCAAGAGCGTGTACCTGTGCTGCCGCGCAGCCCTGCGGCACATGGTCCCGGCCGGTAAGGGGTCGATCATCAACACCGCGTCGTTCGTCGCGGTGATGGGTTCGGCGACGTCGCAGATCTCCTACACCGCCTCCAAGGGCGGTGTGCTGGCGATGTCGCGCGAACTGGGCGTCCAGTTCGCCCGGCAAGGCATCCGGGTCAACGCCGTGTGTCCCGGTCCGGTCAACACACCGCTGCTGCAGGAGCTGTTCGCCAAGGATCCCGAGCGCGCTGCGCGCCGCCTGGTGCACGTGCCGATGGGACGGTTCGCCGAACCGGAGGAGCTCGCGGCCGCGGTTGCGTTCCTGGCCAGTGACGACGCCTCGTTCATCACCGGGTCGACCTTCCTGGTGGACGGCGGCATCAGCGGTCACTATGTGACGCCGCTGTAGCGGCACGGTTCAGAACGGGCGGTTGAGTTAGATTCCGTTTGTGGCGCAGTTCGGTGATCGGGTCGATCAGGTTTCTGCTGCGCTGTCCGATGTGGACATCCGCGGCTGGACGCAGCGGTTCGATCTGCTGTCGGATCCCAACCGGCTGGAGATTCTGCTGAGCATGCACCGGGTTCCAGGCATCTGCGTCGGCGAGCTGGCGGAGGCGGTCGGACGTTCGGAGAATTCGGTCTCGCAGGCCCTACGGGTGCTGCGTCAGCAGGGTTGGGTGACCTCGACGCGGATCGGCCGTCAGGTCAGCTACCACCTCGATGACCAGACCGTCCACCAGCTGCTGCACTGGATCGGCGCCGCTCACGCCTCGTGACGCCGGCCGGCCGACGGCTGAAATATCTGTTCAGTTAGACAGATGATTGCTAGGGTTCGACGGTGACGACGGTGACGTTCTCGGCGATGCACATGAGCGACGGCATCGTCTCGGCGCCGACGTCGGTGCTGTTCGGCGTCATCGCCGCGGTGGCGGTAGCGGTGGCCGTGCGCGGCGCCCGTTCCGAACTCGATGAGCGGGCCGTTCCACTGGCCGGACTGGTGACGGCGTTCATCTTCGCGGTGCAGATGGTGAACTTCCCGATCCTGCCCGGCGTCAGCGGCCACCTGCTCGGTGGTGCGCTTGCGGCGATCCTGGTCGGCCCTTACACGGGGATCCTGTGCATCGCGATCGTGCTCGTCGTGCAGTCTTTGCTGTTCGCCGACGGTGGCGTCAGCGCATTGGGGACGAACATCACCAATATCGCGGTGATCGGGGTGGCGGCGGGCTACGCGACCGCGGTGGCCGTGGCGCACCTACTGCGCCGGACCGCGGCGCTGTCCGCACGGCAACTCGGCTTCGTCGGCTTCGTCGCCGCCCTACTCGGAACGGTCTGCGCAGCAATGGGTTTCGTCCTCGAGTACGCGATCGGCGGGTCGGCCCAGGCTTCGCTGGCCGCCGTGACGGCCTACCTGCTGGGTACCCACGTGCTGATCGGTCTCGGCGAAGGAGTGATCACCGCACTGACCGTGACCGCCGTCGCCAGGGCCCGACCGGACCTGGTCTACCTGCTGCGCAACCAGTCCCACCGGATGGAGGTGCCGGCGTGACATCGGCGGCGAGGTCGCGCGGGTTCTGGATCGGATTTCTCGCCGTCACCCTGCTGATCGCCGGTGGCCTCTCCTACCTCGCGAGTTCGAGTCCGGACGGGCTGGATTCGGCGACGCTTCAGGGGTGCCGGATCACTGAGCGCGGCGGTGAGGAGGTGTTAACCGGGCAGTGCATCGCTCAGCACGCCCGCGCGCACCCGTTGACCGGTTCGCCGCTGGCCGACTACTCCGTTCGCGGCCTCGACGGCGCCGGCGGGCTGGCCGGGATCATCGGGGTCGTGATCACCCTTGCCCTGGCGGCCGGGTTGTTCCGGTTCATCGCGCGTTCGTCTCGAGCGGGGCCCCCTCCCGTCTCCGGCGGTGACTGAGGTTGGGCGCCGGGCATTCCCATCCGCTGTATCGCGAGGGCCGGTCCACCGTCCACCGGTTGCCGGCCGAGGTCAAGATCGTCGCGCTGGTGGTGTTCGTGCTCGCGGTTGTCGCCACGCCGCGAGAGCAGTTCTGGCACTTCGGTGGATATGCGGTGATCCTGCTGATCGTGTGGTGGGTAGCGGGGATACCGGCGCGGTGGGTGCTGCCGCGGATGCTCATCGAAGCACCCTTCCTGGTCCTGGCGATTCTGCTGCCCTTCGCGGAGGGTGGCCGGCGCGTCGACGTGGTGGGACTGTCGATGTCGGTGTCGGGCCTGTACGCCGCCTGGGGCATCGTGATCAAGGGGACGCTGGGGGTGGCGGCGTCGTTGACCGTCGCCGCCACCACCGCCGCCCGGGAACTGCCGCTGGCGCTGTCGCGGCTGGGCGTGCCCGCCCTGGTGACCTCGGTGCTGGTTCTTGCGGTGCGATACGTCGATGTGCTCGGCGCAGAGGTGGGCCGGATGCGGATGGCGCGGTTGTCGCGCGGTGACTCGCCGCGCACCCTGCACCAGGCGGGTGCGATCGCCACGAGCGTGGGCACCTTGTTTCTCCGCTCCTACGAACGCGGGGAGCGGGTCTACCTAGCCATGCTGTCGCGCGGCTATTCCGGAACCGTTCCGGACCTCGCGATCGGTTCCGGCGGCGCGGCGCGGGCCCCGGCCCGGGTGTGGGTGGCGGCCATGCTGCCCGCGACCGCGGCAGTGCTGGTCGCGCTCTCGGCCTGGACGCTGCGATGACGCCCGCCGTGCGGGTCGACCGCCTGGTGCACGTCTATCCCGACGGACATCGGGCGCTGGACGGTCTGAACCTCACCGTCCACGCCGGTGAGCGGGTGGCGGTCCTGGGCCCGAATGGCGCGGGGAAGACCTCGCTGATGCTTCATCTCAACGGGGTGCTCACCGCCACCTCCGGCACGGTCGAGATCAATGGCATGCCGTTGCTGCGCAGGAACCTTCGCCAGATCAGGCAGCTGGTCGGCGTGGTGTTCCAGGATCCCGACGATCAGTTGTTCATGCCCACCGTCGCTCAGGATGTCGCCTTCGGCCCCGCCAATTTCGGTATTCAGGGCGCGGAACTCGCCGAGCGGGTGCGAACGGCGCTGGACGTGGTGTCACTGACCGGCCGTGCCGGCCACAGCCCCGCGCATCTCTCGGCGGGCGAGCGGCGGCGCGCCGCACTGGCGACGGTGCTGGCCTGCCGGCCGGAGATCCTCGTCCTCGACGAACCGTCGGCGAACCTCGATCCGGTGGCTCGCAGGGAACTGGCGGCGACGCTGGGCTCGCTGGAGACGACGCTGCTGATCGTCACCCACGATCTGCCCTACGCGGCCCAACTCTGTGAACGGGCGGTGATCATGGACGCCGGTGCCGTCGTCGCTGACGGCGATATCCGGGACATCCTCGCCGATCCCGTACTGCTGAGCCGGCACCGCCTCGAATTGCCCTGGGGCTTTGACTTAACGGCACGCTGAGGCTTCACGGCGCCCTGAACGTCGAGCCCAACCACAGATCGAGTTCGCGGTAGGCCTGCGCCCGCGGGCCGGGCAGGGACAGGAACACGTCGTGCTTGGCGTCGACGATCGGCACGATCGTCTGCCGGTTGCCGATGCAGCCCGCCCACCGTGCGATGTGGGTCACCTCGAGGACGGCGTCGCCCCGTTGCATCACCTCGGTTCCGGCGGTCTCGGAGACGGTGTGATCGGAGAGCAGCATCAGGTTGGGCACACCGACGTCGAGTCCGCGATGCAACCGGGCCTGCGCCCGCCGGATCGCGTGGATCCAGCCGTAGGTGATCGGAAATCCACCCAGTGGTTTCCACCGTAGGTCGTAGTCGAACTCGCCGTGGTAGTCGCGGTGCAGGGTCAGACCGTAACCGCCCTGCCCGGCCGGCCGCAGCACGCGGGTGCGGTCGATCCTGGCAACCGCGCCCAGTGCGGTGCGGACGGCCCGGGTACGCAGTACTGCAGGCCCGCGCAGGTCGAGGAAGGGGCTGTTGAGTACCAGGCCTGTCAGCATCAGTCCGGCGGTGTGACCGCGGCTGCGCACCCGGTCCAACCACAGCGACACCACCAGTCCGCCGGTCGAGTGGCCGTAGACGAGGATGCTGCTCCGATCGCCGGCGGGGCGATTCTCGGCGGCGATCAGCGAGCAGGCCGACTCCAAAGCCCGGTCGTAGCGGGCCAGATCGGTGGTGAAGTGCGGAGTCTGCCCGGAGCGCCACGATCGCCCGCACTTGGGCAGGTCGATGCCGTAACACCGGTAGCCGCGTTCGGCGAAGTGGTCGACCAGGGCGGTGTTGAAGAAATAGTCCGTGAACCCGTGCACCGCCAGCACGGTCGCCCGCGCTGGCCCGCCGTCGGCCCGGCGCACCAGGGTCGCCGACAAATCGCCTTCGCCGTCGGGATCGGGGCCGAGCGGCAGCGTCGTCCGCTGGTAGCCGGGCAGCACGTCTTCGGTCCACTCGGCGGTCCCTTGAGCGGTCCCTAGATCGGTCCATTCGGCTGCGGCCCCGGTCACGGGCCCACTGTAGATCGCGGCGGGATAACCTACCGGTATGTCTGCACACTCGAGGACGGATGTCGTTCTGGTCGGAGCCGGGATCATGAGTGCGACGTTGGGCGCACTGTTGCGGTTGATGGAGCCGGACTGGTCGATCACCCTGATCGAGCGACTCGACGCGGCCGCCGCGGAGAGCAGCGACCCGTGGAACAACGCGGGCACCGGACACTCGGCCCTGTGCGAGCTGAACTACACCCCGCAGCAGGCCGACGGCACCATCGAGATCGCCAAGGCGGTCAACGTCAACGAGCAGTTCCAGGTCACCCGGCAGTTCTGGTCCTATGCGGTGGAGCACGGCATCATCACCGATGCCCGCAGCTTCCTCAACCGGGTGCCGCATGTCAGCTTCGTGCAGGGCGCCGAGAACGTGGACTATCTGCGGCGCCGCCGCGAAACCCTGGTGCGCAACCCGTTGTTCGCGTCCATGGAGTTCATCGACGACGCCGACGAGTTCACCCGGCGCCTGCCGCTGATGGCGGCCGGCCGCGATTTCTCCAAGCCGGTCGGGCTGAACTGGACCGACAGCGGCACCGATGTCGACTTCGGCTCGCTGTCGCGTCAACTGCTCGCATTCGGCACCACCCGCGGGATGAATACCCTCTTCGGTCATGAGGTGCGTGACCTGGACCAGCAGTCCGATGGCAGCTGGAAGGTCAAGGTTCTCAATCGCAGGACCGGTGAAAAGCAAACACTGACAAGCAAGTTCGTCTTCGTCGGTGCCGGCGGCTGGGCGCTGCCACTGCTGCAGAAGGCCGGTATCAAAGAGGTGCGCGGCATCGGCGGGTTCCCGGTCAGCGGGCAGTGGCTGCGCACCGACAAATCCGACTTGACCCGCAGCCACCACGCCAAGGTGTACGGCCTGCCCCCGCTCGGTGCGCCGCCGATGTCGGTACCGCACCTGGACACCAGAGTGATCACCGGCAAGGAGTGGCTGTTGTTCGGGCCGTTCGCCGGCTGGTCGCCGAAGTTCCTGAAGACCGGCAAGGTCACCGACCTGCCGCTGTCGGTCAAGCCGAACAACCTGCTGTCCATGATCGGTGTCGGCCTGACTGAGTTGTCGCTGGTGAAGTACCTGGTCAGCGAACTGCTGCAGTCCTACGCCGATCGGGTCGACACACTGCGCGAGTTCGCCCCGACCGCCCAGGGCAACGAGTGGGAGCTCGACATCGCCGGGCAGCGGGTTCAGGTGATCCGCCGCGACGCGAAGAAGCTGGGGGTGTTGGAGTTCGGCACCACGGTCCTCGCCTCCGCCGACGGGTCCATCGCCGGACTCCTCGGCGCCTCGCCCGGGGCGTCCACCGCGGTCCCTGCCATGTTCGAGGTGATGCAGCGCTGCTTCCCGGCCGAATACCCCTCCTGGGAGCCGAAACTCAGGGAGATGGTGCCTTCGCTGGGGACCAAGCTCTCCGAGGAGCCGAGCTTGTTCGAAGAGGTGTGGGAGCACGGCACCAGAGTTCTCGGACTCGGCGGCCGCACCGCGGACGTGGTGTGACCGGTGCACTGCGGCGCAGTCGCGGCCCGGATCTGGACGCGGCGGCCCTGTACGGACTGTTGACGCTGCGCGTCGAGGTCTTCGTCGTCGAGCAACAGTGCCCGTATCCCGAACTCGACGGGTACGACCTGGTCGGTGGCACCCGGCACTTCTGGCTTGAGAACAGTGCCGGTTCGGTGGTCTCCACGGTTCGGTTGCTGGAGGATTCTCTGGAGGGCCGCAAGATATTTCGCATCGGACGCGTCTGCACCGCCGTCGCCGAGCGGGGCAACGGCCACAGTGCCCGGCTGATGTCGGCTGCCCTGACAGAGGTGGGTGATCACCCCTGTCACCTGAACGCCCAGACCTACCTGACCGCGATGTACGCCAAGCACGGGTTCAACCGCAACGGAGCCGAATTCGTCGAAGACGGCATTCCGCATGTCCCCATGTTGCGGGCACCCGCGCCGTGAGCACCCCGGCCTATCCCTTCAGCGCACTCGTCGGCCACGACCGGCTGCAATTGGCGTTGCTGTTGTGCGCGGTGCGACCGGAGGTCGGCGGGGTGCTGATCCGAGGGGAGAAGGGCACCGCGAAGTCGACCGCGGTTCGTGCGCTTGCCGCTGTGCTCGCCGACGCCGATCCGGATGCCGGGCTGGTCGAACTTCCCATCGGAGCCACCGAGGACCGGGTGGTCGGCTCCCTCGACCTGCAGAAGGTGCTGCGTGACGGCGAACACGCGTTCTCACCCGGACTGCTGAGCCGTGCCCATCGTGGCGTGCTCTACGTCGATGAAGTCAATCTGCTGCCCGACCATCTCGTCGACGTCCTGCTCGACGCCGCCGCGATGGGCCGGGTGCACGTCGAACGTGACGGTGTGTCGTGCTCCTACCCGTCGCGGTTCGTGTTGATCGGCACGATGAACCCGGAGGAGGGTGAGCTACGGCCGCAATTGCTGGACCGGTTCGGACTCACCGTGGATGTGGCGGCGTCCCGGGAGATCCCGGTGCGCAGCGAGGTGATTCGTCGCCGATTGGCGTATGAGGCGGACCCGGTCGGATTCGCCGCGGCCTACGCTGACGCCGACAGCGACCTCGCCCGGCGGATTGGTACGGCACGACGGTTGCTGGGACACGTCGTCCTCGGGGACGCGGAACTGGACCGCATCGCGGCGGTGTGCGCGGCCTTCGACGTCGACGGGATGCGCGCGGATCTCGTGGTGGCCCGGACCGCGGTGGCGCACGCGGCCTGGCGGGGCCGCGTCACCGTCGAGGTCGAGGACATCAGAGTGGCCGCCGAACTGGCGCTGCCGCACCGCCGCCGCCGGGACCCGTTCGACGACCCCGGACTCGACTCGGCGGACCTTGACGCCGCATTGTCGGCCGCCGCTCAGGGGCCGGATGTCGATCCGGCGCTTGATTCCGACCCGCCCGATCCCGACCCGCCCGATCCCGACCCGCCGGGCGGCAGTTCATCCGATGTAACGGCCGAAACCACTGTCCGTCAGCAGAATTCGGGCTCGACCACCCGACCGTCGGCCGCCCCGTCACAGACTTTCCGGCCCCGCGCACTGGCCGTGCCGGGAGTGGGGGAGGGCAGCGCCGGCCGCCGGTCGGCGGCGCGAAACTCCACCGGTGCCGCGGTGCGGCCGAGCGCGCACCCGGACCGCGGTTACGGGGTGCATCTGTTCGGCACACTGCTCGCCGCCGCCGACAACGCCGCCGGCGCGGGTCCGCTGCGCCCGCAGGCGGGGGACATCCGGCGTGCCGATCGGATCGGCCGGGAAGGCAACCTGGTGATCTTCGTCGTCGACGCCTCGGGGTCGATGGCGGCTCGAGATCGGATGGCCGCCGTCGGCGGGGCCGCGCAATCCCTGCTGCGCGATGCCTATCAGCGTCGAGACAAGGTCGCCGTGATCACCTTCCGAGGCGGCGGTGCGCAGGTGGTGCTACCGCCCACCACCTCGGCGCACATCGCCGCAGCGCGACTGCGGCGGTTCGACACCGGTGGCACCACCCCACTGGCCGAGGGCCTGCTGACCGCCCGTGACGTGATCGTGCGTGAACGGGTCAGGGACCGGACGCGGCGCCCACTTCTGGTGGTCCTCACCGACGGCCGAGCCACCGGTGGGCCGGACCCGTTGGGGCGCAGCCGGATCGCCGCGGCCCGGCTGGTGGCAGAGAATGCCGCAGCGGTGGTGGTGGACTGCGAGACCGGTTTCGTCAGGCTCGGACTCGCGGTCGAACTCGCCGGCCATCTCCGGGCTCAGCTACTGCGGCCCGATCAGTTGCGCGCGGACTCCCTGACGGCCGCTGTGCGTCAGGTGGCCTGATGCCGGAGGGCCGGCCGGTGACTGTCCCCGACGATGGACTGACCACCCGGCAGCGCCGCACCTCACCCGTGCTGGCTGTGCACACCGGTCCTGGAAAGGGCAAGTCCACCGCCGCATTCGGCATGGCATTACGGGCCTGGAACGCCGGACTGAACATCGGGGTGTTCCAGTTCGTCAAGAGCGCCAAATGGAAAGTCGGGGAGGAGTCGGCGTTCGGCCACCTCGGCCAGTTGCACACTGAGCGGGGACTCGGCGGGCCGGTCCAGTGGCACAAGATGGGACAGGGCTGGTCGTGGAGCCGCAAAGCCGGTTCGGCCGAGGACCACGCGGCCGCTGCTGCCGAAGGATGGGCCGAGATCGCCCGCCGAATCGCCGCCGAGGAGCACGACTTCTATGTCCTCGACGAGTTCACCTACCCGCTGGTCTGGGGCTGGGTCGATGTCGACGAGGTGGTCGACACGTTGCTGGCCCGGCCCGGTCGCCAGCATGTCGTCATCACCGGCCGCAACGCGCCCGCACCCCTCGTCGATGCCGCCGACCTGGTGACCGAGATGATCTGCGTCAAGCACCCGATGGACGCCGGTCGCAAGGGCCAGCGCGGGATCGAGTGGTAGCGGCAGGGTGAGCCGGTGAGCACCGTCCCCGCCGTGATCGTCGCCGCGCCGTCCTCAGGGAGCGGAAAGACCACCATCGCAACGGGTCTCATCGGGGCGTTGCGCCGGGCAGGCCACCGGGTCGCCCCGTTCAAGGTGGGGCCGGATTTCATCGACCCCGGCTATCACGGGTTGGCGGCCGGTCGCCCCGGCCGCAACCTCGACCCGGTCCTGGTGGGCGAGGATCTGATCGGCCCACTGTTCCGGCACGGCGCGTGCGACGCGGACATCGCCGTGGTCGAAGGCGTCATGGGCCTGTTCGACGGGCGTATCGACGAACACCTGCTGACCCCGGCACGCGGATCCACCGCCCAGGTAGCCGCGCTGCTACGGGCACCGGTGCTGATGGTCATCGACGCCCGAGGGCAGAGCCAGAGCATCGGTGCTGCGGTGCAGGGCTTTTCGACCTTCCATCGAGACGTTCGGGTGACCGGGGTGATCCTCAATCGGGTCGGGTCGGTCCGACACGAACAGGTGCTGCGGCAGGCCTGCGATGCGGTGGGTGTGCCGGTGCTGGGAGCGGTGCCGCGGGCGGAGGCACTGAGCCTGCCCTCGCGGCACCTCGGTCTGGTGACCGCAACCGAGCACGGCGCGCGGGCGCGAGACGCGGTGCAGGCGATGACCGACCTGGTCGCCCGGCATGTCGACCTGGGTGCGGTCCTCGCCCTCGCCGGCGCGTCGGTGCCGGGCCCGGCCTGGTCGCCGGAGGACGTGATCGGCGCACCCGTACCGGGCCGCCCGGTCGTGGCGGTGGCCGCCGGCAGAGCCTTCACCTTCGGCTATGCCGAACGCGACGAACTGCTCCGGGCGGCGGGTGCCCAGATCGCGGAGTTCGACCCGATCACCGGCACGCTGCCGCCCGACACTTCGGCACTGCTGCTGCCGGGCGGCTTCCCCGAGCAGTACGCCGCCGAGCTTGCCGCCAACATCGCTGTGCGCGAGGAGATTTCGTTGCTGGCGCGGCGGGCGCCGGTGCACGCCGAATGCGGCGGACTGACCTATCTGATGTCCGACCTTGACGGACATCCGATGTGCGGGGTGCTGGCCGGCACGGCCCGGTTCACCTCCCGGCTGACGTTGGGCTACCGTGACGCCGTCGCCGCCGCCGATTCGCCGCTTTTCGACACCGGACAGCGGGCCACCGGCCATGAGTTCCACCGGACCGCGGTGCAGTTCAGCGAGGCGGTGCGACCGGCCTGGCTGTTCTCCGCCGCCGACGGCGGACGGGGCGCCGACGGTGCGGTGCAGAGGGCCGTGCACGCCTCCTACCTGCACACCCATCCCGCCGCCCACCCACAGTCAGTCCGGCGGTTCGCTGAACGGGCCGCAGTTCTAGGCTTGCCCCGGTGACCGAGAACGCCTACCTCGTCGGGCTGCGACTGGCCGGGAAGCGGGTCGTGGTGATCGGCGGCGGCACCGTGGCCCAGCGCCGGGTGCCGGTGTTGATCGCCAACGGGGCCGACGTGCACGTCGTCGCCCGCGCCGCCACGCCGGCGGTTGAGGCGCTGGCCGATCAGCAGCCCGGCATCACCCTGGAAGTGCGGGACTACCGCGCCGGCGACCTTGCGGGCGCCTGGTACGCCATCGCCGCCACCGATGACCCGGACGTCAATGCGGCCGTGGTCGACGAGGCCGAGCAGCGGCGGATCTTCTGCGTCCGGGCCGACGCCGGACGTGAGGGCAGTGCTGTCACCCCGGCGTCCTTCGACCACCAGGGCCTCCTGGTCGGAGTCCTGGCCGGTGGGGAGCACCGACGATCTGCCGCGGTGCGGTCGGCCATCCGCGATGCGTTCCAGCAGGGCCGGATCGCCCCCGACCTCGTCGCCGCAAGCGCCCCCGACGTCGTTCCTGGCGGCGTTGCGCTGGTTGGCGGTGGCCCGGGTGATCCCGAACTCATCACGGTGCGCGGCCGGCGGCTGCTCGCGCACGCCGACGTGGTGGTCGCCGACCGGTTGGCGCCGCCGGAACTGCTGGCCGAACTGGCCCCGCACGTCGAAGTGATCGACGCGGCGAAGATTCCCTACGGACGGGCGATGGCGCAGGACGCCATCAACGACGTCCTCATCGAGCACGCACGGGCCGGCAAGTTCGTGGTTCGGCTCAAGGGTGGCGACCCGTTCGTCTTCGCCCGCGGTTTCGAGGAGGTCATCGCCTGCGCCGAGGCCGGGGTCCCGGTCACGGTGGTGCCGGGTGTGACAAGCGCCATAGCCGTTCCGGCCATGGCTGGTGTCCCGGTCACGCATCGGGCGGTGAATCACGAATTCGTCGTAGTCAGCGGCCACTTGTCGCCGGATCATCCGGAATCCCTGGTGAATTGGCCGGCGCTGGCGCGTTTGACGGGAACTCTGGTTTTGCTGATGGCCGTCGAGCGCATTGAATTGTTCGCCGGTGTGCTGCTTAAGGGCGGAAGGCCTGCGGAAACGCCCGTTCTCGTCGTCCAACACGGTACGACCGCCGCTGAGAAGGTTTTGCTGACGACCCTCGGCGAGGCATCGAAAAGAATTCGGGAAGAGGGAATTCGCCCACCTGCGGTGATCGTCGTAGGACCCGTCGCGGCGTTCCGAGACTTTATCGAGACTTTAAAGTCTTCTTAATTTTGAGGTAGGGTAGGCCGTTATGACGGCTCTTAGCGATGCCGACCGCGCGACACAGCGCCGTTCTGGTTTCCGTAACTCAGGCGGTGCCGATCGGCCTGTGCCGGCGCGGCGAGACCCTTCCGAACTTGACCGCACCGGCCCCGATACCGGGCTTCCCTCCCGGCGGTTCATCGCCGCCGTGGTGGCGATCGGCGGGATGCAACTGCTGGCCACCATGGACTCGACGGTGGCCATCGTCGCTCTTCCCAAGATTCAGGATGAGCTGAATCTCTCCGACGCCGGCCGCAGTTGGGTGATCACCGCCTACGTGCTGACCTTCGGCGGCCTGATGCTGCTGGGCGGCCGACTGGGTGACACCATCGGCCGCAAACGCACCTTCATCGTCGGTGTCTCGCTGTTCACGATCGCCTCCGTGCTCTGCGGTATCGCCTGGGACGAGACCACGCTGGTGGTCGCCCGGTTGCTGCAGGGTGTTGGCGCAGCGATCGCATCGCCGACCGGGCTGGCGCTGGTCGCCACCACCTTCCCCAAGGGTCCGGCCCGCAATGCCGCCACCGCGGTGTTCGCCGCGATGACCGGTGTCGGATCGGTGATGGGCCTGGTTGTGGGCGGGGCGCTGACCGAGGTCTCCTGGCGGCTCGCGTTCCTGGTCAACGTCCCGATCGGCATCCTGGTGATCTACCTGGCGCGGACCACGCTGCAGGAAACCCACCGTGAGCGGATGAAACTCGACGCCGCCGGCGCGCTGCTGGCGACCGTCGGCTGTACCGCGGCGGTGTTCGGATTCACCCAGGGACCGGAGAACGGGTGGCTGGCCCCGATGACCCTGATGTCCGGAGTGGCCGCCATCGGCGCCTTCGTGGCCTTCGTCCTGGTCGAACGGACGGCGGTCAACCCGGTGGTTCCGTTCAGCCTGTTCCGTGATCGCAACAGGCTGGCCACCTTCGCCGCGATATTCCTGGCCGGCGGGGTGATGTTCACCCTCACCGTGCTGATCGGCCTGTACGTGCAGGACATCATGGGCTACAGCGCGTTGCGTGCCGGTGTCGGCTTCATTCCGTTCGTCATCGCGCTGGGGGTCGGTCTGGCCGTCTCCTCGCAGTTGGTGAACTTCTTCCCGCCGCGGCTGCTGGTCATCGCCGGTGGCGTGCTGGTGCTGGGCGCCATGGTCTACGGCTCCACCCTGGACGCCGGCATCCCGTACTTCCCGAACCTCGTCCTGCCGATCACCATCGGCGGTATGGGCATCGGCATGATCGTCGTGCCATTGACGGTGTCGGCCATCGCCGGTGTCGGACTGGACCAGATCGGTCCGGTGTCGGCTATCGCCCTGATGCTGCAGAACCTCGGCGGACCCGTGGTGCTGGCCGTCATCCAGGCGGTCATCACCTCACGCACGCTGTACCTCGGCGGCACCACGGGGCCGGTGAAGAACATGGATCCTGCCCAGCTGCACGCCCTGGACCAGGGCTACACGTACGGATTGTTATGGGTGGCGGCGGTCGCGGTCATCGTCGGTGCGGTGGCCCTGTTCATCGGCTACACCGCCCGCGAGGTGGCGCACGCCCAGGAAGTCAAGGAAGCCATCGACGCCGGCGATATCTGAGTCGCGCGTCCGGCGGCAGAGCCTGGGCGGGGTGACGCTGGGCCGCCGACTGGGGCCGTATCCGGCTGGTCGCTCGGTAGGGTAGCTACCCATGTCCGAGGTCAGCGTCCCCGAACCGCCGGCCAAACCTCTTGCCTCCAGGGTGCTGGGGGTGGCCATCGTGGCCATCACCGGCATGCAGCTGATGGCGACGCTGGACGGCACCATCGTGATCGTCGCCCTGCCGCGCATGCAGGCAGAACTCGGACTGTCCGACGCCGCCCGGAGTTGGGTGATCACCGCGTATGTGCTGACCTTCGGCGGCATGCTGCTGCTGGGCGGTCGGGTCGGCGACGCCATCGGCCACAAACGGGCTTTTGTTTCCGGCGTCGGGGTGTTCACGATCGCCTCGATGGCCTGCGGGCTGGCCACCGACGGGGCGCTGCTCATCGCGGCCAGGGCCGTCCAGGGCATGGGTGCGGCGGTGGCCGCGCCGACCGGCCTGGCGCTGATCGCCACCACCTACGCCGTCGGTCACGCCCGAAATCAGGCGATGGCCATGTCGGCGGCCATGCAGGGCCTCGGGTCGGTGATGGGGCTGGTCGTAGGTGGGGCGCTGACCGTCATCAACTGGCGGCTGGCCTTCCTCATCAACTTCCCGATCGGTGTCCTGATCATCTGGATCGCTCTGACCCGGTTGGAGGAGACCCGCCACGAGCGGCTCAAGCTCGACTTCACCGGCGCGCTGCTGGCCACACTTGGGTGCACCGCCGCGGTGCTGGTGTTCACCCAGGGGCCACCGCGGGGCTGGACGGATCCCTGGGTGATCGGCGCCGGGGCCGCCGCGATGGTGCTGGGTATCGCATTCTTCACCGTGGAGCGCAGCGCAGACCATCCGCTGGTGCCGCTGTGGCTGTTCCGCGACCGCAACCGGGTGGCGACCTTCACCTCCCTGTTCCTGGCCGGTGGCGTCATGCTGGCACTCACCGTGATGATCGGGCTGTACGTCCAGGATGTGCTGGGGTACTCCGCCCTGCATGCAGGCATCGGTTTCATCCCGTTCGCCGTTGCCCTCGGCCTGGGCAACCTGCTCACCGCCAAGCTGGCTCCCCATATCGCACCGCGCTGGCTGATCATCGGGGGCGGGGTCTTCGTCCTGGGGGCCATGCTTTTCGGGTCGACGCTGACCCGCACCATCCCGTACTTCCCGGACCTGCTGCTGCCGATCGTCATCGGTGGATTCGGTATCGGTGTCATCTCGGTGATCCTGCCGCTATGCGCCGTTGCCGAGGTGGGGCCCCGTGAGATCGGTCCGGTCAGTGCCATCACGCTGATGGCCCAGAACCTCGGCGGACCGCTGGTGCTGGTGGTCATCCAGGCGGTACAGATCTCGCGGACCCTCTACCTCGGCGGGACGACCGGACCCGTGGCCGGCATGACCCCGGCCCAACTCGACGCCCTCGACGCCGGATACACCTACTCGCTGCTGTGGATCGCCGCGGTGGCCGTGCTGGTCGGCGTCAGCTCGTTCTGGATCGGGTTCAGCGCCAAGCAGATTGCCGCCGCCCAGCACACCCGAGAAGCGGTCGAAGCCGGCGAGCTCTGAATTACTGTGAGGTCGATGGTGATTCTCACAGCGTCGTCGATCATCACGATGGACCCGGCCCGGCCCCGCGCAGAGGCCGTCGCGGTGGACCCCGACTCCGGTGCGATCCTCGCGGTGGGTTCGCTGGCCGAATGCCGGGCGGCGGCCCCCGGCGCCACGGTCGAGGACCTCGGCGGCGGCGTGCTCATGCCGGGATTCATCCAGGCCCATGACCATCCGGTCCCGGCCGCGGTGCTCTGTCAACTGCCGGCGCACTGGATCGCGCCGTTCGTCGGATTCCCCACCTGGGACGACGTCGAGGCACTCTTCGACCGACTGCGGCGCCAGACCCCAGTAGGGCAGCCGCTGCTCTTCAACGGACTGGATCGCCTGCTGTTGTCGATCCCGATGCCCGACCGGGCGAGTCTGGACCGGTACTTTCCCGATCACCCGGTGCTGATCTTCGACATCACCGGCCACGCCCTCTACTTCAACTCCCGGGCCACCGGATTGTTCGGCTGGACGAACGCCACCCCGCCGGCCGACACCCCCGACGCCCGGTGGACCCGCCGACCGGACGGCACCGCCGGCGGGGTCGGCTACGAGACCCAGGCCACCCTGATGGCGATGGCCGCCTTTCTGCCCGGTGTCGTCCCGTCGCCGCTGGTGAACCTCGGGGCCTGGTACTCGACCCTGGCGCGCAACGGGTTCACCGCCGTCGGGGACCTGGGTTTCCTGACCAGGCTGCGGGCGCCGATGGAGGCGCTCGCAGGGTTGTCGGGCTGTCCGGTTCGCTACTCGCTCTACCAGGCCACCTATGACCCCGGCGCGCACTCGGAGGTGGACTTCGGTCCGCTCTCCGGCATGATCCAGCGGGTCGGCTACAAGATCTGGATGGACGGCAGCCCGTCGATCGGCACGGCCGCCATCAGCGTTCCCTACCTCGACTCCGCGCGAGCCCGGATCGCCGATGTCCCGGTCGGCACCGCGCCGGGGCTCTCGGTGCTGAACTACACGCCGGACCAGTTCCTGAGCCTCATCGAGCAGTTCGCCGACTCCAACACCCAGATCGCGACCCATATCAACGGCGACGCCGGCATCGACGTCGTTCTGGACGGTTATGAACAGGCATTGACTCGGCTGGGGTTGAAAGGCTCGGATCACCGCTGGCGGGTTGAGCACTTCGCCACCCCGACCCGGGAGCAGTGCATGCGGGCCGGCGCGCTGGGCGTCAGTGCGTCCATGTCGCCCTTCCAGTCGCTGTACTGGGGCGATCTGTACGACGGGGTGATCTTCGATCCGTCCTACGGCGCGCGTTGGCAGCCCTACCGGGACGCCTACGACGGAGGGGTGCGGCCGACGTTCCACAATGACGGCTACCTCTCGCCCCCGCTGCCGTGGCTCAACATCCAGAATGCGGTGACCCGGGCCAGCGTGTCGGGCGCCGTCCACGGGCCCGAGCAGGCGCTGTCACTCGACGAGGCGCTGCAGGCACACACGATCAATGCGGCCTGGCAGCAGAAACGTGATCACGAAATCGGCTCCATCGAGGCGGGAAAGCTCGCCGACCTCGTGCTGTTCAACACCGACCCCTATGCCGTCGATCCGGCCAGGCTTCAGGAGACCATGACGGTTGAGGGAACCTGGATCTCCGGACGCCGAGTCGACCTCGACGGCTTCATGGCCGAGGTCGAACACCTGGCCCGCAGCTACGATCAGGTGCTGCTGGGCGGGTCGGCCCCGCATCAATGCTGACCTCGGCCCCAGCCAATGCTGACCTCGGCCCCAGCCAATGCTGACCTCGGCCCCAGCCAATGCTGACCTCGGCCCCAGCCAATGCTGACCTCGTCAGAAGGCCACCGTTACAGCACTGACTAAGCTTGCCCGCTGTGATCACCCGCATGTCCGAGCTGTTCCTGCGCACGCTGCGCGACGACCCGGCCGACGCCGAAGTTCCCAGCCACAAGTTGCTGATCCGGGCCGGCTATGTCCGCCCGATCGCGCCCGGCCTCTACAGCTGGCTGCCGCTGGGCCTGCGGGTGCTGCGCAAGATCGAGAACGTGGTGCGCGAGGAGATGGTCGCCATCGGTGGCCAGGAGATCCTGTTCCCGGCGCTGCTGCCGCGGGCCCCGTACGAGACGACCAACCGCTGGACCGAGTACGGCGACGGGGTCTTCCGGCTCAAGGACCGCCGCGACAACGACTACCTGCTCGGGCCCACCCACGAGGAACTGTTCACCCTGACCGTCAAGGGCGAGTACAGCTCCTACAAGGATTTCCCTGTTCTGCTGTTCCAGATTCAGACGAAATACCGCGACGAGGCACGCCCGCGCGCCGGGATCCTGCGCGGCCGGGAGTTCGTCATGAAGGACTCCTACTCCTTCGACACCGACGACGCCGGACTGCGCCGGGTGTATCTGGCCCACCGCGAGGCGTATCAGAAGATGTTCGCGCGCATGGGGATTCGCTACGTGATCGTCTCGGCGGTGTCGGGCGCCATGGGCGGCAGCGCCTCGGAGGAGTTCCTGGCCGAGTCCGAGATCGGTGAGGACACCTTCGTCCGCTGCGTGGAATCGGGGTACGCGGCCAACGTCGAGGCGGTCACGACGCCCGCGCCGGCCGCCGCGCGGACCGACGGTCTGCCCGATCCGGTCGTGCACACCACCGGCGACACCCCGACCATCGCAACTCTGGTGGAGTGGGCCAACGGCGCGTTGGGCCGGGCCGTCACCGCCGCCGAAACACTGAAGAATGTGCTGCTGAAGGTGCGGACCCCGGGCGGGGACTGGGAACTTCTGGCGATCGGTCTCCCCGGTGACCGCGAGGTCGACGACAAGCGTCTCGGTGCTGCGTTGGATCCGGCCGAATACGCCCTTCTCGACGACGGTGACTTCGCGAGGCATCCCTACCTGAAGAAGGGGTACATCGGCCCGAAGGCTCTGCAGGCCAATGGGGTTCGCTATCTGGTGGACCCACGGGTAGCGACCGGCACGTCGTGGATCACCGGTGCGGACGAGCCTGGAAAGCATGTCGTTGGACTGGTCGCCGGACGCGATTTCGTCCCGGACGGCACCATCGAGGCGGCCGAAGTCCGTGACGGCGACCCCTCACCTGACGGCGCAGGCCCGCTGGTGAGTGCCCGCGGCATCGAGATCGGGCACATCTTCCAATTGGGCCGCAAGTACACCGACGCGTTCACCGTCGATGTTCTCGGCGAGGACGGCAAGCCCGTCCGGTTGACGATGGGTTCCTACGGCGTCGGGGTTTCTCGGCTGGTGGCGGTGATCGCCGAACAGCACCACGATGAGCTGGGTTTGCGCTGGCCGGCCTCGGTGTCGCCGTTCGATGTTCATGTGGTGATCGCCAACAAGGACGTCCAAGCACGCGCGGGCGCGGAGGCACTGGCCGCCGAACTCGACCTGTCCGGCCACGAGGTGCTGCTCGATGACCGCACCGCCTCGCCGGGAGTGAAGTTCAAGGACGCCGAACTGCTCGGCGTGCCGTGGATTGTCGTCGTGGGCCGCGGGTGGGCTGACGGAAAGGTCGAACTGCGCAACCGGTTCACCGACGAGCGCCGGGAGATCCCGGTCGCCGGAGCCGGCAGCGAGATCGCCGCAGTCCTCGCCGGCAGCCAAGACGCCAGCAGCCAAGACGCCAGCAGCTAAGACGCGGCAGCTCGGTCGCCCGCGCCCCGGTCGGTGGCTATTCGCTGCCGCCGGGGAAGGCCCTCGTCACCGGCCAGGCACCGATGACGCGGCGCCACCGCGCCGCAAGAACCGCGCACTGGGTCAGCGCGGTGAGGGCGACCCGGCGGTCCTCGTCGGATTCGGATTGTTCGAGCACCGCCCGCCAGGCCAC
This sequence comes from Actinomycetota bacterium, assembly GCA_030836785.1. Classification (GTDB taxonomy): domain Bacteria; phylum Actinomycetota; class Actinomycetes; order Mycobacteriales; family Mycobacteriaceae; genus Mycobacterium. The sequence goes on from JAUPLT010000150.1 coordinate 35,696, forward strand.
CGCGCAGTCATCCTCGATACGGACCGCCAGGCGCGCGGCCTCGGGTGGCGACCCGACCGGCATCGGCAACTGGTATCCGGCAGCGGGCAGTGGCGCCGGGATATCTCGCGCTGCCAGCATCGCCACCAGCGACTCCCGGCGCTCGCGGTGCTGGGCCATCGCTTCAGAAATGAGCTCATTGCGGGTGGGCAGGCTGTACGCAGACACCACGCCGTAACCGTAGATCGCGGCGTGTTCGGCGCCGACCGCGTCGTAGAGCGCCGCCTGTTCTGGGGACTCCGGGCGTTCCGGGCCGGTCGGAGATGTCATCGCGACTGCCCTGCGGGAGCGAGTCCGACGGTGTGGGCGGCCGTACACGCCGCCGCGATCGAGCCGAGCAGCCCGGCCCGGTACCCCGACAGTGTCGGGACGAGTTTGGCCGCGCTGTCGGCAGAACGGCGCAGCGCGTCGGCGACTTCCCGGACTCCGGGCGGGGGATTGGGCGACGGCGCGGCGGTGGCCGATGCGGTGGCCGATGCGGTGGCGCCGGGGGAGTCCGCTGCCGGTGTGGGCTTTCCTGCGGCCCGAGCCAGTTCCTCCACCAGCGCGGCGGCGTGGCGGTTTCGCTCGTCGGCGATCACGCGTAACGCCGGTGCCAGGGCTGGAGCGGCGTCGGCCGCGGCAGCGGCAAGCGCAGCATCGGACCGGGCTGCGGCCAGTTCGGGCTCCAGCGGGTCGGGGCCGGTGGCTTGATCGGAACCACAGGCGGGGAGCAGCGCGGCGAGTGTCACCAGCGCCAGCATTCCCCGGCTGCCGTGCACCAGTACCCGACGCCGGCTGAGCACAGAATCCGGTGGCGAACCCGACGTGGCGCGGGGAAGGGCGGGGTGCACGCGATCATCCTGCCATTGCCGCCCCGATCGCAGGCGTATCGTGGTGCCCGGCCTCACCCGCCCGCCACAACTCAACAGAAGGAGCTCGCCGTGACCGAACGGAACCCGGGCTCATCTTCACCGGGCCTGCCCTCCCCAGAGCAGGTGATCGAACTACTGAGCGGGCCTTTCGAGCGATCCGGATATGAGATCGAAGGCGTGACGATCGACGCGCGGACCCAGCCGCCGCGACTGCGCGTCGTCGCCGACGGCGACTCTCCGCTCGATCTGGACACCCTTGCCGAGCTGTCCCGGACCGCGTCAGAGTTGCTGGACGCGGTCGACGGCGCGGCCGGCACCTACCTCCTCGAAGTCACGTCGCCCGGGGTTGACCGTCCGCTGACCACCGAGAAGCACTTCCGTCGGGCCCGCGGCCGGCGGGTCGAGATCGTCCTGGCCGACGGAACCGCCCAGACCGGACGGCTGGGCGAGGTGTCCGACGGCTCGGCCGACTTCGTCGTTCGGGCCCGGTCCGGATGGATGGTCCGCCGAATCCACCTGGCCGACGTGCGAAGCGCCGTCGTGCAGGTCGAGTTTTCCCCGCCGAGCACCCGCGAGCTCGAACTGGCCGGACTAACGCGCCCGGGTGAGTCGGGGACAGCCGAAACGACGGCGGGGACACCCGAAACGACGGCGGGGACACCCGAAACGACAGAGAGGGGCGTGAACCGGGAATGAACATCGACATGGCCGCGCTGCATGCAATCGAGGTCGACCGGGGTATCTCCGTCGACGAGCTGCTCGACACCATTTCGACAGCGCTGCTGACCGCCTACCGGCATACCGAGGGACACCAGCCCGACGCCCGAATCCAGATCGACCGCAAGAGCGGAACGGTCAAGGTGATGGCGCGGGAGACCGACGAGGACGGCAACGTCGTGGCCGAATGGGACGACACCCCGGAGGGCTTCGGGCGGGTGGCGGCCACCACGGCGCGCCAGGTCATGCTGCAGCGCTTCCGCGACGCGGAGAACGAGCGGATATTCGGGGAGTTCTCGGCCCGTGAGGGCGACATCGTCGCTGGGGTGGTGCAGCAGAACCGCCGCGAGAATGAGCGCGGCAACGTGGTGGTGCGTCTCGGTACCGAAGCCAAGGGGTCCGAGGGCACCATCCGGACCGCCGAGCAGGTTCCGGGCGAGCGCTACGAGCACGGCGAGCGGCTGCGCTGCTACGTCGTCGGAGTCACCCGCGGCACGCGCGAACCACGCATCGAGCTGTCCCGGACCCACCCCAATCTGGTGCGCAAACTGTTCTCGCTGGAGGTGCCTGAGATCGCCGACGGGTCGGTGGAGATCGTCGCGGTGGCACGGGAGGCGGGGCACCGCTCCAAGATCGCGGTGCGGTCGAAGGTGTCCGGACTGAACGCCAAGGGAGCCTGTATCGGTCCGATGGGTCAGCGGGTACGCAACGTGATGAGCGAGTTGTCCGGGGAGAAGATCGACATCATCGACCACGACGACGACCCGGCACGCTTCGTCGCCAATGCGCTGTCCCCGGCCAAGGTGGTGTCGGTGGAGGTCATCGACGCCATGGCGCGGGCCGCACGGGTGATCGTTCCCGACTTCCAACTGTCCCTGGCGATCGGTAAAGAAGGCCAGAACGCCAGATTGGCCGCCCGGCTCACCGGTTGGCGCATCGACATTCGCAGCGACGCGCCGGAGCCCGAGAACGTCGGCCATCAGCCGTAGGGTTTGGCGGCCCGGGCCTGATTCAGCGATCCGGCGGTCGTGACGGTAGACTCAGCCGTGATCCAGCGCGAGAGACCGGCACCGGTGCGTACCTGCATCGGCTGCCGGGAGCGAGAGTTGGCCGTCGAATTGCTGCGGTTGGTAGCCGTGTCGACGGGGAACGGTCAATTCGCCGTCGCCGTTGACACAGCAGGATGCCTCCCTGGCCGTGGTGCCTGGTTGCACCGCGATGATTGTTGCCTGTCGGCAGCGATCCGGCGGCGGGCGTTCGCGAGAGCACTGCGCATCACCGGTTCACCGGATACGTCCGCTGTGGTCGAGCACTTCGAGAAGTTTCGAGAAGCGCCCGCCCACTCGGCACACGACAACTAGGTAGCGAAGAACATGAGCACACCGTGAAGTCCCGACGATGACCATGCGTCGTAGCTAAACCCGAGGCGCGGCTTACCCACCGCTCCTCATAGAGATGGAGATGTAGTGGCACCAGGTAAGGCCCGCGTACACGAGTTAGCAAAGGAACTCGGTGTCACGAGCAAGGAAGTACTCGGTCGGCTGAGCGAGCTGGGCGAGTTCGTCAAGTCGGCGTCCTCGACAGTTGAAGCGCCGGTCGCCCGCAGGTTGCGGGAAGCCTTCGGCGGGGCAAAGGCGCCAGCCAAGGCCCCGGCAGCGCCCGAGAAGGCGGCGGTCGCCGCCCCGGCCCCGGCCCCCGCGTCGCCGGCGGTTCCGAGCGCACCGGTGGCAGCAGCGGTGGCGCCCCCCGTCCCATCCGCGCCCAAACCGGCCGCACCGGCACCCGCG
>JAUPLT010000151.1 GCA_030836785.1 Actinomycetota bacterium
GCCCCGCCGCCCGGGGCGGCCCCGCCGCCCGGGGCGCCCCCGGTGCCCGGCGCGCCGAAACCCCCCGGGCCGCCCGATCCACGTCAGGACCTCGCCGCGCGGATCAAGTTCGAGAAGGACCTGCGGCAGAGCACCAACCAGACGCTGCTGATCTTCGCCGTTCAGTACGTCGCTGAGCGCTGCGGCGAGGAAGACGTACTCGCCGGAAACGACGACCCGAACCTGCCCCTGGTGACCTGCTCGGCCGACGGCAAGGCCGTCTACATCCTCGACAAGTCACTTATCAGCGGGGACCAGATCAAGGACGCATCCTCGGGCTTCGACCAGCAGAGCGCGACCTACGTCGTCGACCTGAGCTTCAAAGATGAGGCCTCCCGGACATGGGCCGATTGGACGGCCGCCAATATCGGCACCCAGACGGCTTTCACGCTGGACTCCAAAGTGGTCAGCGCCCCGCAGATTCGGGAGGCCATCCCCGGCGGGCGCACCCAGATCAGTGGCGGCGACCCGCCGTTCACCCCGGACAGCGCACGGGAACTGGCCAACGTGCTCAAGTACGGTTCGCTCCCGCTGTCCTTCGAATCCTCGGAGGCCGAAACCGTGTCGGCGACACTGGGATTGACCTCGCTGCGCGCGGGGTTGATTGCCGGTGCCATCGGCCTCGCCATGGTCTTGCTGTACTCGCTGGTCTACTACCGGGTACTCGGCCTGCTGACCGCCCTGTCGTTGGTGGCTTCGGGTGCGATGGTGTTCGGCATCCTGGTGCTACTGGGCCGATACATCAACTACACCCTGGACCTGGCGGGTATCGCAGGTCTGATCATCGGTATCGGCACCACCGCCGACTCGTTCGTGGTGTTCTTCGAGCGCATCAAGGACGAGATCCGGGAGGGCCGCTCGTTCCGGTCGGCGGTACCGCGCGGTTGGGCGCGGGCCCGCAAGACCATCCTGTCGGGTAACGCCGTCAGCTTCCTGGCTGCTGCGGTCCTGTACTTCCTCGCGGTCGGGCAGGTGAAGGGCTTCGCCTTCACCCTCGGCCTCACCACGATCCTCGACGTGGTGGTGGTGTTCCTGATCACCTGGCCGATGGTGTACCTGGCGTCGAAGTCGTCGCTGATGTCCAAGCCGGCTCTGAACGGATTGGGCGCAGTTCAGCAGATCGCTCGTGAGCGGCGGATAGCCGGACAGACCGCGGTGGGTGCCGGGACGGGACAGGGATGATGACCGACAACAGCAACGACCTCGACGTGACCGCGTCCGCTGCGTCCAGCACCTCCTCGGCGCAGGTCGGCAGTCAACTGCCTCAGCACGGGTTCTTCACCCGGCTTTACACCGGCACCGGCGCCTTCGACGTCGTCGGTAAGCGGAAACTGTGGTACCTGATCACCGGCCTGCTGGTCGCGCTGGCCGCGGCGAGCATCGTGCTGCGCGGGTTCACCTTCGGCATCGACTTCCAGGGCGGCACCAAGGTGTCCTTCCCGGTGGCCGGTGCGAACGGGAACGCCAGCGTCACCCAGGTCGAGGAGGTCTTCACCCAGACGCTCGGCGTCGCGCCCCAGTCCGTGGTCATCGTCGGCAACGGCCCGAGCGCCACCGTTCAGATCCGTTCGGAGGCCCTCAACAACGACGAGGCCGCTGAGGTGCGCGACGCGCTGTTCGAGAGTTTCCAGCCCAAGGGGTCCGACGGAAAGCCGAGCAAGCAGGCCATCAGCGACTCCGCGGTCTCCGAGACCTGGGGCGGCCAGATCACCCAGAAGGCGCTGATCGCCCTGGCCGTGTTCCTGATCCTGGTGACCATCTACATCACCATGCGCTACGAGCGGTATATGGCGATGGCGGCCCTGCTTTCGCTGGGTTTGGACATGATCACCGTCGCCGGTATCTATTCCCTGGTGGGCTTCGAGGTCACCCCCGCCACGGTGATCGGCCTGCTGACCATCCTGGGCTTCTCGCTGTACGACACCGTGATCGTGTTCGACAAAGTGGAGGAGAACACCAAGGGTTTCGAGCACACCACCCGCCGTACCTTCGCCGAACAGGCGAACCTGGCGATCAACCAGACCTTCATGCGCTCGATCAACACCAGCCTCATCTCGGTGATGCCGGTGGTGGCGCTCATGGTGGTGGCGGTCTGGATCCTCGGTGTGGGCACCCTGAAGGACCTTGCCCTCGTGCAGTTGATCGGCATCATCGTCGGCACCTACTCATCGATCTTCTTCGCCACACCGTTGCTGGTGACGTTGCGGGAGCGCACCGAGAAGGTCCGCAACCACAATCGCAAGGTGCTCAATCGCCGTAAGCAGGCCAGCGGCGACGCCGCGGCGGCGTCAGCCGAAGCGGTGGCCGTGGGCGCCGGCGCGGCGGTGGCGGCCCCCGAACCAGGGGCCCGTCCGCTGCGGCCGCGTCGGCCCTCCGGCAAGCGCGGCGCAGGCGACCAGTAGTGCGCCCCGGTCGCTCGGCGGTGAGCGGGCGCGCTCGCTGGAAGGTGGCGACCGCCGCGGCCGTCTTCGTCGTCATCTCGCCGTCCGCGTTGAGCGGGTGTTCGGGTGGGGCGGCGGAGCAGGTCAACTACGCCGTGGACGGCGTGCTGACCACGTACAACGCCAATACCGTCGGCGGCGCGGCATCGGCTGGCGCCCAGGCATTCGCCCGCACACTGACGGGCTTCGGACTGCACGGCCCGGACGGGCAGGTGCTGGCCGACACCGACTTCGGTTCGGTGTCGGTGGTCGGGCGCGAGCCCCTGGTGGTGGACTACCAGATCGCCGACGACGCGGTGTACTCCGACGGCAAGCCGGTGGTCTGCGACGACATGGTGCTGGCCTGGGCGGCCCAGTCCGGACGCTATCCGGGCTTCGACGCCGCCAGTCAGGCCGGCTACCTCGACATCGCCGGCATCGAATGCCAGTCCGGGCAGAAGAAGGCGCGGGTCAATTTCTTTCCCGGCCGCAGCGTCGTCGACTACAACCAACTGTTCACCGCCACCTCGCTGATGCCCTCCCACGTGATCGGCGACGAACTGGGTCTCGACATCCCGGCGTCGCTGCTCGGCGGCAACCCGGGGGTGGTCGCCCGCATCGCCGATGCCTGGAACACCATCTGGCAACTCAGCCCCGACATCGACCTCAAGCGGTTCCCCTCCTCGGGCCCCTACAAGATCGACTCGGTCCTTTCCGAGGGCGCTGTGGTCCTGACCGCGAATGACAAATGGTGGGGTGCCCAGCCGGTCACCAAGCGGGTCGTGGTGTGGCCGCGCGGCGTGGACGTCCAGGATCGCGTCAACAACGGCACTTTCCAGGTGGTCGACGTCGCCACCGGTTCGTCCGGAACCCTCACCGCGCCGGACGATTACCAGCGCACCGAACTACCGTCCGGCGGCATCGAGCAGTTGATCTTCGGGGTCCGCGGGGCGTTGGCCACCCCGGAGGCGCGTCGTGCCGTGTCGCTGTGCACCCCGCGCGACGTGATAGCCCGCAACGCCGGGACGCCGGTCTCCAACGCCCGACTCAATCCGGTGGCCGATGACGCCTACAGCGGAGCCGAGTCCGCCGCGGAGGGCGGTGCGTTTGCGGTGGCCAACCCGGAGGCGGCGCGGGCGGCGATTCAGGGTGTTCCGCTGACGGTGCGCATCGGCTATCAGGCGCCCAACCCGAGGCTGGCTGCCACCATTGCGGCGATCACATCGGCCTGCGCGGCGGCGGGGATCACCGTCGTCGACGCGACCACCGATTCGACCGGTCCGCAGACTCTGCGGGACGGCGGTATCGACGCCTTGCTGGCCAGTACCGGCGGAGCGACCGGCAGCGGCTCCACGGGATCCTCGGCGTTCGACGCCTACGCCCTGCACACCGGGAACGGCAACAATCTTTCCGGTTACTCGAACCCGCAGATCGACGGCATCATCTCCGCGCTGTCGACCACCACCGACCCCAAGGAGCAGATCCGGCTGCTCGCCGACGCGGCACCGATGTTGTGGGCCGATGTGCCCACGCTGCCGCTGTACCGCCAGCAGCGCACAGTTCTGGCGTCGAAGAAGATGTTCGCCGTCGAGGCGAACCCCACCCGGTGGGGGGCCGGCTGGAACATGGACCGTTGGCGGCTCGCGCCATGAGTCCGGAGATCGGCCCGGATGGTGCGGCAACCGTGGCGGGGATCCTGGCCGCGTTGACCCGCGAGGTGCCCGACTTTCCGCAACCGGGTGTGCTTTTCCGCGACCTGACTCCGGTGCTGGCTGACGACCACGGGTTCGCGTTGATCACCGACGCACTGGCCCGGTTGGTGGCCGGCGCCGATCTGATCGCCGGAATCGACGCCCGCGGCTTCCTGCTGGGCGGGGCGGTGGCCCACCGTCTCGGCGTGGGCGTGCTGGCCATCCGGAAGAGCGGCAAGCTGCCGCCACCGGTGTTCAGCCGCACCTATGACCTGGAGTACGGCAGCGCAACCCTGGAGATTCCGGGCGAGGGGATCGAACTGGCCGGCCGCCGGGTGGCTGTCGTCGACGATGTGCTGGCGACCGGGGGAACCCTGGCCGCCAGCCGGGATCTGCTCACCGACGCCGGTGCCGTCGTCACGGTCGCCGCGGTGGTTATGGAACTCGTGACGTTGGGTGGGCGGGATCTGCTCCAACCGCTTCCCGTGCACAGCCTCCAGCGGGTCTGACCGCTGTTCAGGACGCGAAGCTGACGTCCACCGAGAGGCATTCCCCGATTGCGCGTGCGGCAGCCCAATCCCCGGCCCGCGCGGCGTCGGCAAGCGCATCGACCAACGGGCTGTGCACATCGAAGTCGGCGAGCCATGCCGCCACCGCGGCGGCGATCTCCGGTCCGGGGACGCTGACCGTCCTGCCCTGCAGCCGGTCACTCACCTGATACATCTGGGGACTGGGTGCCGGCCGCTCGCCCCTATGCAATTTCGTTCTGACGAGGTCGCCATTCAACCGAAATAGTGGGAACACGGCGTCATCACCCCTTATTGCGAGGGTTTCGCCCGCAAAGGCATCGAGATCAGTATCGCGCGTCATGGGCCGCCTAGTAAAGGAAATTCTCAGAAAATCTCAGAATTGTGCAAGCAGTGGCCGGGGCGGGCGGAGGCGATATCCTCGCAGTGCGCGCGCAACGGAGGTGAACATGGCAGAGGACACGGTCACGGGATCGCTGCCGGTCGCCGAAGCAATCCCCGAGACATCGTCGGCCAAGCAAGGCCCGGATACTCCGAAGGCCCCGGGCGCCCCGAAAGCCCCGGACGCCCCGAAAGCCCCGGACGCCCCCAAGCCGTCCAGTGCATCCCGGCGGGTGCGGGCCCGCCTGGCGCGGCGGATGACCGCACAGCGCGGAGCCGTCAACCCGGTGCTCGAGCCGTTGGTGTCGGTGCATCGCGCCGTCTATCCCAAGGCCGACCTGTCGATGCTGCAGCGGGCCTACGAAGTCGCCGAGTCCAAACACGAGGGCCAGTTGCGCCGCTCCGGGGACCCGTACATCACCCATCCGCTGGCGGTGGCGACCATTCTGGCCGAGCTGGGCATGGACACCACCACCCTGGTGGCCGCACTGCTGCACGACACCGTGGAGGACACCGGCTACACCCTGGAGGCGCTGACCGCCGAGTTCGGCGACGAGGTCGGACACCTTGTCGATGGGGTGACCAAACTCGACAAGGTGGTGTTGGGCAGCGCGGCCGAGGGCGAGACCATCCGGAAGATGATCATCGCGATGGCCCGCGATCCGCGGGTCCTGGTGATCAAGGTGGCCGACCGGCTGCACAACATGCGCACCATGCGTTTCCTGCCGCCGGAGAAGCAGGCCCGCAAGGCCCGCGAGACGTTGGAAGTGATTGCCCCGCTTGCCCATCGGCTCGGCATGGCAACGGTGAAGTGGGAGTTGGAGGATCTGTCGTTCGCGATCCTGCACCCCAAACGCTACGAAGAGATCGTGCGCCTCGTGGCGGACCGGGCGCCGTCGCGGGACACCTACCTGGCCAAGGTGCGTGCGGAGATCACCGCCGCGCTGGGGGCGATGAAGATCGGCGCGACGGTCGAGGGCAGGCCCAAGCACTACTGGTCGATTTACCAGAAGATGATCGTCAAGGGCCGAGACTTCGACGATATCCACGACCTGGTCGGTGTGCGGATTCTCTGCGACGAGATCCGCGACTGCTACGCCGCGGTCGGTGTGGTGCATTCGCTGTGGCAGCCCATGCCGGGCAGGTTCAAGGATTACATCGCCCAGCCGCGGTTCGGGGTGTACCAGTCGCTGCACACCACCGTCGTCGGTCCGGAAGGCAAACCGCTGGAGGTGCAGATCCGCACCCGGGATATGCACCGCACCGCCGAGTACGGGATCGCCGCGCACTGGCGCTACAAAGAAGCCAAGGGACGCAACACGGTTTCGCACCCGACCTCGGCGGCCGAGATCGACGACATGGCCTGGATGCGGCAGCTGCTCGACTGGCAGCGGGAGGCCGCCGACCCCGGCGAGTTCCTTGAGTCGCTGCGCTACGACCTGGCAGTCCAGGAGATCTTCGTGTTCACCCCGAAGGGTGACGTCATCACGCTGCCGGCCGGCTCGACCCCGGTCGACTTCGCCTACGCGGTGCACACCGAGGTCGGCCACCGCTGCATCGGAGCGCGGGTCAATGGCCGTCTGGTCGCTCTCGAACGGAAGCTCGAAAACGGCGAACTGGTCGAGGTGTTCACCTCCAAGGCGCCCAACGCCGGTCCGTCGCGTGACTGGCAGGGATTCGTGGTGTCGCCGCGGGCGAAGGCGAAGATCCGCCAGTGGTTCGCCAAGGAGCGGCGCGAGGAGGCGTTGGAGAGCGGCAAGGAAGCGATCGCCCGTGAGGTTCGCCGTGGAGGGCTTCCGCTGCAGCGGCTGGTCAACGGCGAGGCGATGGCCGCACTGGCGAGTGAGCTGCGCTACGCGGACGTCTCGGCGCTTTACACCGCGGTGGGGGAGGGACACGTCTCGCCCCGGCACGTGGTGCAGCGCCTGCTCGCGCAACTCGGCGGCGCTGACGGCGCCGAGGACGAGCTCGCCGAGCGGTCCACCCCGACCACCATGTCGGTGCGCCACCGTCGCAGCGAGGACACCGGTGTCGCGGTGCCGGGGGCGCCGGGGACGCTGACCAAGCTCGCCAAATGCTGCACACCGGTGCCCGGCGACAACATCATGGGCTTCGTCACCCGCGGCGGCGGGGTGAGCGTGCACCGCACCGACTGCACCAATGCGGCTGACCTGCAGCTCCAGTCCGAGCGGATCATCGACGTGGTGTGGGCCCCGTCCCCGACGTCGGTCTTCCTGGTGGCCATTCAGGTTGAGGCACTCGATCGGCACCGGTTGCTCTCCGACGTCACTCGGGTCCTCGCCGATGAGCGGGTGAACATCCTGTCGGCCTCGGTGACGACCTCTGACGACCGGGTCGCCGTCAGTCGCTTCACGTTCGAGCTGGGCGATCCCAAGCACCTCGGCCACGTTCTCAACGCGGTGCGCAACGTCGAAGGCGTCTACGACGTCTACCGGGTGACGTCCGCCGCCTGACTGTCGAGTCGACGATGCCGCCGAGGGACGAGGCGGGGGAGGAGCGAGACGTTGGGCTGCGCCGGGCGAGGGACGAGCCCGGAGGAGGAAGGCGGCGATTGGGTTCTGCCGTATGACCCAGCTGTCGCGTCTCCGTCCGTAGCACCGGCCGCCCCCGGTAGGGTCATGCCCATGTCGGATCTGCCGCTGATGTCAGGTTTCCCGCCTGCGGAGGAATCGCGTGTGACCCTTCTGAATTGGCAGGACCCGCCGTTCAACCGTTGGTCGTTTCAACACCTGCGGGAGTTGATCCCCACCCAACGGATTTCCCGTGGCTACGGCAAGCCCCGACCGTTGCCCTTGCACCCGGCTCCGCTGAATCCCAGCGACGTAGAAGTGCAGCGACTGGAAGGCATTGGCACCCTTGCGGACGTGCTGGCCGACACCTGGA
>JAUPLT010000152.1 GCA_030836785.1 Actinomycetota bacterium
GCGGCGGCACCGGCGGGATCGCCTGCACCCCGGCGGCGCTGGCCGCCTCGTAGGCCGTCTTGTTGGAGACCCCCCGCACCCAGTAGGAGGCGTATTCTGCCCGGGTGGCCATGATGTAGGGAGTCAGGAAACCCAGGAAGTTCGCGGCCTGCAGCGCGGCGTGTTCGGACTGGTTGTAGGCGACTTCGGCCGGGGTCGGGGTCGCCATCTTCGCGACCTCGAACTGCTCGCCGGTGGCCGCGATCTGGGCGCCGGCGGTCTGCAGCATCGTCGCCACGGTGCCCAGCCACAGCATGTGCGGCACGTTGGCGGCCACCGCCGCCGTGCCGGTGGGAGCCGGCCAGCTGGCGTTGAGCGCCGCTTCCACGGCGCTGTGCCCGCCCAGCATCCCAATGATCATCCCGGCTAGCGCCTCCAGCTGCGCCGCCGAGGCGAAAAACGTGCCCGCGCCGGGGCCGCCCCAGAACTCACCGGAGGTGACTTCGGGCGGCTCGCCGGGATTGGGCATGTTCTGGCTCTATCGGGATCGGGAGGGGATCTGCGTTAGAGGACCGCGTTGATGCCGACCGCGGCCATCGCGTCGGTGAGGTCATAGGTGGTGGCCGACAATCCGTTTGCCACCGCGTAGAGATCCTGCAGCGCCCCCGAGGCCGCGAGCACCGCCGCCACCTCCTGGGTGTAGGCCATGATCTTGGCGACGTTGAGGGGGGAGATATCGGGGTCCAACGCCGGTGGGATCACCATTCCCGCCGCGGCGGCCTGTCCGACATGGCCCATGGTCTCCCCCGAGAGCGCCGCCGTCGCCGCGGATGCGGCCTGCACCCCTTGGACCGAAACGTCAATCAACATGTCCCCACTCCTTTGTTGCTAGCAATTGCCGACGATCCTAATGTCCGATCGTCACTATACACCCTGTCGCACAATTCGAGACACTACTACACATCATTGAACATTTCTTGTTCACGCCTGAGTCTTTTTGGCGGGTTGCCGGGGCGATCACCAGTAGTCCTGGCTCCCCGCGGCGTCGGCGGCGCCGTCGGTCTGCCGGGCGGGCGGCAGCGCGACCTGCATCATCTGCCGGCCGGCCCGCCGATACACCAACTCGCCGCGTCCCGGCGGCCGCGGCGCCGCTTTGACGTCCTCCCGGATCTTTTCGCCCTGCCCGTCCATGACCAGAAGCCCGGTGCCGCCGGTCTGCATCGCCGAGACGAACTTGCTGGCGGCCATCCCGAACCAACTCGGCCCCAGAATGGAGGTGGCGATGACGTGCAGCCCGACTTGGCGGCCGCGCTCCATCAGCGCGCTCAACGGCGCCAGCACCGATTGCGCCGCCCCGACCCCCGCCGGGGTCATCAGGTTGAGGTCATCGACGATGACGAAGACCCGCTCGCCGGTGAACCGCCAACGGGCCAGTTCATCGGGACTCAACCCCGCCGGGGGGCGGCGCTGGTGCAGTTTCTTGGCCAGTTCGTCGGTCACCGCGGCGATCGTGGACAGGTTGTTCTGATAGACCCGCACATAGTCGGGGTCGTAGGCGTCGATCAACCCCATCCCGACGTCGAAGACGAGCAGGAACGCCTCCTCCGGGGTGAAGGTTTCCTTGATCGCGGTGATCGCCGTTTTGAGCACGGTGCTGCGCCCGCACCCGGCGGCACCGACCGCCAGAAAGTGCGGGCCTTCGATGAGATTGATCCCGACGGTGTCCATGCCGCGCTCTCCGACCCCCAGGCGCAGGGTGCCGCGCGGCGCCGCCGCAAGCTCGGCGAGGCGGACCTCGGTGGGCAGTACATGCATCCGGCCCGCCGCGACGACGCCACGGGCCTGCCACGCGCCGGCGATCTCGGCGGCGGTCGCGACCACGGCTTCCTGCTCCGACATCGCCCCGTCCTCGCCGTCGGCGGCGATGATGTGGCGGCCCGGCCCGGCGACGGGAGCCCCGATGAGCATGTGCCGGCCCCCCAGCTGCATGGCCCGGCCCGGCTGGTTGGGGATCTCGGCGGCGGCTTTGCGATCCTGCATCTGCGATTCGGTCGAACTGGCCAGCCGCAGTTCGATTTTGGTGCCCATCTTGTTCATGATCGGGTTCTTGATCGACAGCCAATCCCCGGAGGTGATCGCCAGGTGCACGCCGTAGTTCAGTGCCGACTCGCTGAGCGCGACCAGGCGATTGGTCAGCGCGTAGTCCGATTGCAGCACCCGGATGTTGTCGATCACCAGGAACACGTCGCCGTGGCCGTCGTCGGGCACGGCTCCCGCCTTGCCCCCGAACTTGCGTGCCCGGAACTCGGTGAGGTCGATGCCGGCCTGCTCCCACGACCGTGCCCGCTGCGCGACCAGCGACTCGATGGAGTCCAGCACCCGCCCGATCGTCTCCACGTTGCCCTGCGCCGCGACCGCGCTCACATGGGGCAGACCCGCCACGCCCGCCAGTTTCCCGCCGCCGAAGTCCAGGCAGTAGAACTGCACCCGCTGCGGGCTGTGGGAGATCGCCAGCATCATCATCAGGGTGCGCAACGCCGTGGATTTCCCCGACTGGGAGGCCCCGGCGATGGCGACATTGCCCCCCGCCCCGGCTAGGTCGACCGACACCAGGTCCTGGGTGTGGGCGAACGGGTCATCGCCGCGCCCGATCGGGATCACCAGCCCACTGTCGGGTTGCACCTCCAACCAGGACCGGCCCCAGAACTCCTGGGCCATCTCATCGACGCCGATCTCGGCGGTGTCATCGAGCGGGGGCAGCCACAACCGGTGCATCGGCGGGCGGTCGCGCCCGGCCGCGGCCAACCGTTCGACGAGCACATCACACACGGTTTGGGCGTCGACCGTCGGTTCGTCGTCGATGTCGCCGATCGCCGCCACGTCCTGGGCCAGCGGGTCGGTGACCTCGATGTCGATGGGCAACGGGGCCACCGCCCCGGTAAAGCGGTGGGCGTCGACGAACTGCCCTTCGGTCAGGCGGCGCTGCGGGCCGCCGGCTTTGGGCGGGACGAACGGCGCCGAGACCAGCCAGCTGCGGAACTTGAAATGGTCGCCCTCATAGACCAGGAACCCGGTGCCCTGCGGCGCGCCTTTGAGGTCGTCGAAGGCGCGCGGCGAGTCGATGGCCATCCGGGATTGGGCGGCGTCTTTGACTTTCAGGCCGATGGAGAATGTCTGCTGGGCGATCAGCCCGGCCATTTTGCCCACCTCGGCCCTCTGCGAGGCGTTGATGATGTGGATCCACAACGCCCGACCTTGGCGGCCCACGTTGTCGCACACCGCGGCGATCGTCGGGCGAAGCCGCAGCAACTCCGAGAACTCGTCGATGATGATGACCAGTGCGCCCAGCGGTTCCAGGTCGGGGCGGGTGGTGGCGCGCGCCCGCTCGTAGTCGCGGACATCTTTGTATCCGGTCTTCTTCAGAATCCGCAGCCGCCGCGCCACCTCGCCGTTGAGCGCATCCTCGAACCGGTCGAGCTTGTGGGCGCTCTCGGCCATGTTCGAGATCACCCCGCCGTTGGCGTGCGGCAGGTCAGCCAACGGAGCGAACGCCGACTCGCCCTTGAAGTCGCCCAGGAGCAGCTGCAGCATTTCCGGGGGGTGCAGCATGGCCATCGACAGGGCGAACTGCAGCAAGGTCTCGGACTTGCCCGAGCCGGTCATCCCGGTCATCATCCCGTGCGGCCCCATGCCGCCCTCGGCGGCTTCCTTGAGGTCCAAGAACACCGTCTTGCCGGTGGTGGGGTTGCGGCCCAACGGGATTTTGAGCCGATCCGGTGACGCCGAGGTCAGCTGGGACCACAACGCATTGGGGTCCCAGGTGCGGGCGTCCTCGATGTGGAACACGTCGAGATACTCCTGGCCGGCGCGGGCATCGGCGGCGCGGTCAGCCAGCAGTTTGGCCGCGTCGTCGGAGGGTTCCCAGCGGGCCAACGCCCGCGCCAACGCCTCAGCCTCGGCGATCGGCATCGCATCGGGGGTGGCGGCGAAGCGCAGCCCCTTGGGGATTCCCGCCGCAATCCTGACCATTCAGGTCGTCTCCTTCTGTGCGCGCAACAGGTTCCCGGTGTCGTCGAGGACGAACGCCGTCGCCGAGGTCGCCAGCGGGCTCATCTCGTCGCCGGTGGCGTCGAGCACCGACACCCCCAAATGCCCGGACGGTCCCACGATCGGCGCGATGTTGGCCCCCGGCAGATCCACGACCACGACCAGCCAGTCCTCCGGGCTGACGCCGCCGTCCATACGCGGGGACCAGGCCGGCCGCTGGAGCAGATTCCTGGCGAAGACCGCCATGAAATCGCTGACATCACCGAAAATCAGCCGGGCGGGACCAGAGGCGTCCACCAGGTTGCGGTCGCGCACGTGCGGCAGCCACTTCGCCCATTCCCACGCCGGGGCGTCATCGGTGATGATCGCCACCTGCACCACGTCCGGGCCGTGCCACACACACACCTGGCAGACCATCGCCCGCAGCATCGCCTGCACGACGGGCCGTTGATCGGCTTCGGCGAAAAACGACCAGCCCATCTGGTCGAACAGGTGCAGCGGGCGCGCCACATCGTGAATGACGTTCTGCGACAACATGAAATCGCGGGCCGCGACCGCGGTCACCGTCTCGCGGTACTCCGGGGGAGGCACGTTGGCCGGCGGGTCGATCTTGGTGCGCAGCCGCGAGACGCCCACCCCGATACGCACATGCCCGAAGTTGCGGTCCTGCGGGGAGCGTTCCCACATCCGTCCGGTGTTGACCAGCGTCAGCAGCGCACCCTGCGCCGGGTTCGGGTGGTGGTAGGCGATCTCGGCGGCCTGACGACGAGCCCCGGCGTGGACCTCCTCGCGTAACTCGTCGAGCTTGCGCATGTAATCGGCGCGGGTCTGCCCGATCACCGACGGCTTGGTTGTGGAGTTCGACGACCGGTTACGCATCATCATCAACGCCGACATGATCATCACCGGCATGATGAACAGCGAACCTATCCCCATCGTGCGGGCACCGCTGCGGAACAGGATGATCATCAATCCCAGTGCGGCGCACACGAACAACGCCACCCACACCCACATCGGTGGGCGCGACTGCGGCTCACGGGTCAACTCCCCCGGATTGGGTAGGGTCACCACCGCTTCGGGCAGGGTGGGTTTGTTGACCGGCGTCCGGATGAACCCCACTTTGGTCATCGGCCTACCCTCCCTGCTTGTCGAGCACCTTGGCGGGGGTGTCGGGAATCAGCGCGTCGTGCTGGCTCATCGCCGCGGCGTAGGACAGCGTCGGCCCGGCAGGCAGCCAGCGGATCACCGACCACCGCGCCGGCACCGGGGCCGCGGTCAGACCCAGCGCATCGCGGGTGCGGGCCTCATCACCGCCTTGGGTGGGCACCCCGAATCGCACCCCGGAATTGCTGAGCCACCACAAGCTCTCCCGGCGCGTTGAATCCGGTTCGGACCCGGTGACCTGCACGAAGTTCGGGGCATCGGAGCCGACGTAGACACTGTTGGCCGCACCGCGATCCGGCCCGGACACCAGCGCCACCACCCGCGCCTCGTCGCCGACCGGGATCGGCAGTCGCCGCCCAGAAACGGTGGTCACCGCGGCCTGGGACTCCCCGCTGCGTTTCTGCCACACCACGCACGTCACCGGTTCGGCGGCCTTGTCGAGCAGGGTCAGCGGCCCTTTCGGGTACATCGACACCTCGAAACCGACCGCCTGCGGCAGACCGGCGATCGTGGCCGGGTCGGAGTCCAGCACCTTCTGGCGGGCCAGGTTGGCGTTGTTGATGATCAAGGCCACCGTCTCGGGAATCATCTGCACCCCCGCGGGCAGCGCCACAAAAAACTTCGGCTCCCCGGTCGCGTCGGTCACCTTGATGACCGACCCCGACACCACCGGCAGCGCCGGGGTGCTGTATCCGACCGGGCCGCCGGGGTTGGGCACATCCGGCACTCGCAGCGGCCCCGTCGGCACCAGCGCCTCAAACAGTGCACGCGACAACGGGGCCGGCTGCACGGTGCCGGTCTGGATACCCAGCGCCAGGGTGACCGGCTTGTCGGTTAGGTCAATCTGGGACCGGTGCCCATCGGTCACCAGATAGGTCTGACCGCCGTAACTGGCCAGCACCGACTCCGGTGAGGCCACCGGGTGTGCCCACTTGCCCAGGTCGGGGGTGCCCATCAGCACCGTCACCGTCGGGACCGCCCGCACCCCGGTGGAGCCCAGCTGATCGCATAGGCCGAAACCCGCATCGGTGGGTGTCGCGACCACCAGATCGTCGGGAGCGCCGGGGATGCCCACCAACGGACCCATCGGCAATTTCTTGATCTCCGACATCGGCACCATCTTCGGGTTGGCGTCGGTGCCGGCGATCAGCCGCGCCGAGGCCAGGTTCAGCGCCGGGTGCACGGTGTCGCCGACCCGCACATACAGCCCCCCGCTCGCCCGGTCCGCCAGGATCGGGTCCTGCCCGATCTGGCCGGTCGGGCGGAAGAACGCGATAATGAAGCAGACCCCGACGATCAGCACTGAGGCGACCGCCCCCACCAGCAGCGAGGCGGTCGCGTTGCGGGACGGGTCGTGCACTAAGCGCACCGAGTGGCGCGCGATCGCCACCGCCTGGCGGTGGCGCAGGAACCGCCACCCGCTGACCTGCTCCATCGAGGTGTAATTCAGCGGCATCAGTACCCGCCCCCGATCGACGCCACATGGACGTGGTCGAAATGGTTCGCGGTGGCCGACCCGCGCCCTTGCATCAGCGAACTGGACCCGTCGGGCTGAATCATGCGCTGCCGCCAGATCATGTGCGCCACCCCGAGCCGTTCGTGATTGGCCACCAAGAACTTGACCACCCGATCCCCCAGCGCCTTACCCGCCGCCGTGTTCGCATTGGGGATCATCACGTCCAGGGCCAAACCCTGCGGATGCCACTTCAGGGCATCGGAGCGCACCCCGCCGATCTCCCGGATCTCCGGGAACGCCTCGGTGATCGCCCGGTTGAGCAGTTTGGTGTATTTCTGCAAGCCCTTCTCAGGGGCCAGACCGGGCCGGTTGAGCGCACCCACGGTGCGTGTCGAGGCCCCGCCGTCGCCGTCGGCGCCGCTGAATCGACGCAATGAACTCGAGCCCTGCCCAGCCAGGCTGCTCAGGCCTTGCAGCGCGGAGGTCGGCATGACGCTGCTCAGCCCGCCGCCGCCCATCTGGGGCATCCCCCCCATGGCGGGCATCCCCCCCATCGGCATCCCGCTCATCGGCATCTGCGCCGGCATCGTGGCCGCGCGGGGGTCGGTGCCGATCCCGCGGTATCCCGCGGCGGTCGCCTCCGAGGCAGCCGCGTGGGTACCGGCGTCGGTGGTGCCCTCCCCGACCGTGGCTTTGGTGTCGAGCAACCGGCGTTCGATGGCCGCGATCAGCGCCGCCTTGCCCTGCGGGGTGCCCGTCGACAGGCCCATCGCCTCGACATCGGCGATCGCCGCGGAGATCACCGCGTCCATGCTGCGGCGCCCACTGTGGGACTGGGCCACCGCGGCGGCCAGCTGGGTGTCGCCGGCGATGTCCTGCTGGGCCAGCCGCCGCGAATCGGTGGTCAACGTCGTCGCCGCACGCTGGTGGGCGTCGGCGGCCGCACCCTGGCCTGCGGGGGTTTCACCCGGCGGGACCGGCGCCAGCGGGCAATCGCAGGCCACCGCCGCACCGGAACCGAAACCCTCACGCGCCCGACCCATCACCCCCCCGGCGGCACGCACAAACGCCTCCA
>JAUPLT010000010.1 GCA_030836785.1 Actinomycetota bacterium
ATAGGCATCTGACGACTGAAGGGGCACTATCCGTGCAGCGGTACTGGTTCGACATCGGGCTTATTTGTGTGCTGTTGCTTCTCAACGGCCTGTTCGCCGGGAGCGAGATCGCCCTGATCTCGGTGCGCGAAGGCCAGTTGCGTTCACTGGAACGCATCGACGGTCGCCGCGAGCGGGCGCTGGTGCGACTCGCCCGCGACCCCAATCGCTTCCTCGGCACGATCCAACTCGGGATCACGTTGGCGGGTTACCTGGCCTCGGCCACCGCGGCGATCACCCTGGCTGAACCCCTGGTGCCGTCGCTGGGATTCCTCGGCGGCGCGGCCGAGGTGGTCGCAGTCACCTCGGTGACGCTGATATTGGCCGCGGTGAACATCGTGGTCGGGGAACTGGCGCCCAAGCGACTGGCCATGCAGTACGCCCAACGCTGGGCGTTGCTTGTCGCCGTACCGCTGGACCGGCTGGCCACCCTGTCCAAACCGATGGTCTGGTTGCTGGGCCGCGCCACCGATGTGCTGGTCCGACTGCTCGGCGGGAACCCGAACGCCGCCGCCGAGCAACTGTCCTCCGATGAATTGCGGGAACTCGTCGCCGTGCAACGCGGGCTGACCACCGAACAGCGCGACATGATCTCCGGCGCGCTCGACATCCACGACCGGGTGCTGCGGGAAATCCTCGTACCACGCCGCACGGTCGTGAAACTGTCCCGCGACCTCCCGATCACCGAAGCGCAGGCGATGCTGGTCAGCGCCGGGCACTCGAGGGCCCCGGTGGTGCACTCCCGCAACCTCGACGAGGTGGTCGGCGTGGTGCACCTGCGCGATCTGCTGAGCGGCCATCCATCACTCACGGAGGCGATGCGACCCGCGCTGCAGTTGCCCGATAGCCTGCCGGTCTCCGATGCGCTGCGGCGTTTCAAGGCCGAACGGGAGCATTTCGCCGTGGTGGTCGACGAGCGCGGCGGCGTCGCCGGGATCGTCACGCTCGAAGACGTCCTCGAAGAGATCGTCGGCGAGATCTACGACGAAACCGACCGCGACGTCCTCGGTGCGCAGGTGCTGCCGGACGGCAGCCTGGTGCTGCCGGGCAGCTTTCCGATTCACGACCTGCCCGACGTGCACGTCGAGTTGACCGACGCACCGCCCGGGGACTACGCGACCGTGGCCGGCCTGGTCCTGGTGGCGCTGGGTCGCATCCCCCACACGCCGGGCGACCGGGTGGACCTTGCGGACTGGACCATCGAGGTCAGCGCAGTCGAGCGGAACACCATCACCGAGGTTCGGCTCGTTCGGCGCGCAGCGTCCGGCGCTGCTTAGCGATGCTGAAGGCCGCGATCGTCTCCAGCAACTGAATGAGGTCGTCCTGGCATCGACAGATCCGGGCGCCGTCGGGAACCCACCAGATTCGGCCGCCGTCGCCCCGGACCGTCAGACGGTTCACCGGCCTGAGGAAGACCCCGATCTGGGTCGGGTGACACCCGTCATGCTCCCGAATGATCCGGGCCTGCAGGGGCCTGCCGTCGCTGCGGTGCACGGAGAGCGCCGACGGGGTTCGCACGACAACGATTGAGGCCGTCTGCAAAACCTCAGATGCCCCGACCTGGATCACGTCGTCCAGCAGTGGGACGCGGAGTCGGATAGCGCCCGTTCTGATGTCGCCGACCGCCTCCGCGATCCGCTCGGGAATGCACAGGGTTCCCGCTCCGCCGGCCGACTCGTACCCAGGGATCAGCACGACCACCTCCATTATTGAAAATCATTTCCAATAACTTCGGTGCCGACTGTACCTGCGTGAATCAGTGCCCGCGCGAATCAGTGCCCGTGGAAGTTGTCCATCGAGTTGTACACCCCGACCTTGCGCAGATAGAAGTCACGCAACCGGACCGGCAGCACGCCGGTAAGCACCTTGTTCATCCTCGACGTCCACGGCATGACCACGAAGGGCTGCCCTTCCAGCATCGCCGCCCACGTCGCGTCGACGACATCCTGCTGTTCAAGCATCGGGGTGAACAGGATGCCCTTGGCCCCGTCGAACATGCCGGTGTTGATGTACGTCGGGCAGACGGTGGTGACCTTGACCTGCTTGTGGCCGGCCTGTTCGAGTTCCAGTCGCACGGAGTCGGAGAACCCGATCGCCGCCCATTTCGAGGCCGCGTAGGCGGCCATCCGCGGGATGGCGTTCAACCCGGCGGACGAGGCGATGTTGATCAGCCGGCAGGGTTTGCCGGATGCGATCATCCCCGCCAGGAACTCCCGCGCCACCAGCATCGGGCCGATCGCGTTGACCTCCATGGTGAGCGTGAAGTCCCGCGGGTCGTTGTCCCAGAAATAGCCGTTCCCGCGAACGATTCCGGCGTTGTTGAACAACACATGGATCGTCCCGACATCGGCCCTCACCCGTTCGGCGGCCTCGGCGACCCGGTCCCGGGAGGTGACGTCGACGATGTCGTAGTGGACGGTGCCCCCGGCCGCCTCCAACTCCACCGCGGTCTCCTTGAGCGCAGTTTCGTTGGCGTCCCACAGCACCACCGTCGCGGCGCCCTCCTTGACGGCGTTGACGGCGAACAACTTCCCGAGGCCCATGGCGGCCCCGGTGATGAGGACGTTGGTCCCCCGGACGGATTGCATGATGTGATCTCCCTCTGGGCGCGCTCTCGACATCGTCGTGCCAGCTATTGCAGCCCACACCGTTGTACCCCACCCGGGTCCCGCCGGGCGGGCGGTAGGGTGACCAGATGTTGCGCACGATTCTCACGGCGGGCGCCGCGGTGCTGGGTTGCGGTCTGCTGGGGGCTGTCCCGGCCGGTGCCGATCCCGCGCCTGCGCCTCCCCCGATTCCCAACGTCTTCGCCAACACACCGGTGAACCCGGCCGACTACACCGTCAACGGCGGTAAGTGGTTCGCGTTCGCCGGCCCGGCGGGGGTGGTCTGCATTCTGGACAGCCTCAAGGGCAATTACGGTTGCGCCGGTCCGTTGCCGGGCGCACCCGGGGGCGCGAACCTGGTGAGCGCAGGGCCGGTCGGGGCGCCGGTCTTCGCCACCACCGAATCCCCCGCCTACGCCGATGCCGGGGCCGTCCGGCCACTGCCGCCGAACACCCGGTTGACGTACCGGCAGGTCGGCTGCGGTGTCGATGACGCCGGTGTGGTGGCCTGTCTGAACAGCCGCGAACAGGTGGGCTTCGTCGTCGGACCCAACGGCACCTATATCGGCAACAACAATCCGCCGCCGCCCGAATCGGTACCGGGTGCCCCGGTCCCGCCACCGGGCTGAGACGACCGTGACCTTCACCCACATCGTGACCTTCAAATGGCGTGCCGACTCCGGTGCTGATGCGGCGATCGCCGAAGCTCTGCAGGCCCTGGCTGCGACCATGAGCGGGGTCCACAGCTACCTGTGCGGACCGGACGCGGGAATGACAGCCGGAGCCTACGATTTCGCCGTGGTCGGCCGCTTCGACGACCGGGATGCGTTCATCGCCTACCGCGATCACCCGGAGCACCAGCGGATTCTCAACGAGATGATCCTGCCGAACCTCGAATCCCGCACCGTGGTGCAACTCGAGGACACCGCATAGTTCGAGGACACCGCGTAGTTCGAGGACACCGCGTAGTTCGACGATTGAGCGTCACCAGGTGATCCCCACCGCGACGGTCAGTTCGAGGATGGTCCGCGGATCGTCGAGTCGGCTTCCGTACGCCTGCCGGATCTGGTTCATCCGGTAGCGCACGGTTTGTGGGTGCACGAACAACTCGGCGGCGACGACATCCCGGCGCCCCTGGTTCAGCAGCCAACTCCGCAAGGTCTCGACAAGCCGGGGACCCGTTGTCGGGCCGAGGCGAGTCAGCGGCTCCAGTGCCCGCTGCCGCAGATCCTCGGCGGCGTCTCCATCGGCACCGAGCACCAACTCGACCAGATACTCATCGGTGTCCACGACACCGCCGGCGGGGGCGAGGTGCCGGGCCCGGACCGCCCGCCGGTAGGAGGACCTGACGGACACCCACGGCCGGCTCGGTCCGACCACCGCCGAACGGCCGGACAGCGCGGCCAGCAGGGCCGCCCGGCGACCGCCCTCGACGTCGGGAACCAGCACCGCTGCCCAGGATTCGGCCGGGTCCAGATCGGGTAGGTCCTCGGATACCTGCAGGGAGGCCGGATTCACCAGTGTTGCCACGCGGGACATCTGGGCTGCCGGGACGAGCACCGCGGTCAGCGCCTGCGGGGGCTGCCAGTTGGCGGTATCCGCGGTGGCCGCCAGCGTGTCGGTGTGTGCTCCGCTGAGCAGTTGGTGCCCCAGCAGATCCAGATAGCGCTGCCTGACCCGCCCGGCGGTGGCCAGTTCGTCACCGTGCCCGGACACACTCGCCGCGGAGAGTTCGTCGATGTAGGCGAAGACCAACTCGGCGAACCGGGCGATGGTCTGCGCCGAGATTCCGGACTCCACCGCGGTGGCCGACAACTCACGCCAGGCCTCCCGCGCGCCCACCCGGTAGGCCGCCAGAAGCGCGTCGATGGATCGGCCGTCGCGGGCCTCGCCACGTCCCAGTTCGTAGGCGCCGTCCACCGCGGCCCGCAACGATGAATCGGAGTCCGCCGTGCCGCCGCGGGTGGTCAACCGCAGGAAGGCGCCGAGCGACGCCTGTACCGCGTTCTCGATGTTCTGGCCCATTCGACCGCGGAACGGATCGGTATAGGCCGGGACCTCGGCGATGATCGCGGCCACGGTGCGCTCGGCCATCCGGGGCAGCACAGCCTCCAGGGAGGAGACCACGTCCGGGGCGAGGTCGAACCCGGTCAGCCGCGGAGTTTTCGCCATTTTTATCTCTTTCGAACAAACTTGCCGGGTTTCTTCACCCGCATTGGTCAAGACTTTATGCCCTGATGAGGGCCACTGTGGAGACATGACGACAACCACGCCACGCCGGGGAGTTTCCGCCGGACTGCGGGGCACCCTGGCCCGATGGGCGGGACGGATCACCA
This sequence comes from Actinomycetota bacterium, assembly GCA_030836785.1. GTDB lineage: Bacteria > Actinomycetota > Actinomycetes > Mycobacteriales > Mycobacteriaceae > Mycobacterium. The sequence goes on from JAUPLT010000010.1 coordinate 4,982, forward strand.
CCCCGCTGGTGCCGACCGACTACATCGACCTCATCGACCCGCTCCGGTCCGGCACCCGGCTACGGGGCCGCATCGTCTCCATCCATGCCGAGACCCGCGACGCCGCCACCCTGGTGATCAGACCGGGCAGCGGTTGGCGGAGCCACCGGCCAGGCCAATTCCTGCGGTTGGGGGTTGACGTGGACGGCGTGCGGCACTGGCGCTGCTACTCGATCACCTCAGCCCCGAACCGCGCCGACGGGTGCCTGTCGATCACCGTAAAAGCCGTCCGCGGCGGTGTCGTCTCCGACCACCTGGTGCGGCACGCCACCACCGGGACCATCGTCTCGCTCGACCAGGCGGCCGGAGACTTCACGCTCGACAGCCCGACCCCGGCCAGGATCCTGTTCCTGACCGCCGGCAGCGGCATCACCCCCGTGCTGGGCATGCTGCGGTCCCCAGCCCTGAGCGGGAAGCACGACATCGTCGTCGTGCACAGCGCTCCGAGCGCAGGAGACGTCATCTGCGGCGGTGAGTTGCGCATGCTGGCCCGGGCCGGACGAATCCGACTCGTCGAGATCCACACCCGCACCGACGGCCGACTGGACCCGACCCGGATCGGCGAACTCGTCGGCGACATCACCGACCGGCGGACCTGGGCCTGCGGACCCGGCGACTTCCTGCAGGGAATCGAAGAGCATTGGGCCGCAACGGGTATCGCCGATCGACTGCGCACTGAGCGATTCCGTCCCGCGCTCGTCGTTCTCGACGACGGCGGCCGCATCACCTTTTCGGCCACCGGTACCACCGTCGAGGCGGACGGGAACCAGAGCCTGCTCGACGCCGGCGAATCCGCCGGGGTGCTGATGCCCTCGGGCTGCCGGATGGGCATCTGCTTCGGCTGTGTCGCCCCACTGCGCCGCGGCGCCGTTCGCGACCTGCGCAACGGCGCCCTGACCACCGCCACCGACGGCGGCGACGGCGTGGTGATCCAAACCTGCGTCTCCACGGCGGCAGGCAACTGCGAGATCGACCTCTGATCCACCAGGACCCCACCCGACCCCGACCCCGACCCCGACCCCGACCCCGACCCCGACCCCGACCCCATCAGACAGGATCACCCATGACCGTCATGCAGGACCTCACCCCGAACCCGATCGCCCACCTCACCGATGCCGACATCGAGAATCTCGGCGCCGAACTCGACGCCATCCGCGAGGAGGTGCTCGCCGGCCGCGGCGAGCGCGACGCCAACTACATCCGCAGCGTCATCGACAATCAGCGACGCCTCGAACTCGGCAGCCGCGCCGTCCTGCTGTTCTCGCTGTTCCCGCCGGCCTGGCTGATCGGCACGCTCGGCCTGTCGGTCTCCAAGATCGTCGAGAACATGGAGATCGGCCACAACGTCATGCACGGCCAGTGGGACTGGATGCGCGACCCGGCAATCCACTCCACCAACTGGGAATGGGACAACGTCTCGCCCTCGGACATGTGGAAGCACTCCCACAACGAACTGCATCACACCTACACCAACGTCCTGGGCAAGGACCACGACCTGGGCTACGGCATCATGCGGGTCGACGAGGACCAGCCCTGGAGCCCGTTCCTGATCTTCCAGCCGTTGACGAACCTGCTCAACGCCTGCTTCTTCCAGTACGGGATCGCCTTCTACGACCTCGAGGTCGGGAAATTCCTCAAGGGCCGCATCCCGAAGGACGACTTCCGGGCAAAGGCGAAGAAAGTGCTGGCCAAGATCGGCCGGCACGCCACCCGGGACTACCTGCTGCACCCACTGCTGTCCGGACCGTCGGCGCTGACCACGCTGACCGCGAACGTGACGGCCAACCTGGTCCGCAATCTGTGGACCCATTCGGTGATCATGTGCGGGCACTTCCCCGAGGGTGTGCAGACCTTCACCAAGACGTCCATCGAGGGTGAGACCCGTGCGCAGTGGTACCTACGCCAGATGCTCGGCTCGGCCAACATCTCCGGCAGCCCGGCGATGCACTTCATGACCGGCAACCTGTCGTTCCAGATCGAACATCACCTGTTCCCCGACCTGCCGAGCAATCGCTACCAGGAGATCGCGCCCCAGGTGCAGGAGATCTTCGAGCGCTACGGCCTGACCTACGCCTCCGGCAGCCTGCCCCGCCAGGTCGCCTCAGCCTGGCACAAGATCATCCGGCTGTCCCTGCCGAACGAGTTCAAGCCGAACGAGTTCAAGCCGAACGAGTTCAACCTGGTCGTCAACAGCGAACCGGCGGGTTCTACTGTCCCGCGTTGCGAACCAGTTCAATCGCGTACTGGCTGACGAACTGCCCGGCCGGCGGCTGCCCGCTGTTGCAGCTTCCGTCGGACTCCCCGACCCGTTTGACCCACAGGTAGGCGTCGGCGTGCGCACCGGCGGTGTCGGTGGTGGGCGGGACACCCAGCGCCCGGCCGGCGGGGTTGCACCAACTCAACGGCGAATCCTCAATGGGTCCGGCACCGTTGCGCGAGGTGTCGATCACGTAGTGCGCCCCGTTTGTCATCGCCGACACCGCTTCGCCGTAGGCGATCTGCTCTTCGGTGGTGTAGTAGTTCGTCGTGTTGAGGCTGAAGCCCCGGACACGATCCACGCCGACCTCGTTCAGCCCGGCGGCGAGTTTCTCGGCGCTGATCCACCGGGAATGCCCACCGTCGATGTACACCACCGCGGCCGGGTCGCGGGACAGTGCGTCAGCCGCGTAGCTGAGCAGGGCGAAGCGCTCCGCCCGCTGGTCGGGTGACAGACAGTCGGCCATCGCAATGGCGTCGGGTTCGAGGATGATGGCCGCCGGCATGGAACCCAGGCCGGAAGCGATCGCGTCGATCCACTGCCGGTAGCCCGAGCCAGAGGCGAACCCGCCCGCGGCGAAACTGCCGCAGTCGCGGTTCGGGATCGCATAGATCGCCAGCACCGGCATGGCACCGACGGCCTGCGCCGCGCCGACGTACCGGGACACCGTGTTGGCGACGGTGCCGGTCGGGAAGGCGTGGTCGAGCCAGTACGCCTGCGGGGTGTTGGCGATCGTGGTCAACTCCGGGCTCGGCGGGTTGGCGTTCTTCGCGGCGCGCATGGCCCCCGAGATCGGATCGACGTAGAACGGCCTTCCGGCCAGCGGGTTCGACTCGTCGGCGAGACGGATCTGAGGGGCGCGATCGGCCTGGACCGGACCGGTCAGGGCAGCCTGGACCGGACCGGTCAGTGCCCCGATGCAGGCAACGACGGCCACCAGCGAGAACGGGCGCACCCAGCGGGCCACAGCGCCGGCAAGTGAGGTAAGCACCCCCAGAAAGTAACGCCGGTCACGGTTCAGCGCCAATTGACCGGAGGTCTTGACAGATTCCGCGGGAGCGGGTAGGAGCCCGGAAACCACACCGGCTGAACCGGAATCGGCGGCCGGGGCTACGGCGTCGGCAGCGCCGGCCCGGGCGTCACGTACTCGTACCCGGGCGGCGGCGGACCGTCCAGTGGGTAGTAGCCGGGCGGCAGGGCGGGCCGCGCCGATGCGGAGCCGGGACCGGCCGGCCCGGCAGCGGGAGCGCTGCCCGACGGAAGCGGGGCGGCGCCGGGAGCCGCCGGCACACCGCCGTTCGCGCCCATGATCTCGTCCGGCACGAACGCGGGGTTCTTGACCTCGTTCCAGAGATCCTTCAGGGTTCCGAAGATTCCCCCGCCGTTGTTGCCGGAGCCGTACGCCGGGTTCTGGATCTCTGGTATGCCGCCCTCGCTGAGGACCGGCGCGGGCGGGGTGGCCGCCGGATCGACGGGCGGCACCGTCTGCTGCCGGGGAGTCATCGCGGCACCGTTGGCGACCGGCGCCACCGGATAGGTGACAATCGGCGGTGGCGGGGCGGGAACGACGAAAGGATCAACCGGTTCGGCTCCGGCCGGTCCGGCCCAGGCGACGAGGACGCCGAGGGCTGCGGAGCCGACCAGCGCAGCGAGCATTCGACCGCGATAGCTCATGCCGGTCAACGATACGGGCACCGGCGCCACAGGCCAGTCCCCGGATCGGATCTTTTCCGCTGAGCTGTCTCCGAGCATTAGTGTGCTGTGGTCGGCCTAGGTGAGCCTAAGCGAGCCTCAGTGGAACGGCCGCCACAACAGTTGGGTGAATCAATGACCGCAGCATCAGAGGCACCGGCGCTCGAATCCCGGGTCGGCCACTACTACCGGATGGACGGCACCTATGTCGTCGGCCGGGAGAAGGTGCGGGAGTACGCCCGTGCGGTGCAGGACTACCACCCCGCGCACTGGGATCTCGATGCCGCGGCGGAGTTGGGCTACTCGGGTCTGGTCGCGCCGTTGACGTTCACTTCGACGCCCGGGATGTCCTGCAACCGCCGGATGTTCGAGTCGGTCGTCGTCGGCTACGACACCTACGTGCAGACCGAGGAGGTGTTCGAACAGCACCGTCCGATCGTCGCCGGCGACGAACTGACCATCGACGTCGAACTGACATCGGTGCGCCGGATCGCCGGCCGCGACCTGATCACGGTGACCAACACCTTCACCGACGCCGCCGGGGAACGGGTGCACACGCTGCACACGACCGTCGTCGGGGTGACCGGCGAGGACATCAATCCCGAGGTCAAGGCAGCGGTGCAGAAGGCGATGATGCACGACGTCGACATCATGAGCATCGACGCGTCCGACGCGGCCTACCAGAAGACGGTCCGCCCCGAGGGAGAGGTCCGCATCGCCCAGGACACCGTCCGTACGCCGGGAACGCCGTCGTTCGACGACCTGCGGGTCGGCGACGAACTGGCGGTGCACCACACCCGACTCTCCCGCGGCGACCTGGTCAACTACGCCGGCGTCGCCGGCGATGCCAACCCGATTCACTGGGATGAGAGCATCGCCAAGCTGGCCGGACTGCCCGATGTGATCGCCCACGGCATGCTCACCATGGGCTTGGGCGCCGGCTTCGTCTCCGCGTGGTCCGGCGACCCGGGCGCGGTCACCCGCTACGCGGTACGGCTGTCCGCGCCCGCGATCGTGTCGGCGGTCGAAGGCGCCGACATCGAGTTCAGCGGGAAGGTCAAATCGCTGGACCCGGAGACCCGGACCGGCGTCGTGCTGGTGGCCGCGAAATCC
>JAUPLT010000153.1 GCA_030836785.1 Actinomycetota bacterium
CATCAACCCCGTCGCGCTGTACTAGATTTCACCCGGTGGGCGCCGGACACAGCCATGGCAGCGCGGACTCCCGGGTGAGCCGGATGGTCGCCGCCTCGGCGATCCTGGGCGTGTTCTTCGTCGTCGAGATCATCACCGCGCTGGCGATCTCGTCGCTGGCACTGCTGGCGGACGCCGGGCACATGCTCACCGACCTGGTCGCCCTGTTCATGGGTCTGACCGCCGTGCTGCTGGCCCGGCGTGGGTCGACGTCCGCGGCCCGTACCTACGGTTGGCACCGCGCCGAGGTGTTCACCGCGGTGGCCAACGCGGTGCTGCTGCTCGGGGTCGCTGGTTTCATCCTCTACGAGGCGTTCGAACGGCTGGGCACGGCGCCGGAGATTCCCGGCCTCCCGATGATCCTGGTGGCGCTCGCCGGACTGCTCGCGAACGTGGTCGTGATGCTGCTGCTGCGATCGCAGTCCGAACACAGCCTGGCGGTCAAGGGCGCATACATGGAGGTAGTGGCCGACGCGATCAGCAGCGTCGGGGTGCTGATTGCCGGGGTCGTGACCCTGACGACCGGTTGGCCGTACGCCGACACCGTGGTGGCGGTGCTGGTCGCGCTGTGGGTGCTGCCCAGAGCGATCACGCTGGCCCGGGCAGCGCTGCGGATCCTCTCGGAGTCCTCACCCAAACACATCGACGTCGACGAACTTCGCGCGGCACTGGGCGCGGTTGACGGTGTCACGGAGGTGCATGACCTGCACGTCTGGACGCTGGTTCCGGGAAAGGACATGGCGACCGCGCACCTGATCACCGATGGACGGTCTGACCGGGTCCTCGACGACGCCCGGGCGGTGCTGGCCGCCCGCGGTGTTGACCACGCCACCGTGCAGGTCGAGCCGCCCGGTTCGGCTCGCGAGTGCCCGACCCAGACCGGGATTTAGCCGTCAGGCCAGGCCCAATTCCGCGCGGGCGGCCGGGTCGCAGTCGTCGAGCAGGTCACAGCACCGGGCGAACTCCGCTGTTTCGCCGATGATGTCGGCCGCGCGGGCGAGGGCGGCGACGCAGCGCAGGAAGCCGCGGTTGGGCTCGTGGCCGACGGGCACCGGCCCGAAACCCTTCCACCCGTGCCGGCGCAGTTGATCCAGACCGCGGTGGTAGCCGGTGCGGGCGTAGGCGTAGGCGGTGATCGCCTTGTCGTCGGCCAGAGCGTCCTCGGCGAGCTGCGCCCAGGCCACGGAGGCCGCCGGGTGGGCGGCCGCGACGATGGCCGGATTCTCACCCCCCGCCAAGGCGGCCTCAGCCTCAAGGTCGCCGGGCAGCAGTACCGGCGGCGGACCCAGCAGATCACCGAAAGACGTCATGGGGCCAATTCTGCCGTTTGAGAACCTGCCGGTGCCGCCGGGGGCCTTCCTGTCGTCCCCAGCGGCTAGGGTCGAGGGGCACCAATACAGGAGGAACGCAGCACGCCATGTCGAACCCGTCCGGGACCGGCCACGATCCCCAGGAGCCCCAGGCGCCGCAGGATGCACAGCCCTCCTACGCCGAACGCACCTCGCCCGAGGTCACCGATAGCGACCCGGTGACCGAGGTCATCAACGTCGTCATCGACCCGGAACCCGCCGCCGAGGCCACCGAGGAGACAGCGGCCGAAGGGGCCACAGAGTCCCTGGGATCCGCAGTGGCCGCCAACACCGGCGGCGACGCGGTCGCCGAGGAACGCCGCTACACCGCGCCCGGCTTCGACGCCGGTTCCACCCAGATCATCGACCGGGTGCCCGACCCGCCGACGGAGTTCATCACCACCCCCACCGAAGCGGTGGATATCTCCCGTCCGCGCACGGGGCCACAGGAGATTCCGGCGGCCCGCAAAGCCCGGCCGCGCTGGCTGCGACCGGTCGCGGTGATCGCCGCGGTCCTGATCGGTGCCGCCCTCATCGGGATGTTCCTGGTGCATCGCAGCAACGCGGCGAAGGCGTCGCGGGAGAACATGGTCCGCAGCACGATCGAGAAGTTCGACAGTGCCGTCCGGGATGGCGACCTGGCAACACTGCGCGCCATCACCTGCGGTCAGACCAGGGACAGCTACATCAACTACGGCGACAAAGACTGGGCGGACACCTACGCCAAGGTGGCGGAGGCCAAGCAGTACCCGGTGGTCGCCAGCATCGACCAAGTCGTCGTGAACGGTGATCACGCCGAGGCCAACGTCACCTCCTACATGGCCTACGACCCGGCGATGACCTCGATTCGCAGCTTCGACCTGCAGTTCCGCGACGACCAGTGGCAGATCTGCCAGGCGTCCTGAGTCGCTCGCCTGGCAGATCCCACTGTCCCGGGATCAGCCCGATACGCTCCGGCCGGCGCTCTTGAGGTCGTTGCAGGCCTCGACGACCCGCTCGGCCATACCGGCCTCGGCCTTCTTCAGATAGCTGCGCGGATCGTAGACCTTCTTGTTGCCGACCTCGCCGTCGATCTTGAGCACGCCGTCGTAGTTGGTGAACATGTGCCCGGCCAGGGGGCGGGTGAAGGCGTACTGGGTGTCGGTGTCGACGTTCATCTTCACCACGCCGTAGCGCAGGGACGCCTCGATCTCGGACTTCAGCGACCCCGACCCGCCATGGAACACGAAGTCGAACGGCTTGGCCCCCTCGGCCAGACCGAGCTTGGCCGCGGCCACCCGCTGGCCGTCGGCCAGCACCTCGGGCTTGAGCACCACGTTGCCCGGCTTGTACACGCCGTGCACGTTGCCGAACGTCGCCGCCAGCAGGTACTTGCCGTTCTCGCCCGCACCGAGGGCATCCACGGTCTTCTCGAAGTCCTCGGAGCTGGTGTACAGCTTCTCGTTGATCTCGGCTTCGACGCCGTCCTCCTCACCGCCGACCACGCCGATCTCGACCTCGAGGATGATCTTGGCGGCCACCGCCTGCTTGAGCAGTTCGACGGCGATCGTCAGGTTCTCGTCGATCGGCACCGCCGATCCGTCCCACATGTGCGACTGGAACAGCGGATTGGCGCCCGCACGCACCCTCTCAGCCGAGATCGCGAGCAGCGGACGCACATAGGTGTCCAGCTTGTCCTTGGGGCAGTGATCGGTGTGCAGAGCCACCGTGATCGAGTACTTCTGGGCAATCACGTGGGCGAACTCGGCCAACGCCACCGCACCGGTGACCATGTCCTTGACCCCGAGACCGGAGGCGAACTCGGCCCCGCCCGTCGAAAACTGGATGATGCCGTCGCTGCCGGCGTCGGCGAACCCCTTGATGGCCGCATTGACGGATTCCGAGGAGGTGCAGTTGATGGCCGGGAACGCGAATTCGTGTTCCTTGGCGCGGGCCAACATCTCCGCATAGACCTCGGGGGTGGCGATGGGCATGACGAATCCTCTCTGCTGCACTCACGGCTGATCGGGCTGTCTGGGCAGTATGTCAAACGACCCCGGTATCTTGGGGGCTCATGACCACCACCCTGCTCGCCATGCCCGACATCCTGGACCCGATGTACTGGCTGGGCGAGGGCGGATTCTTCGCCTCAGCGGTGCTACCCGGCATTCTGATCATCGTCTTCATCGAGACCGGACTGCTTTTTCCGCTGCTGCCGGGGGACTCGTTGCTGTTCACCGGGGGGTTGCTGGCCGCTGCACCGAATCCGCCGGTCAA
>JAUPLT010000154.1 GCA_030836785.1 Actinomycetota bacterium
CTGGAACACCACCACCGCCACGCTGACCATCCCGACCCCACCCACTCCCGACGAGCCCAGCCCCGGAACCGGCCTGGCCCGCTCCCACCAACAACCCATGCCCCAACGACAACGAACCCGAATCGCCAACCGCGCCAGCCGCATCAAACGCGAACGCGCCCTCAACAACCAACGAGTCACCGAACGGAACGCCCCACCACCGTTCTAGTGGTCCGTGTTCCTACCCGAAGAGGGGGGCGATACTCGCTGTGCGCCAAAGGATCAGGGCGACGAACGTCACCAGCAAGCCTGCAGAACATCCGGCCTGGACCAGGTTCCGCTGCGCGCGCGGGGCGTAGACGAAGGCCGCGCCGACCGCAGCACCCGTGATCAGGCCACCGATATGTCCCTGCCAGCTGATGCCGGGCAGCGTGAAGGTGATCACCAGGTTGATCACGATCAACGAGACCAGCCACTTCACATCGAGGTTCAGCCGCTTGGCCGCCACCAGAGTGGCGCCGAACAGACCGAAGATCGCGCCTGACGCACCGGCGGTCGCGGCGTTCAGCGGCGAGAACAGGTACACCACCACCGAACCACCGAGGGCACTCAAGAAGTACAGCGCCCCGAACCGCAATCGACCGAGATGTTGTTCCAGTGGTGGGCCGAGGACATAGAGCGCCCACATGTTGAACAGGATGTGCACGATCCCGTAGTGCATGAAGGCCGATGAGAACAGCCGGTAGTACTCGCCCGCCGCAACGGCGGGCGGCCACAGCGCCAGGACTCGCGCCAGGCCGGGCAGCGCCAACTGCATGACGAACACCGCGGCGTTGACCGCGATCAGTGAGTACGAGACCAGTGGCATCCCGTTGCGCAACGGGGCGCCGAAGGCCGTCACCGGTCTCGGTGTGGCCGCCAAGCCCGCCTGAACGCAGTCCACGCACTGATGGCCGACAGCCGCGCTGCGCATGCACTCCGGACAGGCCGGGCGTCCGCAACGGCTGCAACCGACATAAGTCGGCCGGTCAGGATGGCGGTAGCACGCCGGGGGCGCGGGATAGTGCGGCGGCGGGTACGGGTAGCTCATAACGGCCCCGACGATACGCGGTGCGGCGGGCGCGCATGCCGATCCCAGCAGGCTGACGCCCACGGACGAACCCGTGTGCAGAGCCAACCTCACCGGCTACGGAATCAATTGCCACACGGGTCACTTCTGATCAATTTTATCCCCCTGCGCTTCATCACTCACCAGATAGAAGCCTCTGAACAGGTTCTATACGGGCATAACGAGCCCCCTGGCCCAACGACGGATTCCGTAGTACCTTCGTATAAGCAGGTTGAGCGCACAGCCTCCCGAGAGTCCAACCCGGGGAAATCCTTCCACCGACGGAGGCATCATGCTCGTGGCCAGAACCCGCCAGTCCACGCCGGACCAGGCCTCCGACCAGGAACCGATCACCGGTCGCGAACTCGGCCCCGCCACCGTTCTGTTGACGGTCGTCGGCGACGTCGACGCCGCCGAGGCGCCGACCCTCTTCGACCGGGTCATCCACCTGATATCCGGCTACTCGCAATTGGTGCTCGACCTGTCGCAGGTGAGCTTCTTCAGCACCGCCGGATACTCGCTACTCCACCGGCTGGACGGGTTCTGTAAGCGAGCGTCGGTGGACTGGGCACTGGTCGTCGGCCCTGAGGTCACGCGCCTGCTGCGGGTCTGCGACCCCGACGGCACGCTCCCCGCCGCGGCCAACATCGTTTCCGCCGCTGCGACTCTCGCCCGAGGTCCACACCGGACCCCACAGCTGAGCGCGCTTCGCTGAGCGGCCTGCCTATACTCCCGCCATGACGGCGCCCGGCAGACGGATCAACGGCAGACGGTTCAACGAGGCCATCACTCGCTTCTGGAGCCTCGCCGCCCCGATCTACGACGCTCCAGCCCTCCAGCGCTTGTTCTATCAGCCGGTCCAGGACGAGGTCGTGGCGCAACTCAGGGCCCACGGATCCCGGCGGGTCGCCGACATTGCCTGCGGCACCGGCATACTCGCCACCCGAATCCACAATGAACTGGACACCGACGAGGTGTACGGCGTCGATATGTCCGACGGCATGCTGGCCCAAGCCCGCGCACGCTGCGGTCGGGTGCGTTGGCTCAAGGGTCCGGCCGAGCGTCTCCCCTTCGACGACGGCGCCCTGGATGCCGTGGTCTCCACCACCGCCTTCCACTTCTTCGACCAACCGGTGGCGATGCGCGAGTTCCACCGGGTGCTCGCACCGGGCGGACTGCTCGCGATCGGCACGATCAGTCCGCCGGACCTAACGGTGCTGCGTCTGCTTCGCCCCGGCCCCGACGGACCCGCACACAACCCGACACGGGCCGAGATGCGAACCCTGTTCGCAGAGGCCGGTTTCGAGGTGACCGATCAGCATCCGGCCCACCGCCCGCTGTGGACCCGCGGCGTTTTCGACCTCATCACGGTGGGCATCCGAAGCTGACTCGAGCGGCTAATGTTCGCGCCATGGCCGTCGAACTGCTCGTCCCCTCGATTGAGGTCGGACTGGTCACCACCAACCCTGAGGCGATGACGGAGTTCTACGAAGGATTCCTCGGCCTGCCGCACCAGGGTGACCTTGACTTCCCCGGCGGCACCATGAAGCGCTATGCCATCGGAAACAGTGTGGTGATCAAGCTCGTCACCCTCGACGAGGCACCGTCCGAACCGGTAGCCCCCGGCGGGGGTCCAGCGCGTGCAGGCATCCGCTACCTCACGCTGGTGGTGCGAGATCTCACCGCCACCGCCCGACAGGTCGCCGACGCCGGCTATCAGGTGGTGCAACCCCTCGCCGAGTTCGCCCCGGCCCCGGGGATGGGCTGGATGTTCGTCGCGGACCCCGACGGCAACTGGGTCGAACTCGTCGGGCCGCTCTAGGCGATAGCCTGGCAGTCGTGCCTGACCTCCCTACCGGCGTCACCGCCCTGGCCCCGCTGTTGGGCACGTGGATCGGCCGGGGTACCGGCGAGTACCCCACCATCGAGCCGTTCGGCTATCTGGAGGAAGTGACCTTCTCCCACACCGGCAAGCCGTTCCTCGTATACACCCAGCGCACCCGGTCCGAGGACGGACAGCCGATGCATGCCGAATGCGGCTACCTTCGGTCTCCGGCCGCCGGTCGCGCTGAACTCGTCATCGCCCAGCCCACCGGCGTGACCGAGATCGACGAAGGCACCATCAGCACCGGCACCGGCACCGATACCGGCACCGCCCTCCGCATTGAACTGCGCTCGACGTCGATCGGGCTGAGCTCCACCGCCAAAGTGGTTGCCGCCGTGCACCGTTCGTTTCACATCAACGGGGACGAGCTGACCTACCGCCTGGACATGAGCGCGGTGGGCCAGCCGATGAGCCACCACCTGGCCGCCACCCTGCACCGGACACGATGACCGCCGACGGCCGAATCCGCGTCCCCGCCGACCTGGATGCCGTCACCGCCATCGGCGACGAACAACCCGGTGCGGTCGACCCCGCCGCGCTGGAGCGCATCTGGTCCGCCACGCGGTACTGGTACCGGGCGGGCATGCAACCCGCGATCCAGCTCTGCCTGCGCCACAACGGGATCGTCGTGCTCAACCGCGCGATCGGGCACGGCTGGGGCAATGGACCGGAGGATTCGCCCGACGCGGATCGGGTGCCCGTCACCACCCAGACCCCGTTCTGCGTGTTCTCGGCCGCCAAGGCAATCACCACAACCGTCGTGCACATGCTGGTCGAGCGCGGCCAGTTCTCCCTCGACGACCGGGTTTGTGACTACCTTCCCGGCTACACCAGTCACGGCAAGGACCGCACCACAATCCGGCACGTGATGACGCACAGCGCGGGGGTGCCGTTCGCCACCGGGCCGCGCCCGGATCTCAAGAGGATGAACGACAGCCAGTACGCCCGGGAAAGGCTCGCCGAACTCAAGCCGATCCATCGGCCGGGCCTGATGCACATCTACCACGGACTGACCTGGGGACCGCTGGTCCGGGAGATCGTCTCGGCGGCCACCGGCCGCGACATCCGGGAGATCCTGGACATCGAGATTCTCGGCCCGCTGAACTTCCGGTGGACCAACTACGGGGTCGCCGAGGCTGACGTTCCCCTGGTGGCGCCCAGCTATGTCACCGGCAAGCCGCTGCCCGCACCCATGGCGGCGGCGTTGCGTACCGCACTAGGCGGATCGATGAGCCAGATCATCCGCTTCGCCAACACCCCGCTGTTCCTGACCAGCGTGGTGCCGTCATCGAGCACGGTGTCCACCGCCGAGGAACTGTCCCGGTTCGCCGAGATCTGGC
>JAUPLT010000155.1 GCA_030836785.1 Actinomycetota bacterium
CGGGTGGTTGATGACGCTGTCCTTCCTGTGGGGTCTGAACCTCACCTCCGCGCTGATGATGCGCCGGGTCACCCGGGAGGTCCCGGTGACCGCCCCGGTGCCGTACAGCACCGGTGCCGCCACGGTGTCGGACAGCGCCGGTGCCGGTGCGGTGTTGCACAGCGCGGCCGAGAAGGTTGGTGAGTTCGTCGAGTCGGTCGGCGACAAGATCGAGGGCCTGTTCGAGCGGGACACCCACGGTTCGGGCTCGGCTCGGCTCACCCCGCGCAAGGTCGCCCCGGCCGGGTACACGGTCAAATTCGACCCGGACGCCAAGCGGTACTACCTGCCCGGCTCCGCGGAGTACGACGCGCTGGAGACCGAGTGGTGGTTCATCGACGAGGACAGCGCCAAGGCGGCCGGCTTCACCCGCTGGGACGCCACCGGCGCGGTCGGCTTCTTCGGCGCCGCGGTGGCGGATACCGTCGACGTGCTCCCGGCCGGGCCACACGGTAAGGGATCCGCCGTGGCGGGTGCCGACGGCAGCGGTCCGGCCGGATGGCTGATCAAGGGCAACGCCGACTCGATGCTCTACCACCCGCCGGACAGCCCCTACTATTCGCAGACCATCGCCGAGGTGTGGTTCTTCGACGAGGAGACCGCCAAGAAGGCCGGCTTCGCCAAGTGGGACAAGAACATGAAGTGGGACAAGAACATCAAGAAGTCCTGACCAGGGACGTCCTACCTGACCAGGGACGTCCTACCTGACCAGGGACGTCCTACCTGACCGGGGTGTCCTACTGGATGCGCAGGACGAACCCCACGCCACGCACGGTGTGCAGCAGTCGCGGGGCGCCACCGGCCTCCAGTTTGCGGCGCAGATAGCCGATGAACACGTCGACGACATTGGTGTCGGCGGCGAAGTCGTAGCCCCAGACCAGTTCCAACAGCTGCGCGCGGCTGAGCACCGCGGTCTTGTGCTCGGCGAGCACCGCCAGCAGGTCGAACTCGCGCTTGGTCAGGTCGACGTCGACCCCGTTCACCCGGGCTCGCCGGCCGGGGATGTCGACCTCGAGTGGGCCGACCTGAATGGTCTCCGAGGAGAACGTGGCCACCGCCCCGCGCCTGCGGAGCAGCGCCTTGACCCGCGCCACCAACTCGGCCAGCACGAACGGTTTGACCAGGTAGTCGTCGGCGCCGGCCTCCAGACCGGCGACCCGGTCGTCGACCGAGCTGCGGGCCGAGAGCACGCAGACCGGGACGTCGTTGTCCATCGCCCGCAATGCGGTCACGACGCTGACCCCGTCGAGCACCGGCATATTGATGTCCAGCACGATCGCGTCGGGCCGGTTCTCGGTGGCGCTGCGCAGCGCCTCGGCGCCGTCCACGGCGGTGGCCACCTCGAAACCGGACAGCCGAAGGCCGCGTTCCAGGGACGCCAGCACATCGGGGTCGTCGTCCACGACCAAGACGCGCGGGGAGGCCGAATCCATGAATCCCATAGTGCCGGATCGACGCCCGGACGGGTGGGAGGCATGGCCGTGACATGATCGCGGTGGGAGTCGGCGGCTCGGGCGGCTGACGCAGGAGACGATTCGATCGTGAGCACCGTGACACCGGGGCCGAAGCGGGGCGGGGCGCCCGAATCTGGGCCGTTGACCGAATCTGGGCCGTCGATCGCACGGCGGCCCGGCAGGATCCGGCCGATCACCGACCTGGTCCGGTTGCTGCCGTACCTGCTGCCCTATCGGGCCCGCTGGATCGCGATGGTCGGCGTCGCACTGCTCAGCCTGGTCGCCACCATCGCCATACCGTTGATGACCAAGGCGGTGATCGACGGTCCGGTGCACCGCCGCGACCCGCACGGTCTGTGGGTGCTGGGCACCGCGGCGCTGGCCGTGGGGGTTGTCGAGGCGACGCTGTGGTTCATCCGCCGCTGGCTGATCGCCCGCGCCACGATGGGGGTCGAGACCGACATCCGCAAGGACCTCTACGCGAGGCTGCAGATCCTGCCGATGAGCTTTCACGGCAAATGGCAGTCCGGCCAACTGCTGTCGCGGATCATGAACGATCTCGGCACCATCCGCCGGCTGCTGTCGTTCGGACTGATCCTGTTGTTGCTCAATGTGATCCAGATCGTCGCCGTCACGGCGATCCTGTTGGCGATGTACTGGCCGCTGGGTGTCGTCGTCGCGGTGTCGGTGCTGCCGGTCGCGGTGACCACGCTGCGTTTCGAGCGCGCGTTCACCAGCCTGTCCCGTCGGGCGCAGGACGAGGCCGGTCACCTCGCCACCGCCGTGGAGGAGGCGGCCCTGGGCATCCGCACGATCAAGGCCTTCGGCCGCGAGGACCACGTCTTCGCCCGATTCGACGATCAAGCCCGCAGGCTCTACGACACCCAGGTTCGCAAGGTGGCCGTCTCGGCCCGGTTCTGGACGTTGCTGGAAGTGATTCCGAACGTCGCGCTGATCGCGGTGCTCGGACTGGGCGCGTACGCCGCCGGGCGCGAGATGATCACCATGGGCACCCTGGTGGCGTTTATCACGATGATGTTGTCGCTGGTGTGGCCGATCGCGTCGCTGGGCTATCTGATCTCGATGACCCAGGAGGCCATGACGGCGGCGAATCGCATCGCCGAGGTGTTTGACGCGCCGGTCGAGATCAGCGACGGACCGGGTGCCGAACCGCCCCGGTCGGGGCGCCTGGAACTAGACGGTGTCGGGTTCCGGTTCCCCGACGCCGCACCGGATGACTGGGTGCTGCGCGGGGTCTCGGTGGTCGTCGAACCCGGCGAGACGCTGGCCCTGGTCGGTGCGACCGGTTCGGGCAAGTCGGCGCTGGCCGCGCTGCTGCCGCGTCTCTATGACGTCACCGAGGGGCGCATTCTCATCGACGGCACGGACGTCCGGGACCTCAGCCTGTCCGCGCTGCGATCGGCGGTGGCCGTCGCGTTCGAGGACCCCATCCTGTTCTCGATGTCGGTGGCCGAGAACCTGACCCTCGGGCGGGGGACGGACGGGACCGACCCCGCCGCTGAAGCCGACCTGGCCGAAGCCGAATCCGAAGCCGAAGCCGAAGCCGAACTGGCCGACGCCATCGACGTGGCAGCCGCCGGATTCGTCTACGACCTGCCGTTCGGCCTGCAGACCCGGATCGGCGAGCAGGGGATGAGCCTGTCCGGTGGGCAGCGCCAGCGACTCGCCCTAGCGCGGGCGATTCTGGCCCGGCCACGCATCCTCGTTCTCGATGACACCCTCTCGGCTTTGGACGTGCACACCGAGGCGGTGGTGACCGAGGCGTTGCGCCGGGTGCTGGCCGGGGTGACCGGAATCGTGGTGGCCCATCGGGCTTCCACGGTGCTGCTCGCCGACCGGGTGGCACTGCTGGACACGGTGGACGGGGGTGCCCACACCATCACCCATATGGGCACCCACGAGGAACTGCTGGCCACGGTTCCCCGGTACCGGTATCTGCTCGCCGCCGACGACGAACTCGACGATGGCTGTGAGCCCCGCCCGGTGTGGACCGAGGACGACGCCCGCCGGCGGCTCGAACACGGCTACCAGGAGGCGTCCGAAAGTCGCACGGCTACCCAGCGTTTCACCGACGGCGGCCGCCGATGACGGCCGCCTGGCGCGGACGGCTCGGGGAACAACCCGAGGACCCGGCGGCCGACGAGAGCCGTCCGCGCGGCCGGGAGGCCCGGCTGCTGCTGGCTGAGTTGCTACGCCCCTATCGCGCGGTGGTGGCCGTCCTCGCGGCGGTGGTGATCATCGAAAACGCTGCGCGACTGGCGGTTCCGCTGCTGGTGCAGCGCGGGATCGACCACGCGATCCCGCCGTTGCTGCGGGGCGGCCCGGCCCGTGAACTGGCCATCGTGGTCGGCGCGCTGTGCGCTCTGGTGGTCGTCCAGGCGGTCAGCCGGATGGTGTTCCTCAACGTCTCCGGCCGCATCGGCCAGCGAATCCTGCTGGAGCTTCGCCGGCGGTTGTTCGCCCACTTCGGCCGCCTCGACGTCGCCTTCCATGACCGCTACACCTCCGGCCGGGTGGTCAG
The DNA here is from genome assembly GCA_030836785.1 of Actinomycetota bacterium. Classification (GTDB taxonomy): domain Bacteria; phylum Actinomycetota; class Actinomycetes; order Mycobacteriales; family Mycobacteriaceae; genus Mycobacterium. The sequence continues at coordinate 4,036 of JAUPLT010000155.1, forward strand.
CCGCTCGACCAACGACATCGAGGCCATCCAGGAGATGCTGGAGAACGGGTTCGACAGTCTGGTCACCGCCGTTCTGACCCTGTTCGGCACCGCCGTACTTCTGGTGGTCCTCGACGTCCGACTCGGGCTGACCTGCCTGGCGGCCTTCCCGATCCTGGTGCTCCTGGTGCGCTGGTTCGCCCGGGAGTCGTCCACCACCTACCGCGCGGTGCGGGAGAGCGCCGCGCTGGTGATCGTGCAGTTCGTCGAGACGATGACCGGTATCAAGGCGGTGCAGGCCTACCGCCGTGAACCGCGTAACCAGCAGATCTTCGACGAGGTGGCCGAGGTCTACCGCGCCGACAACGAACGCTCCTTCAGAATGCTGGCGATCTTCATGCCCGGGGTGAAACTGGTGGGCAACATCACCACCGGTGTCGTCCTGCTCTACGGCGGATACCGGGTCCTCAACGCGGAGATGACCATCGGCACCCTCACCGCGTTCCTGCTCTACCTGCGGATGTTCTTCGAGCCGATGCAGGAGATCTCCCAGTTCTTCAACACCTTCCAGTCCGCGTCCTCGGCGGCCGAGAAGATCGCCGGGGTGCTGGCGGTCCGGCCCGCGGTCGCTGATCCGCCCGATCCGGTCGCCATCGGCACCGTCGCCGGGCGGATCGACTTCGAGGGGGTGTCCTTCGGCTACCCCGGTCCCGGCGATAGCGACGGTGACACCGACAACGTTCCGGTGCTCTGCGACTTGACCCTGACGGTGCCCGCCGGTCAGACCGTCGCACTGGTGGGCACCACCGGTGCCGGGAAGAGCACCATCGCCAAGCTGATCGCGCGCTTCTACGACCCACAGGCCGGATCGGTGTCGCTGGACGGAACCGACCTGCGCCGCATCGCCCGACACGACCTGCGCCGCCACATCGTCATGGTCACCCAGGAGAACGTCCTGTTCGCCGGGTCCGTCGCCGACAACATCCGCTTCGGCCGGCCTGAGGCCACCGATGCCGAGGTGCGGGCGGCGGCCGAAGCGGTGGGTGCCGCGGCCTTCATCGCCAACCTGCCCGACGGGTTCGACACCGACGTCGCCAAGCGCGGCGGGCGCCTGTCGGCCGGCCAGCGCCAACTTGTCGCCTTCGCCCGGGCGTTCCTGGCCGACCCGGCGGTGCTGATCCTCGACGAGGCGACGTCGTCGCTCGACATTCCCAGCGAGCGACTCGTCCAACGGGCGCTGCGTACCGTGCTGGCCGGACGGACCGCCCTGATCATCGCCCACCGGTTGTCCACGGTGGAGATCGCCGATCGGGTACTGGTCCTCGAGCACGGCCGCGTCATCGAGGACGGCCACCCGGCCGACCTGGCCGCATCCGGCGGCCGGTACGCCGCCCTGCACCGGGCCTGGATCGAATCCCTGGCACCGTGAGACTCCCAGTCGCTGCGTCCCCGGGTCCTTCAGCCCCGCCCCAGTAGGCTTGCCAGCCATGATCGGTATCGAGCGGGTCGGCGACGTCACGACCATTGAGATGCAGCGGCCGGAGCGGCGCAACGCCCTGAACACCGCGCTGGTCGACGCGCTTCGCGAGGCGGTGGAAACCGCGGCCGCCGACGATGTCCGGGCCATCGTGCTGACCGGCCAGGGCACCGTGTTCTGTGCCGGGGCGGACCTCTCCGGCGACGTGTTCGCCGCCAACTTTCCGGAGAAGGCCATCGCGCTGAACAAGGCCATCGACGCGGTCCCGGTACCGGTCATCGCCGCGCTCAACGGCGCCGCGATCGGCGCCGGTGTGCAACTGGCGATGGTGTGCGACCTGCGGGTCGTCGACCCGGCGGCGTACTTCCAGTTCCCGATCGCCAGATACGGCCTGGCCCTGGACAACTGGAGTATTCGCCGGCTGGCGTCGCTGGCCGGTCACGGCCGTGCGCGCGGCATGCTGCTGGCCGCCGAGAAGCTGGACGCCCAGACCGCGTTGATGACCGGGATGGCGAACCGGATCGGCGATCTGGCTGATGCGCAGGCCTGGGCGGCGGAGATCGCCGGATTGGCGCCGCTGTCGGTGGCGCACTCCAAGCGGGTGCTCAACGATGACGGCGCCTACGAGGAGCAGAGCGAACTGCACAAGCAGATGTTCGACGCCGCCTGGGGCAGTCAGGACGTGATCGAAGCCCAGGTGGCCCGGGTGGAGAAGCGTTCGCCGAGGTTCCGGGGAGCCTGACCCGATGCCCGGCCCCCTCTCTCTGACCCCCCTGTTGCCCAGCGGGAAGGCGGCGTTGCGGCTGGCCGCGGGCACCGCCTCGCTGGC
>JAUPLT010000156.1 GCA_030836785.1 Actinomycetota bacterium
AGTACTTCGAGAACGTGTCACCGGTCAACGGACAGCCGTTCTGCGAGGTGGCCCGTTCTACCGGCGCCGATATCGAGAAGGCCCTCGACGCCGCGCATGCCGTTGGCCGTCGACCACTTCCGCTACTTCGCCGGGGTGATCCGTGCGCAGGAGGGCACCCTCAGCGAGATCGACGCCGACACGGTGGCCTACCACTTCCACGAGCCACTCGGTGTGGTCGGCCAGATCATCCCGTGGAACTTCCCGATCCTGATGGCGGTGTGGAAACTCGCCCCCGCACTGGCGGCCGGGAACGCCGTCGTCCTCAAACCGGCCGAGCAGACACCGGCTTCGGTGCTGTATCTGATGTCGCTGATCGCCGACCTGCTGCCGCCGGGAGTTCTCAACGTGGTCAACGGGTTTGGCGTCGAGGCCGGCAAACCGCTGGCGTCGAGCAACCGGATCGCCAAGATCGCCTTCACCGGGGAGACCACCACGGGCCGGTTGATCATGCAGTACGCGTCGCAGAACCTGATCCCGGTGACCCTGGAACTCGGCGGCAAGAGTCCCAACATCTTCTTCGCCGACGTGATGGAGTCGGCCGACGCCTTCTGCGACAAGGCACTGGAGGGATTCACCATGTTCGCCCTCAACCAGGGCGAGGTGTGCACGTGTCCGTCGCGGGCGCTGATCCAGAAAGACATCTACGACGACTTCCTGGCACTGGCCGCGGTCCGCACCACGGCGGTGCGCCAGGGCAACCCGTTGGACACCGAGACGATGATCGGCGCGCAGGCCTCCAACGACCAGTTGGAGAAGATCCTGTCCTATATCGAGATCGGCCGCAGCGAGGGCGCCACGGTGATCACCGGCGGTGAGCGCGCGGATCTCGGTGGCGAACTTTCCGGCGGCTACTACGTGCAGCCGACGATCTTCGCCGGCGACAATGCGATGCGGATCTTCCAGGAGGAGATCTTCGGACCCGTCGTCTCGGTGACGTCATTCTCCGATTACGACGACGCCATCCGGATCGCCAACGACACCCTCTACGGGCTGGGTGCCGGGGTGTGGAGCCGCAACGGCAACCTGGCATACCGGGCGGGCCGGGACATCAAGGCCGGCCGGGTGTGGACGAACTGCTACCACCAGTACCCCGCGCACGCCGCGTTCGGCGGGTACAAGCAGTCCGGTATCGGCCGGGAGAACCACAAGATGATGCTGGCGCACTACCAGCAGACCAAGAACCTGCTGGTGTCCTACAGCACCACCGCCCAGGGCTTCTTCTGATCGACTATCCGTTCTGATCGACTATCCGTTCTGATCGACCATCCGTTCTGATCGACTATCCGGACCTGGCCTGCCGCGCCCGTACCCGCGGCAGCAGGACGGCGGGGTGCCGGGATCGCACGGCGCTGATCATGACACCGAATCCGTAGGCGGCGTCGGCGGTGAGGTGCAGTGCGAGGTAGCGCGGCAGGTCGAGGTCCGGCCGGCGGGTCCGCCACTCCCTGACCGGTGTCGCCAGCATCGTGGCGCCGGCGGCACGGGCCACCGCGCAGCGCGGTGCGGTCACCAGTGCCAGCCACCCGATCGGCCACCACTCCCGGCGCAGCAGGTGGCCCACCGCGTCCACGTCAGAGGCCAGCCGCCGGGCTACCAGCACCGGCGCGACGCCGACGTCCACCGCGGAGGCCCGCAGCGACCGTGCGCGAACGGCGGTGGCCACCACGATGGTGCCGGCCGCGGCAGCCAGGGCGAGGCGCATCGAGGGACGCCTGCGGCCGGTGATCGGTGACGATCGGCCGGCGATCAGCAGTGCCCCGGCAACCACATTCCAGAGTGACAACTGTGCGGGGGCGAGCCGGCCGGGGTGGCGGCGGTCCAGTTCGGCAGCCGAGGTGCCGTAGTCGACGATGCGGCGGGCCCAATCCGGCAGCCGGGTGCGGGACCGGTGGCCGACCACCGCGGCCGGCTCGTAGCGAACCCGCGCGCCGGCGTCGATCAGCCGCCAGACCACGTCGACGTCCTCACCGACCCGCAGTCGCTCGTCGAACGGGTCGGCCGGCAGTGCCTCCCGGCGGACCAGCAGCGCCGCTGACGGCAGGTATCCCAGTCGTCCCCCGTGGGTGACCAGTTGCGGGCGCGGGCCCATGTCCAGTTCGGAGTGGACGGCCTCGAAGCGGGCCAGCGGCGCTCGGCTTCCGGTTGCCGGGATGATCCGCGGGCCGACCGCCGCCACCCGGGGGTCCGCGAAGTGCGCTGACAGGATCTCCAGCCAACCCGGGGTCACCGCGCAGTCCGCGTCGACGAACGCCACCAGCGGTGCGCGCACCTCGCGCAGGCCGGTGTTGCGGGCCGCAGCCGGACCGCGATTCACGCTGTGCCGCAGCAGGATTGCACCGTGGGCTGCGGCCACGACGCCGACCGCGCCGGTGGGCGAGGCGTCGTCGACCACGATCACCCGGACCCCAGGGGAGGCCGCTTGCAGCGCGGTCAGGCACGCCTCGAGCGATTCCGGGTCGTCGTAGGCCGGCACGACGACCTCGACGTTGCCGGTGACCGCTGGGTCAGCTGCGTCCGGACGGGGCGTGATGACCGGGTGGGCGACGCCGCGGGCGACGAGATGCTCGGCCAGCGTCCGTTCGACGCCGGGGGAGGGGAGCAGTCCGGGTGTCCCGGCGGCACGCAACCGGTGCAGGAACGGACGGCCCGCCTCGGCGATCCGCAGCACCGACCACGGCGCGCCGCCGAGCACGACGGACCCGTCCGCGCACACCCTCGCCCGGTGGTCCCAGGCGACCACCCGCGGGGCGGGAAGCCCGCTCCCGGTCACCGACTGCCCCTCAAATATGGCCCCTCAACATGCCCTCACCGTCTGCCGCGGTCAGCCTATCGCCGGGGAATACCATCGGCGGATGGGCGCAGACCTGGGAGGCTGGACTTCCGGCCGGCTGCGCGGTTCGCGTCCGACCCTGCTGGTGCCGCTGGGATCGACCGAACAGCACGGCCCGCACCTGCCACTGGACACCGATACCCGGATCGCCGCCGCGGTGGCCGCCGCGGTGGCCGCCGCTGGGGCCGGCGACGTCGTCGCCGAGGTGGGTGCCGACACCGGCGCCGAGGTGGGTGCCGACACCGGCGCCGGGTTGCTGGTGGCGCCGGCGATCCCGTACGGAGCCTCCGGTGAGCACCAGGGCTTCCCCGGCACGATCTCGATCGGCACCGACGCGCTGGGCGCGCTGCTGATCGAGTACGTCCGGTCGGCGGGTGACTGGGCCCGTCGGGTGGTGTTCGTCAACGGCCACGGTGGCAACGTCGAGGCGCTGCGCACCGCGGTGCCCGTGCTGCGCAGCGAAGGGCGCGATGCGGCCTGGTGCGGGTGCACCGTCGAGGGCGCCGACGCGCACGCCGGTCACACCGAGACCTCGGTGCTGCTGCACCTGTGCCCGGAGCAGGTGGGGGCCTACGACGCCGTCACCGGAAACTGCGAACCGCTGGCCGGCCTGATGCCGAGGCTGCGCACCGGCGGGGTTGTGGCCGTCAGCGCATCCGGTGTGCTCGGTGATCCGGGCACCGCCACCGCCGAGGCCGGCGCGCGCTACCTCGCCGCGATGGTGACCGACTGTGCCCGGCGCGTGCGCCGCTGGCAGCCGGGTCCCGGCGGCATGCTGACGTGACCGACGTCCTGATCGTCGGTGCGGGCAGCGCGGGATCCATTCTGGCCGAACGGCTCTCGGCCGATCCACAGTGCAACGTCATGGTGCTGGAGGCCGGTCCCGGGTTCGATGACCCGGCGGTCGGGACGCTCACGGCCGACGGGCTGACGCTGCCGATCGGCCCTGCCAGTCCGGTGGCCCGCCGCTACGCCACCACGCTGACCCGCGATCCGCCGCGGCAGGCGCAGATCGTCCGGGGGATGTGCGTGGGCGGGTCCGGTGCGATCAACGGCGGCTACTTCTGTCGCGGCCTGCCCGGCGATGTGGTGCCGCTGCCGGGGTGGTCGGAGCCCGAGGTCGACGCTCACCACCGGGCGGTCGGGACCCGTATCCCGGTCCGCGTCGCCGATGAGTTCGGTTCGGTCACAACCGCATTCATCCGTGCCGCCGAACGGGCCGGCTACCCCCGGCTGGACGCTCTCGACCGGGACGGCACCGGCGTCGCGCCAGTGCCGCTGAACATCGCCGACGGGCGCCGGCTTGGCCCGGGCGCGGCGTTCCTGCAGCCGGCGATGCGGAGGCCCAACCTCGCCGTGCGCAGCCGGACCCGGGCCACCGGAATCCGGATCGTCGCGGGCCGAGCGGTCGGGGTGGACGCTGTCGGACCGGACGGTCCGGTCGACCTGTCCGCCGACCGCGTGGTGCTGGCGGCCGGGGCGATCGTGTCGGCTCAGTTACTGATGCTCTCCGGGATCGGCCCGGCCGGTCCGTTGCGTGCGCTCGGCATCCGGGTCGTCGCGGATCTGCCGGTGGGGCAACGCAGTTGGGATCACCCGGAATGGCTGTTGCCGACCCGTCGGCGAGCGCTCGATGCGGGGGACGAGCGTCGGCCGGTGCTGGAGGCGGTGCTGGTGACCCCGGATCTGGAGGTTCGGCCCTACACCACCGGCTTCGGCGCACCGGCGCCCCACATCGGCGTGACGCTGACCCGTCCGGGGGCGCACGGCACCGTCATACTGGCAGGGGCCGACCCGTCGGCGCCGCCGTGGATCGCGCATCGGTATGACAGCGAACCGGCCGATCTCGCCGCGCTGCGGCACGGGTGCGATCTGGTGCGGGCGATCGCCGACGTCGGGGAACCGGTCTGGTCCACCTCGCAGCACCTGTGCGGCACCGCACCGATGGGCACCGACGCCGACGAGCACGCCGTCGTCGACCCGCGGTGCCGGGTGCGCGGGATCGACGGACTATGGGTGGCCGACGGGTCGGTGCTGGCCCGCATCCCGCGGCGCGGTCCGCACGCCACCATCGCGATGGTCGCCCACCGGGCGGCGGAGTTCGTTACCTGAGCTCGACGCGGATCGGCAGGTGCTTGAGGCCACCGACGAAGGTGGTGGCCATCGTCTCGGGCTCACCGGCCAGTTCGATGGACGTGATCCGGGGCACCAACTCGGTGAAGAAGCTGTTGATCTCCATCCGGGCCAGCGCCGCCCCCAGGCAGAAGTGCACGCCGTGGCCGAAGGACAGGTGCTTGTTCGGGTCGCGGCCGACATCGAAGCGGAACGGGTCGGTGAAGACGTCCTCGTCGCGGTTGGCCGAGACGTAGCTCAGCAGCACCGCCTCGCCCTTGGCGATCGGCACCCCGCGGACGACGGTGTCCGCCTGCGCGGTGCGCATGAACTCCTTGACCGGCACCACCCAGCGGATCATTTCCTCCACCGCGGTGGGCATCAGCGACATGTCGTTCTTCAACCGGGCCAACTGGTCGGGATTCTCCAGCAGGGCCAACAGACCGCCGGCGATGGCCGCGCTGGTGGTGTCGTGGCCGGCGCTGGCGACGATGACGTAATAGGACAAGGTGTCCATATCGGTCAGCGGCTCGCCGTTGATCGTCGCGTTGGCGATCGCCGAGGCCAGATCCTCGGTGGGGTGCTCGCGGCGCGACTGGGTCAGCGCCATGAAGTAGTTGAAGAAGTCCAGCAGCACCGCGAGCATGTCGTCGACGCCGCCGCCGCGCTGGAACTCCTCGTCGTTGCCGCCGAACATCTCCTGGGTGAGCTTGAGCATCCGCGGGAAATCGGAGTCCGGCAGGCCCAGCATGGACAAGATGATGTAGAGCGGGTAGTTCACCGCGATCTCGGTGGCGAAGTCGAAGACGCCACCCTTCTCGGCCATCTTGTCGACGTAGATCTTGGCCAGTTCGTCGCAGCGGTTCTTCAGGGCACGCATGGCCTTGGGGCGGAACCAGTCCACGCCGATCTTGCGCAGATCGCGGTGGTGCGGGTCGTCGAGGTGGATCAGGGTGCGCAGTCCGGTGCCGGCCTCCATATCGCGGCGCAGCGCGTCGTCGGCCTCGGCGATCGCCAGCAGCGGCCGCGGATCGTTGGTGAACAGGTCGTTCTGCCGTTCGATCTCCATGATGTCGGCGTGCTTGGTGACGGCCCAGAACGGCCGGTAGTCAGGCACATCCACCCAGGACACCGGGGCGTGTTTGCGACAGTGCGCCAGTGCCTCGTGCAGCTTCTTCTCGTTGGTGTAGGCCTGCGGATTGGCCAGAACCCTGGCGGCGGGGTCCATGATCCGGGTACTCATCGAAAACTCCTCGCGCTGCGGCTGGATTCGGAAGCGGCAAAACTTGACGGGTGTCAGGTTCAGTGTCGCCCATGATCCCCGTGAATGAAAGCACCGGGGCCGAATTTTCCTAAGTTCGCTTACGCTGGCCGTCGTGACGTTCCGTGCGCACCGCTTCCGACCGGCCGTCGCAGAT
>JAUPLT010000157.1 GCA_030836785.1 Actinomycetota bacterium
CTCACCTATCGATCCCCGGTGCTGTGGCTGGTGCCGTTGCTGGTGATCGCCCTCGCCGACCGGGTGGCGGCCGTGTTGGGTTCGTCGGTCGCCGAGACCTTCGGAATGGGCGGCGACGGGTCGACGTCGGGCACCACCAGTGTTCTGGTGTTCGGCGCGGGCACCAACTACGCATTGCTGCTGATCTCGCGCTACCGGGAGGAACTGCGGCGCGACGGTGATCACCGTCAGGCTCTGCACACCGCAGTGCGCTTCGCCGGCCCGGCCATCCTGGCCAGTAACGCCACCGTAGTGCTGGCGCTGCTGACCCTGCTGTTCGCCGACTCGCCGAGCACCCGCAGCCTCGGCGTGGAAGCCGCCTCCGGCCTGGTGGTCGCTGCCGTGTTCGTTCTGTTCGTGCTGCCGCCACTGCTGGCGCTGTTCGGACGGAAGTTGTTCTGGCCCTTCATCCCCCGGCCGGGCGGCGGGGAGATCACCACAACCGGGCTCTGGTACCGGGTGGCGGACTGGGTGTCGGGTCACGCCGGCCGGGTGGCGGTTTCCTCGATCCTGGTCCTGGGTGGGCTCTCCACCCTGATCGCCGGCACGCCCGTGGGCCTCGCACTCGTCGACCAGTTCCGGGTCAGCGCGGATTCGATCGACGGCTTCAAGAACCTCACCACGCACTTCCCCAGTGGGGTGACCGATCCGACCCGGGTGATCGCCGACACCGATCGGACCGAGGCCGTCAGCGCGGCAATCCAGGCCGCCCCCGGTGTCGTCTCGGCGAACCCGGCCGGGGCCTCGGACGGCGGCCTGACCCAGTGGCAGGTGGTCATCGACGCCGCACCGGGTTCCGCGTCGGCGTTCGACACCATTGCGGCACTTCGGGATACGGTCCGCGAGGCGGATCCGGGCGGGTTGGTCGGAGGTTCGGACGCCCAAGCCCTCGATGCCCGGGACACCGCCGTCCGCGACAGGTGGGTGGTGATGCCGGCGATCCTGGCGGTGGTTCTCGTCGTGCTCTTCGTGCTGCTGCGGGCCGTACTTGCGCCCCCGATGCTGGCGGCGGCCACGGTGTTGTCCACCCTGGCGGCGCTGGGGCTCGGCGGATGGGTGAGCGTGCACGTCGTCGGCTTCCCCGCTCTGGACAACACGATCCCGTTGTTCGCGTTTCTGTTCCTGGTCGCTCTGGGAATCGACTACACGATCTTCCTGGTGACCAGGGCCAAGGAGGAGACCCCGCTGTACGGGACCCGGGGCGGGATCGTGCGTGCGGTGTCGGCCACCGGCGGCGTCATCACCAGTGCCGGAATCGTGCTGGCGGCGGTGTTCTGTGTACTGAGCGTGCTGCCGCTGATCTTCCTGACCCAGATGGGCATCATCGTGGGCCTCGGCATCCTGCTGGACACCTTCGTCGTGCGCACGATCGTCATCCCGGCACTGTTCACCCTGATCGGCCCGCGGATCTGGTGGCCCGCGTTCCGGTCCGACGACATCGAACGGACCGACGCGCTACCCGGGCTCACAGAGGGTGGTCGCCGAGGCTCTCCCGGTGACGATGCTCCTCGCCCCACTGCTCGAACACCCCAGCCCGCACCAGGAACAGCACGCTGACGATCAGCACCCACGCGGGGAATGCCAGGGTCAACCACATCGTGGTGTCTCCGCCGATGATCAGCGTGAGCGCTGCAAGATAGGTGCCAACGACCAACCACCGCGGCATCAAACCGGTGCGCAGCCAGATGGTGGCCAGCGACATCATGAACACCGCCGCCATCCGGAGCGCATATGTCTTGGAAAGCTTCAGCAGCAGCATCTGGCCGAACACCGTAACCCCGGAGTCGCCCGGCTGGTGACCGGCGGAGTGGCTGGCTTCGGCCAGTCCGGCGCCGACAGCGGATGAAGCGAAGATCATCGCGAGGAAGAGCAATCCGCTGCCCAGTGTCACCGTGGCGAAGAACCTGTCCTCGTAGCGCCCGAGATTGGCGCGCACCACACCGATAAACCACAGGAAGAGAATGCCGGCGAACGGCATGATCTCCGAGGCGAGCCGGATCTTGTCGTTACCGGCGTCAAGCCACGGTGAACCCGGCTGGACCCCCTCCGGCAGCGACGAGCGGATCAGGTACATCGCGAAGGAGAACAGCACCGCAAACAACACGCCGGCCAACGCGGCGGCGCGGGGGGTGGTGAGCGCCTTCAGTTGGCGGGTCGGGGGTTGAGCCATCCGACCAGTCTGGCACCCGGTCGACAGAACTCCGGGATGGTCGCCAGTTCAGGGCTGGCCGGGCAGCAACTGCACCATGAGTCCGTTGGCCTCGGCCAGCAGCGTTCCGTCCGGTCCGGTGAGTTCGGCGTTGACGAACGTCTTGCGCCCCTCCACCTTCGAAGCCCAGCCCCGCATGGTCAGGTCGACGTCGATGGGTGTGACGTTGCGGTAGTCGACGTGCAGGAAGGCGGTGCGACTGATCGGCCGGCCGATGCTGTGGATGATGATCCCGCACATCACGTCGAACATCATTGCCACCATGCCGCCGTGCACGGCGTTGTTTCCGCCGACGTGGTAGCGGCTGTACCGCACTCCGACGTCGACACCCTCGGGGCTGAAGGTGCGAATCCGCCATGGCGGCATGAGGACACTGCCGGCGCCCGGCAGGCTCGCGACCCGTCCGGCCGGCGCCATCCCGCCGAGCTTCGTATGGGGCGCGAGGTAGTCGATCAGTTCCTCTACCCGGTCGGCGGCCGCGTGCCAGTCGGGTGCGTCGGCGGCGACCGCAAGATCCTGGGCGCGCCGCATGCTCGCGACGAACCGGCCGAAGCCCGGAGGCTCGTCGAGCACCTGGAACCTGGGGAACCCCCCACGATCGACTGAGTCGGGATCGCTCAACGAGGTGCCAGCACGTCGCGGCGAACGATGGTCTGATCCCGTCCCGGGCCCACCCCGATGCACGAAACATGTGCGCCGGCCAACTCCTCCAGTCGCAGCACGTAGTCGCGCGCCTTCGCCGGCAGGTCCTCGAAGGCACGGCACGAGCTGATGTCCTCCCACCAGCCGGGAAGCTCCTCGTAGACCGGTTCGGCGCGGGCGATCTCGCTCTGGGTCATCGGCATCTCGTCGGTGCGCCTTCCGTCGACGGTGTAACCCACGCACACGGGCACGGTCGGCAGGCTGGACAGCACATCGAGCTTGGTCAGGAAGTAGTCGGTGATCCCGTTGACCCGGGTCGCATAACGGGCGATGACGGCGTCGAACCAGCCGCAGCGGCGTCGGCGTCCGGTGGTCACGCCGATCTCACCACCGGTCTTGGCCAGGTACTCGCCGTTCCCGTCGAACAGTTCGGTGGGGAACGGACCGGAGCCGACCCGGGTGGTGTAGGCCTTCAGGATGCCCAGCACCGTGGTGATCCCCGTGGGCCCGACCCCTGAGCCCACGGCGGCACCGCCGGCGGTGGGGTTGGAGGACGTGACGTAGGGGTAGGTGCCGTGGTCGACATCGAGCAGGGTGCCCTGCGAGCCTTCCAGCAGCACGGTCTGGCCGCGCTCCAGCGCCTTGCCGAGCAGCAACCGGGTGTCGGCGATCCGGTGGGTGAAGCCCTCGGCCTGGGCCAGCAGTGCATCGGTGATCTCGACGGGGTCGAGGGCCTTGCGGTTGTAGATCTTGACCAGCACCTGGTTCTTGAAATCCAGGGCGGCGGCGATCTTGTCCGCCAACAGATCCGGGTCGCGCACGTCGGCGACCCGGATACCGATCCGGGCGATCTTGTCCTGGTAGCACGGCCCGATGCCGCGGCCGGTGGTGCCGATCTTCTTGTTGCCCAGGTAGCGCTCGGTGACC
>JAUPLT010000158.1 GCA_030836785.1 Actinomycetota bacterium
CGCGAGACCGCCCGGTTCGTGATGGGCAGCGACCTCGATGAGGTGCGACTTGCGATGGCCCGGCACAATCTCGGCCCGGAGGTGGCCCTGTGCCGCGCCGACGCACTGCGGCCCGTCAGCCGCGACGCGGTCGTCCTGCTGGACCCCGCCCGCCGCAGTGGCAGCCGACGACGGTTCGACCCGCGGTCCTACACGCCCCCGCTGGACGGGCTGCTGGAGGCCTATCGCGGGCGAGCGACGGTGGTGAAGGTCGCTCCCGGCATCGACTTCGCCGCTGTGGCCGGATTCGGGTTCGACGGCGAGATCGAGGTGACATCCCTGGGCGGCTCGGTGCGGGAGGCGTGCCTGTGGTCGCCTCCGCTGGCGGCTCCGGGTGTGCGGCGGCGCGCAACGCTGCTCGATCGCGGCGAGGTACTCACCGACGCCGATCCAGACGGGTGCGGGGCCGGTCCGCCCGGCCGGTGGATCGTCGACCCGGACGGCGCGGTGGTGCGGGCCGGTCTGGTCCGGCACTACGCCGCCCGGCACGGGCTGTGGCAACTGGACCCGGCGATCGCCTATCTCACCGGGGACCGACTGCCTGCCGGGGTTCGGGGTTTCGAGATCCTCGACCGGCTTCCGGTGCGGGACAAGGTTCTGCGCCAGGCATTGTCGGCCCACGATTGCGGTTCGCTGGAAGTACTGGTGCGCGGGGTCGATGTGGATCCCGACGCACTGCGGCGGCGGATTCGCCCATCCGGGACTGCTTCACTCGCGCTGGTCATCACCCGGATCGGAGCCGGCCGGGACGGCCGGGGTGTCGCATTCCTGTGCCGAGCATCATCAGGCGGCTAGTCTGGCGGTATGCGTGTGCCCGTCGCGGCCGGCGTCCTCTCGGTCGCGGTGTTGTTCAGCGCACCCGGGGCGGTTGCCGCCCCGTTGGGGTGCGGCGAGTTGGGCGGCACGGTCCGGGAGGGCACCTGCCAGATCGCCGAGACCACGCCTGGCTACACGATGGATCTGCGATTCCCGGTGGACTACCCCGGTGAACCGGACATGGTGAACTACGTGGCGCAAACCAAAGAGGGATTCCTCAATGTCGCCCGCACCCCGGAGTCCCGCGGTCGTCCCTACGAACTGGACGTCACCGCCGAGTCGCTGCGATCGGCGCAGACTCGAAGCGTCGTACTCACCCTCTTCCAGAACGTCGGCGGGGCCCACCCGACCACCTGGTACAAGTCCTTCACCTACGACGTCGGTCGTAACGCTCCGGTGGCCTTCGAGACTCTCTTCGCACCGGGTGCGGCCCCCATGGCGGAGATTTTCCCGATCGTGCAGCGCGAACTGGAGAACACCTCGGGACTGGGCGACGCCGTCTCGGCCGGTGACGGTATGGACCCGGCGCACTACCAGAACTTCGCCATCACCGATGATGCGGTCATCTTCTACTTCGGCCGCGGTGAACTGTTGCCGTCCTACGCCGGCGCGACATCGGTGAGCGTGCCGCGCGCCGCGATCCCACCCCTGCAGGTCTAGCGCGGGTCGGTCAGGCTGGACTGAAGCTGTAGACCTGGCCCGCGCTGGTTGCCGCGACCACCCGGCGATCGACGCTCACCGACACCCCGACCGGGTGGCCGTCGGCCTCCGGCAAGGCGTACGTGTTGACGGTCCGGCCGCCGTCGGCCGGGTTGAACACCAGCAGAGCCAGGCGACCGGGCCCGTCGGCCACCACCGTGTAAGCGGTCCCCGGCCCGGCCTGGCCGGAGGTGGTCAGCGGCTCGACATCGTCACGGCGCCACAGCATCTCGGCGCGTTCGCCGGCATCGCGCAGGCCGACCAGTACGGCCCCGGGTCCGCCGCCGGAGATCAGCCCACCGTCGGGAGTCAGGGTGGGTGGAGTTTGAGGCTGAAAGTCCAGCGGCGCAGACCATTTCACGCTGCCGTCGGAGGCGTTGAGCGCCCACAGCCGTCGGTCGCGGCCGTTGACGTAGACGGTGGCGCCATCGGCGGAGAACACCGGACTGCCGATGACCCCGGCCGCCACCGCGCCGCTGGTCCACTCGCGGGCCAGTAGCGGCGTCCGGCCCGGCTGATAGCGGAGCGCGGTCAATTCCGAGGCCTTCGCGCCGGGCTGCCACACCCCGACAACCGCGAGCCCGCTCGCGGCGGAGAAGGCCGGGGCGGCGGCCACCGGGCAGCCGGGCAGCGACCGAGCGCAGTCGTCCAGTCCGCGGGTGGCGTCAGTGGGGTCGACACCGGCGACGAGATCCAGCGGCGTACCCGTGACCGTGCCCCGGTGGGAGTCGAAGACGAGCACCTGCCCCAGGTGGGTGATCACCAGAAGCTGACCGCCGCCGAGGAACCGTGCGGTGGTCGGCATACCGATCACGTTGGTGCGCCAGCGGACCCACTGGGTGGGTGGGTAGGACAGCATCAGTCCGGGCTGACCGATGTAGAGGTTGTCGAAACCGTCGAACAGCGGACTGGCGAAGCCGCCGCCGAGCACCATCCGGGTGCACCAGCGCTGCCGGCCGTTGTTGTCGTTCTCCCACACCGCCAGCGAACAACCCCCGGCGGTCTGGCCGTTCACGGCCAGGTAGCCGTCCGCACCCAGTGCGGCGGCCGCATTGAGTTCGCCCTTCACCGATCGGCTCCACTGCAGGGTCAGGTCGGTGGCGCCGTCGGTGGCGGTGTAGCTGGTATTGGCGGCGTCGGCGTACTGCGCCGGCCAACCCCGGGCCGCCGAGGATTCGACCCAGGAGTCGGTGTCGCCGCAGGCGGCGAGCGGCCAGGTCAGCACGGCGGCCGACGCGACGGCGATTGCGCGCCGCAGCACCGGAGTCATTGCCATCCGGGTGACACTAGCCATCCAGGCGAGCCTAGCCATCCAGGGGAGACTAGCTGAGTGGGTTCCCGGCCACCGGCAGCCGCTAGGCTCGGTGGCCATGACGAGCATGTGGGGCGCGCCGATCCACAAACGCTGGCGCGGTTCGCGACTGCGGGACCCGCGCCAGGCCCGCTTCCTGACCGTTGACTCGTTGAAGTGGGTGATCGCCAACCGCGCGTTCACGCCCTGGTACCTGGTGCGGTACTGGCGGCTGTTGAAGTTCAAGCTGGCCAACCCGCATGTCATCACCCGGGGGATGGTCTTCCTCGGCAAGAACGTCGAGATCCACGCGACCCCCGAGTTGGCCCAGTTGGAGATCGGCCGGTGGGTCCATATCGGCGACAAGAACACGATCCGAGCGCACGAGGGGTCGCTGCGCCTGGGGGACAAGGTTGTCTTCGGCCGCGACAACGTCATCAACTGCTACCTCGACATCGAATTCGGCGAGTCGGCGCTGATGGCCGACTGGTGCTAT
>JAUPLT010000159.1 GCA_030836785.1 Actinomycetota bacterium
ACACCACGAAAACCGCAGATCAAACCAGAAAACTACCGACCGCAGACGGACTCCATGTCCGGAGTCCTGGGGCTGGGCACAGAGTGGGTTTCCCCACCTCGGAGCGACTCCTTGCGGCGTCGGCGACTCGACTCAGCGGACCACGAGCGACTCTTAGCCGATCTCGATAATGGGAGTCGCTCCGAGGTGGGAAATGTGTTTGCCATATGGGCGCCGCACCCGAGCCCGGCGGGCGCCGCACACCGCGTTTTGGCTCGTGGACACCACCCGCGGTACCGTTAGCGCGTTCCACCGAAGACCGTCGGTCACCGATCAGCACCGCCCGCAGGGCGACGCACTCGGTTGAAGGTCCCGGATTGCCGGGCGGCCCACGCAGGAGGACGAGGCATACGCCGCTGCGTGCGGCGGTATTTCACGCCCCGGCCGTCTGCGCCGGGGCGTTCGTGTTTTCCAGGGCATTCAGGGCTGTCTCAACCCGAGCTACACCCGACCGACATCCCCACCACGAGGAGGCACTGCATGGCAAAGGCCGACAAAGCCACCGCCGTCGCCGAGATCACCGAGCAGTTCAAGGCGTCGACGGCCACCGTGGTCACCGAATACCGCGGCCTGACCGTGGCCAACCTCGCCGAACTGCGCCGCTCCCTGAGCGGTCATGCCACCTACACCGTCGCCAAGAACACTCTGGTCAAGCGTGCGGCGGCGGAGGCCGGCATCGAGGGCCTCGACGACCTGTTCGCCGGACCCACGGCGATCGCGTTCGTCCAGGGCGAGGCCGTTGACGCGGCGAAGGTGATCAAGAAGTTCGCCAAGGACCACAAGGCGCTGGTCATCAAGGGCGGCTACATGGACGGACACCCGCTGTCCGTCGCCGAGGTCGAGCGGATCGCCGACCTCGAATCGCGCGAGGTGCTGCTGGCGAAGCTGGCCGGCGCGATGAAGGGCAACCTGGCCAAGGCGGCCGGGCTGTTCAGTGCTCCCGCATCGCAGATGGCCCGACTGGCCGCTGCACTGCAGGAGAAGAAGTCCGGCGAGACCGCCGCCTAACCACCCCAACCACACTCACGTAACAAGAAAGGCACCACCATGGCAAAGCTCAGCACCGAGGAACTGCTCGACGCGTTCAAGGAAATGACCCTGCTGGAGCTCTCTGAGTTCGTCAAGCAGTTCGAAGAGGTCTTCGAGGTCACCGCGGCCGCCCCGGTCGCCGTTGCCGCCGCGGGCGCTGCCGCCCCGGCCGAGGCCGCCGAGGAGCAGTCCGAGTTCGACGTCATCCTGGAGAGCGCCGGCGACAAGAAGATCGGCGTGATCAAGGTCGTCCGCGAGATCGTCTCCGGCCTGGGCCTCAAGGAGGCCAAGGACCTCGTCGACGGCGCCCCGAAGCCCGTCCTGGAGAAGGTCAACAAGGATGCCGCCGACGACGCCAAGGCCAAGCTCGAGGCCGCTGGCGCCACGGTTTCCGTCAAGTAGTTCCAACCCCGTCAAATCCCCCGTGGGCCCGTGTGGCCTGCGGGGGATTTTTCTTGGGATTTGTCGTGGGGATTTGTCATGAGCCTCAATGCGCCGGGAATCGGCGCGAAGGCATCCAAACGTGAATCACCCCCGCACGCGTGCGCTACAGTGACTCAAACCACAGGGCTGTTCCTGTGCAGAAATCGTGTGGCCGGAAGGATTTCAGTGGGTACCGCTATCGGCGTTGAGAACCTGACCAAGTCGTTCGGTTCCCAGAAAATCTGGGAAGACGTAACGATGACCATCCCGGCAGGTGAGGTCAGCGTCATCCTGGGACCCTCGGGTACCGGGAAGTCGGTGTTCCTGAAGTCGCTCATCGGCCTGCTGCGTCCCGAGCGCGGCAAGATCATGATCGACGGCACCGACATCATCGAGTGCTCGGCCAAGGAGCTTTACGAGATCCGCACGCTGTTCGGCGTGATGTTCCAGGACGGCGCCCTGTTCGGCTCCATGAACATCTACGACAACACCGCTTTCCCGCTGCGCGAGCACACCAAGAAGTCCGAGAGCGAAGTCCGCAAGATCGTCATGGAAAAGCTCGAGATGGTGGGCTTGACGGGCTCGGAGAACAAGTTCCCCGGCGAGATCTCCGGCGGTATGAAGAAGCGTGCCGGACTGGCCCGCTCCCTGGTGCTCGACCCGCAGATCATCCTCGTCGACGAGCCGGACTCCGGTCTGGACCCGGTGCGCACCGCCTACCTCAGCCAGCTGCTGATCGACATCAACGCACAGATCGACGCCACCATCCTCATCGTGACGCACAACATCAACATCGTGCGCACCGTGCCGGACAACATCGGCATGCTCTACCGCAAGCATCTGGTCATGTTCGGCCCGCGCGAGGTGCTGCTGACCAGTGACGAGCCGGCGGTCAAGCAGTTCCTCAACGGCCGGCGTATCGGTCCGATCGGTATGTCCGAGGAGAAGGACGAGGCGACCGCGGCCGCTGAGGCGGCGGCGATGGAAGCCGGCCAGGGCGATGGCGGCCTGGAGGAGATCGAGGGCGTTCCGCCGCAGATCGTCGCCACCCCCGGCATGCCCGAGCGGATGGCCGTCGGCCGGCGTCAGGCCCGTGTCCGCGAGATTCTGCACACCCTGCCGCCCAAGGCGCAGGAAGTGATTCTCGACGACCTCGAGGGCACCCACCGACTGCCCTCGCACACCTTCGCCAGCGAGTAGCGCGCCCGTCGTCACGGGGAATGTTCCGTGATGACGAATTCATGACGCGTACACCCGGAATCGACTGATCTCTCTCGCCGTTGGCGGCCAGCGCGATAGCGTTTGGCCGGTCGACGACGAGGAGTGGTAATGGGTGACAATCGGATTCTGCGCGGTACCGGTGCTGTGCTGGTGGG
>JAUPLT010000160.1 GCA_030836785.1 Actinomycetota bacterium
CGAATGACACGTGGATGGTGCTGGGCGCCGTCGAACGGGTGCTGGCAAAGCAGGCCAAGCAGTCGTCCGGCTCCCGGCGCGGCAGCGACGACAGTCAACTGGCCAACGCCCAGCAGCGGACACTGGCCGGCATGATCGCGCTGACCGGGGTGACGGCGGAGTCGATGGTGCACGACGCGGGCTGGACGATGATGGACATCGGCAAGCGGATCGAGCGCGGATTGACGTTGACAGCCTTGCTGCGCACAACGCTGACCACGGTGCGCCCCGGCGAAGCCGAGGAAACGATCACCGAATCCGCGCTGGTGGCGTGCGAGTCCGCGGTGATCTACCGGCGACTGAATCTGGGCAGGGTGAGCGTGGCCGCCGTCACCGATCTGGTGCTGTTGGACGAGGACAACCCCCGGTCCCTGATCTACCAACTCGACCGGCTGGCCGCCGATGTCCGCTTACTTCCCGGCGCATCGGGATCGTCGCGGATTCAGCGTCTGGTTGAGCGGATCCGGGCCCGGCTGCGACGCCAGGATCCCGCCGATCTGGAGGAGGTTGACGGCAAGGGCCGCCGCGCCGCCCTGGACGAACTGCTGGAGGGCGTCCAGCTCGCACTCACCGAACTCTCCGACGTCATCTCCGCCACCCAACTGTCCCTGCCCGGCGATATGCAGCCGCTGTGGGGTCCTGACCAACGCCGGGTCATGCCGTGACGACTCCCGTCGGCGCCCCGGGCGGCACCCGCTGCTACCAGATCACCCATCGCACCGAGTACCGCTACTCGGCCGTGGTCACCAACTCGTACGGCCGCGGCCACCTCACCCCCCGCGACAACGACCGGCAGCGCCGGATCAGCTTCGATCTCGACATCGATCCGTCGCCCGCCGACCTCGCCACCAGCCGCGACGCGTTCGGCAACATCAGCTCCTATTTCCAGGTCACCGATCGCCACCACGCCCTGACCGTCGTCGGTACCTCGGTGGTGGAGGTGGATCCGCCGCCTGCCGAGGTGTACGCGGGCGGCCCGGCGCTGCAGCCCTGGGAAGCGGCCCGCCCGGCCGGGGCCGGTGGACTGCTGGCCACCGAGTTCACCCTCGACCTGCGCCCGCCCGAGATCACCGAGGCGGTCCGGGACTACGCCGCGCCCAGTTTCGCCCCGGGCCGGCCGCTGATCGAGGTGCTGACCGACCTGAACACGCGCATCTTTGCCGATTTCACCTATAGGTCGGGGTCGACGACGGTGTCCACACAGGTGGATGAGGTTTTGAAGGTCAGGGAAGGGGTATGCCAGGATTTCGCGCGCTTGGCGATCGCCTGCCTGCGGGCCAACGGACTGGCGGCAAGCTATGTGTCGGGGTATCTGGCGACCGATCCCCCGCCGGGGAAGGAACGAATGTTCGGCGTCGACGCCACCCACGCCTGGGCCGCGGTCTGGACCCCCCAGAACCGCTGGCTGGGCATCGACCCGACGAACTCGGCGTTGGTCGACGAGCGGTACATCACCGTCGGCTGGGGTCGCGACTACGCCGACGTGCCGCCACTGCGCGGCATCATCTACACCGACTCCGAGTACAGCGTCATCGACGTGTCGGTCGACGTCTCGCCGTGCGGCACGCATGCGTGACTTCCTGTGCCCCAACTGCGGGCAGCACCTGGCTTTCGAGAACTCGATGTGTCTGTCCTGCGACCGCCCGGTGGGCTTCTCCCTGAACGATATGGCCTTTCTGGTCATCGACGACGGCAATGGTGGCGGACGGCCCGGATTCGTCTCCGCCGGCGAATACCAGCTGTGCGCGAATCTTCATCTGGCGGGCTGCAATTGGTTGGTCAGCGTGCAGCCGGTGCGGCAGTTGTGCAGGTCGTGTGTGCTGACCAGCACACGGCCCGCCGATGACGACTCACCCGGACTGGCGGCGTTTGCCGAGGCCGAGCAGGCCAAGCGCCGGCTGATCACCGAACTGCACGAACTCGGTCTGCCGATCGCGGGTCGCGATCAGGACCCCGCCTACGGTCTGGCGTTCGAGCTGCTGTCGAGCTCCACCGAGAAAGTGTTCACCGGGCACGACGACGGTCTGGTCACCCTCGACCTGGCCGAGGGCGACGACGTCCACCGCGAACAGCTGCGCGTCGCGATGGATGAGCCCTACCGGACACTGCTCGGTCACTTCCGGCACGAGATCGGGCACTACTACTACTTCCGGTTGCTCGAGCGCTCACCGGGCAAGGAGCGGTTCACCGAACTTTTCGGCGACCCCGACCTGGACTATCAGGAGGCGCTGGATCGGCATTACCGGGAGGGCGCGCCGGCGGACTGGGAGGACCGGTACGTGTCCTCCTACGCCACCATGCATCCGGCCGAGGACTGGGCCGAGACGTTCGCCCACTATCTGCACATCCGCGGCACGCTGGACACCGCAGCCGCCTACGGGCTGGCCCCAGCCAACGCGACCTATCAGCGAAGGGTGCTGGGCCCCAGCGGTTTCGACGCGATCATCGAGATGTGGCTGCCGTTGGCCTGGTCGTTGAACATGGTCAACCGGACGATGGGGAAGCCCGACCTGTACCCCTTCGTCCTGCCGGTCGCGGTGCTCGAGAAGATGCGCTTCATCCATACCGTCGTCGACGAGGCGTCCCCGGGCTGACATCGTGACTGCCGTCGCCTCGGAGGACTCCGCGCACCACGCCCTGCCGGTGCACGAGGTGGTGCTGCTGTTGGAGACCGATCCGCGCCGCGGACTGTCCGCAGCACAGGTGGACGAGCGTCTTGAGCGGTACGGACCCAACGCGCTCCCACCCCCGCGTGGTTCGGGCCTGCTGGTCCGGATTCTGCGTCAGTTCCACCATCCGCTGATCTACGTGCTGCTGGTGTCGGCCGTCATCACCGCCGTCCTGCGCGAATTCGTCGACTCTGCAGTCATTCTCGGCGTCGTGATCATCAATGCCATGGTCGGCTTCGTCCAGGAGTCCAGAGCCGAGGCGGCCCTGCAAAGCCTGCGCGCCCTGGTGCACACCAAGGCGACGGTGGTCCGGGACGGGCACCAGCGCAGCATCCCCTCCGACGATCTGGTCCCGGGGGATCTGGTTCTCCTCGAGGCGGGCGACAAGGTTCCCGCTGATCTCCGGGTC
>JAUPLT010000161.1 GCA_030836785.1 Actinomycetota bacterium
GCCGTCCCCCCACGGTAAACCGCGTCAAACCGCGCTGGGTTACACCGCGCTGGCGGACACCCGGTTGCGACGGGCGGCCAGCACCGCCTCGGCGGCCAGCACCAGCAGCAGGGTGACCCCGAACGAGGGGTAGGCCACGGCCAGCGTGGTGGCGATCACCCCAACGGCGACCACCGTTCCCCGCGGTGCGGCCGGGCGCTGCGAGTCCCCGGTGCGGCCGGGAGGCCCGTTGCCGCCCGCGGGTCTGCGCTTCCACCACATGCCGACGGCGGTGATGATGCTGGTCAGCAGGCCCAGGCAGGCTGCGGTGGCCAGCACGCGGGTGACGAGCCCGTACTGGGTGCCCATATGCATGTCCACCGCCCAACTGGTCGCCCGCGAGAGTGCGCCGTCCTGGTCGGCGGTGGCGTTGGCGATGGTCTGGCCGGTGAACTGGTCGAGGTAGAGGGTCCGCTGCTCGGAGAGCCGTTGCGGCCAGTGATTGATCACCGCGTAGCTTCCGTACACGGTCCCGTCGGCTCCGGTGCTGTCCGGCGGTGGCGCGATCGAATACCCGGGCACCATCCGCTCCGCCTGGGCGATCTCGTTGATGTCGTTGAACCCCAGGGGTTTCGGTGACCACCGCGGCGCTGCCGAGGAGTAGACGGGATCGTCCTTGTCAGCCCAGGCGATTCGGCGGCCGAGGCGGTCCAGGTCGCCCATGGTGGCAGGGGTCGAGGCCGCGTCGATCTCCGTCGACGGGGTGACGGCGGCAGTGACCGCGCGCCAATTCTCCCCCCAGTAGCGTGACCAGGTCAGCCCGGACACGATGTAGCAGATCAGCACCACCGACAGCAGAACGCCGGTGGTGGCGTGGACGTCGCGCCAGCGGATCCGGCCCCCCTTGCGCCAGCGGATCCTCAGCCGCGGTTTGCCGCGCTCCAGCCCGCGTGGCCACCACAGATACAGGCCGCTGGCGGCCAGCACCAGCACCCACACGGCGGTCATCTCGATGATCAGGTTGCCGACACCCACCCGCAGCGACGGCTCCGGATGGGAGTCCGGTGCGATCAGATGTCCCAGCGAGGGCAGCGAGAGGGTGGGGCCGTCGTTGCCGAACAGTCTGTGCACCTGATTCGCCCAGCCCACGAGCCCGTCGAGTTCGTGCCGCTGACCCAGATACCGGCCGGAGTACGGATCGACGAACACCTGGGTGACGTTTCGTTCACCGGCCGCGGGTGTTCCGTCCGGCACGAAGTCGACGCGGGTCGAGCGGTCGGGTGCCGCCGGGGGAGTCACGGCGTCGAGTACGAGACCTGGCCCGGCTTGGCGGCGGGCCTCGGCAACCTGGTCGTCCAGCGACGCCGGAGCGTTGCCGGCGGAGACCACGGTCAGCCCCCGGTTGAGCCACAGGTCCAGCGGCTGGGAGTAAAGGATCACCAGCCCGCTGCACGCCAGCACGAGCAGAGCGGGCGCGGCGAACACCCCGACCCACAAATGCAGCCGCCAGATCCGTCGCAGGACGGCAGCGTCACCGCGGCGCTGTTGGCGTTCGATGGTCGTCACGGGTAGTTAGTCGTACAGGATCGGCTTGCGGTTCCGGGCGGACGGCAACAATCCCGGCCGATGCGGGCGGCTCAGGTCCTAATCAACTCCTAGTCAGGTCTTAGTCAGCGCCCGATTCCTCACGAACCTCGGTGACGGTCTCGGAATCGCACAGGCCCGCCGCGCACGCGAGATCGGTGGCCGCCACCGCGTCAGGCACCAGATGCAAGGGGATGCCCTCCTCGCGCAGCGCGGCGGCCCGCTCCCGCACCGCGATGTTGCGGTCCTCGTCGTCACCGCCGACCTGCCGTATCAGGATGAGTACGACTCGGCCGGGGAACTCCCGTGCCATCTCCTCGTAGGTGAGCGGATCGCGCTGTCCGCTGTCCCCGACGAGAACGAACGACATCCCCGGATAGGCCTCGAAGAGTCGGCGGATCGCGGTTCGTTTGTGCTCGGCGCCACTGCGGCGAAGGTAGCGCTCCGTCGGCCCCCAGTCGGTCAGGAACATCGGCCCATGCGGGAAGCCGCGCAGGTCGGTGAACTCGTGCAGCAGCGGATAGAAGGACCAACTTCCGGTGGACACGTAGAAGAAGGTCGGCTCGGGCCGCCGGCGGCCGGACCGGGTCGGGAGGCCCCGGACCAGGCCGCGGTACAGCGGTGCCATGCCGGGAATCGCCTTGCGCTGGGCCGCCTCCCGCAGAACGGTGCGGGCAACCATCGCGATGCCCTCGGTCAGTCCGGTGAGAAGGATGGTGTCGTCGATATCGGAGATCACCAGGAATGGCGCCCGGGCGGCCGGTTTGACGACCTGACCGGTCCCCGCTGCGGACTCGCCGTCCTCGATCGGGGTGGTCACCGCGTGCGCATCGTGCCAGCCCGCCCTCAGCTTGGGGACGGGCAGTGAGAAGTTGGCGAAACCGTGGGAGTCGGTGACCTCCTTGGTGCGGTGGGAGCCGATGCTCAGTTCCACCTCGACCCCGACGATGGGGAGCGCGGCGTGCCGGCGCAGATTGGATTGCGCGGTGTCCCAGTAGGGAATCCGGCTGTCGCCGGGCAGTTCGGGCACCTCGAGGACCCTGACCCTGACCTTCGCGACATCGCCGGCGGCGACGAACCCGCGGTAGACGACCACCTCCATACCGCGGAACGCCCCGGACTCCATCTTCTGATCGCGGCGCCGCTTGGTCAGCTTCCCCTCGATACCGGCGACCAGCGCGGCTGTCTCGGGGCTGCGGAGACGGTCGTTGAATTCCGAGGCGATCCGGCGGGGGAGGCTGGGCATGACACCAGCATGTCAAACCCGGGCTGATCTGGAGTGCCGATCAACCCCCCGACCGCGGCGGCGGCGGGTTGGCGACAACCGGGAACGGACCGGTGTGCCCGAGCCGGAAGCGGGCGATCTCGTCGACCCGCTTGCGTACCAGGAGCCAGCCGCCGGCCAGCGCCGGGATGAGCACCACCAGGCTCGCGACGGTCCAACTGCCGATCGGGTAGTTGAACGCCATCAGGACGAGCACGATCACCAGGAATGCCAGCGTCAGGTAGCCGGTCCAGGGAGCGCCCCACATCCGGAACGACGGTCGTTCCATCCGGCCCTGCTCCGACCACCGGTAGAGCTGCAGCTGGCAGATCACGATGGTGGCCCAGGACGCCAGAATGCCCAGCGAGGCGACGTTGAGCACGATCTCGAACGCCATTTCCGGGACCACTCCGTTGAGCAGCACACCCAGCAGACCGACCGAGGCGGTCAGGCAGATTCCGCCGTAGGGCACTCCGCGCCCCGACATCCGGCCGGTGAACTTCGGCGCGCTGCCGTTCATCGACATGGACCGCAGGATGCGCCCGGTGGAGTACAGCCCGGCGTTGAGGCTGGAGAACGCCGCCGTCAACACCACGATGTTCATCACCGTGCCGGCACCCTCGATCCCGATCTTGCTGAAGAACGTGACGAACGGGCTCTCGCCGGCCGTGTACGCGTTGAAGGGCAGCAGCAGCGCGAGCAGGAAGAGCGAGCCGACGTAGAACAGCGCGATACGGGCGATGACCGAGTTGATCGCCCGTGGCATGACCTTCTCCGGTTCGGCCGTCTCACCGGCCGCCGTCCCGACGAGTTCCACGGCGGCGTAGGCGAACACGACGCCGGAGGTGACCAGCACCAGTGGCAGCACGCCGACAGGGAAGAGGCCACCGCTGTTGGTGATCACCGAGAAGCCGGTGGAGTGGCCGTCGATGTTGTACCGGCCGGCCAGGAAGATGGTGCCGGCGACCAGGAAGGCCAGCAACGCCACTACTTTGACCAGGGCGGCCCAGAATTCGAACTCGCCGAACAGCGCCACCGAGACCATGTTCATGCCGAACACCAGGGCCAGCGCGATGAGCGCGATCAGCCACTGCGGAATCGCCTCGAACGCCGACCAGAATTTGAAGTACACGGCGATGGCGGTGGAGTCCACGATCGTCGTCATCGCCCAGTTGAGGAAGTACATCCAGCCGGCGACGTAGGCGGCCTTCTCGCCGAGGAACTCCCGGGCATAGGAGACGAAGGATCCCGACGACGGCCGGTGCAGGACGAGCTCACCCATCGCCCGCAGGATGAAGAAGACGAACACGCCACATATTCCGTAGATCAGGAATAGTCCCGGGCCGGCGCTGGCCAGCCGGCCGCCTGCGCCGAGGAACAGTCCGGTGCCGATGGCGCCGCCGATGGCGATCATCTGCAGCTGTCGCGGTTTGAGGCTCTTGTGGTAGCCGGCGTCCTCGCTGGACAGCGTCGGGATCGCGCCGCTCGGCTCGGTGGGATCTGAGACGGCGGTCACAGCGCGTCGTCC
Organism: Actinomycetota bacterium; assembly: GCA_030836785.1. Taxonomy (GTDB): domain Bacteria; phylum Actinomycetota; class Actinomycetes; order Mycobacteriales; family Mycobacteriaceae; genus Mycobacterium. The sequence continues at coordinate 4,356 of JAUPLT010000161.1, forward strand.
TTTCCGTCGTGGGGCGGTGCGGGCATGTCGCGGAAGGTGAAGACGAAGCCGAACACCGCGACCGCAGCGGCGATCGCGTAGCCGATGATCGAGTACCACCCGTAATGGAGGTAGGCGGTGATCGCGACGATGGTCATGGCGGCGAAGACCATGCCCATCCCGATCAGTGGCGTCTTTGCCTTGAAGTCAACTAAGCGCACGGAACTCACGACCTCCCCGGGACCCGAAAAATATGTCTGCACAGTAAACAGCGGAAGGTCGGATTACGGCGCGGCAACGAACGGATCGTTAATACAGCCGTAACGCGGTAACGCCGGTTCCACCCGAAGCGACATTCCCGGGGGAGGTTTCGGCCACCATGGTCCTGACACCCACGCGTTGACACCCACTGCGATCGGAGAGTTCATGAGTGCGTCGAAAAGTGCGCTGACATTGCGGCTGGCACTGGTGGCGAGTGGGGCGGTGCTCGCCGGCGCCGGACTGCTCGCGGGCGGCCAGGGAGCCGAGGCGCAGACCGGCCTCACCGCCGACAGCGTGCGGGTCCCGCTCGCACCCACCACCAGCGTCGCGCCGTCGTTTACACCTTCCCACCCGGTGGACTGCACCGATCCCAACAACGCCGTGAACTGCTCGTCCCCGCCGGTGGATTCGCCGCTGGTGGAGGGCACCGCCGCGCCGGGGTCGCCGTACCGCGACTGATCCTGACCCCGGCTAGGGTCTGGGCATGGATCGGACGGCGAGGCGCGGCCCCCTGCAATGGACCCTTGTCGTCCCGATTGCGGCGTTCGGCGTACTGGCCGGTACCTGGTTGCACCATGACCACCCGGTGCTGCTCGGGCTGATCGCCGTGTTTCTGGGCGGTTCGATCTTCGCCGCCGTTCACCACGCGGAGGTCGTCGCCCACCGCACCGGAGAGCCGTTCGGTTCGTTGGTCCTCGCCGTGGCGGTCACCGTCATCGAGGTTGGGCTGATCGTCATGTTGATGATCGGGGGCGGTCCGCAGGCCTCGACTTATGCCCGCGACACGGTGTTCGCGGCGGTGATGATCACACTCAACGGCATCGTCGGCCTCAGCCTGCTGGCCGGGGCGCTGCGCCACCGCTTGGTGTCCTTCAACGCTTCCGGGTCGGGGGCGGCGCTGGCGACCGTGGTGACGTTGGCCGGCGTGTGCCTCGTACTGCCCGGTTTCACGGTTTCGAAGCCGGGTTTGCAGTACACCTCCACGCAGTTGGCGTTCGCAGCCGTGACATCACTGGTGCTGTACATCGCCTTCGTATTCACCCAGACGGTGCGGCACCGGGACTTCTTCGTACCGGTCGCCTCCGACCGGTACGGCCGCTTCACCGGAGTGCTCGATGACGATGACGATGACGATGGCGACGGGCACGCCGACCCGCCCTCCGCGCGGGAGGCCTGGCTGAGTCTGGGAATGCTGATGGTGTCGTTGATCGCGGTGGTGGGTTTGGCGAAACTGCTCTCCCCGACCATCGAGTCGACGGTGTCGGGACTGGGCCTGCCGTACGCGATGGTCGGTGTGGTGATCGCACTGTTGGTGCTGTCCCCGGAGACCATGGCGGCTCTGAACAACGCCCGACGGGACCGGGTGCAGAACAGTCTCAACCTCGCCTACGGCTCGGCGATGGCCTCGATCGGACTTACCATCCCGGTGCTGGCGATCGCGATGATCTGGCTCCCGGGTCCGCTCACCCTGGGTTTGGAGCCGATGCAGATCGTCCTGCTGACGCTGTCGGTGATCGTGTCGATCCTCACCCTGGCGCAGGGCCGGGCGTTGCTGCTACAGGGGGTGGTGCACCTCGTGTTGTTGGCTACGTTCATCTTCCTCTCAGCGAAACCTTAGGTAATCGGGTATGTTCGGCAGGCTCCCGCGCTGGGAGCTGATGTCGAAAGGAAAGCCCCACCCATGACCGACTCTCTTCGCCGGCCGCTGGTCGCCGGAACCGTCGCCGCAGTGTCCGCCACCGCCGTCGCCGTGATGCCCGCCGTCACCCCCGAGCGCCTGGCCCAGGCCCTGGCGACGTCGACCTCGCAGGTCTCGTTGGCCGCCTGGCACAACCCGTTCGAACAGATCCTCGGCAGCCTGGAAATCGGCCAGAACTATCTGTTCGGGGCCTACTACAACGGCGCCGACGCTCCGACGCCCGGTGCCGGCGTGGCGAACTGGCCGTATGCGGGATTCGGGGAGACCGGCGGGGCGCTGCTGAACTACCTGCTCACCACCCAGGACGCACTGGGTTACTACAGCTACGTCGGCACGCTGCCGAACAACACCGCCAACGCCGGACCCATCGGCCGCCAACTGCAGATCAACTGGTTCGACTACATCAACATCGGCTTGGACGGTCTGATCGGGGCCGGGGCGGCGATCAGCGCCGGCGTGTGGAACTACCCCGCGGAACTGGTTGCCGCCGCCGAACTGGCGCTGCAGGGCAACCTTGAGGCGGCTTTTGCGGTCCTGGTGGCTGCAGTGGTCGTGCCCGCGACCGCGGCGGCGGCGAGCCTGGTCGGTGCCGGCGTCTACATCGCGGAGAACGTGGTGGCGCGGGTCGGTGCCGTCATCCAGGCGCTGCCGCAGATCCTCACCAGCTTCGTGGGCACCGCGGTGGGCGGGGCGACGATCCTGGCCACCCAGTCCATCGACCTCGCCACCACCTGGCTCGCGAATCTGGCCAGTCTGAACTTCGAGGGGGCCTGGAACACCGCCATCGACGGGCTGCTCGGCCCGTCCGGGCTGCCGGGCACGGTGCTGAACCTGCTCACCGGTGCCGGCATCCAGACCGGTCCGATCACCGCGCCGGAAGAAATTCCGGCTAACTTCGTCCCCAGCGTGCGGACGTCGCTGCTCGGAGCGCTGTGGACCACGGCGAGCGCGCTGTCCACCAGCGTTCCGCTGGCGACGGCGAGCCAGCCGGCGGCTGCCGAAGCGGTTGAGGTGGCCAACCCGCGCAACGCGGTCGCCGCCACCCTGAGCGCCGACGCCGAGAGCGCTGATGCCCAGACCGCTGAGGAGCAGACCAGCGCCGGGGCCGCCAACGACGATGTGGCCGGCGGCACCGTCACCGATGCGGCGGCGGATGCCCCCGCGGCTGGCCGCGGCACCGCCACGGCCGGCGCGAAGGCCGGCGCGTCGTCGTCGCGGGCAGA
>JAUPLT010000162.1 GCA_030836785.1 Actinomycetota bacterium
ACTCACCCTGGCCTGCCCCCGCGACAACCGCCTCGTCGACGATTCACCCACCGGCTGGACCACCCGAAAACGAGCCCATGACAACCGAACCGAATGGATCCCCCCACCCCACCTCGACCGAGGCCAACCCCGCACCAACAACCTCCACCACCCCGAACGAATCCTGCGACCCGACGAGGACCATCCCGACGAGAACGAACCCGACAGACACAAACCACACGGGGCCGAACCCGGACAAGCGGCACCCGAGCAGTGACCGCACCGGCCCGGATTCCTCCCCTGTTTCCATCAGAATCCAGGCACCAGACCTTCCGCCGAATATCGTCATCGCCATGCCGCCGCCCCGTGAGCGCCCGCCCGACCCGGTGAGGGTTCTCGCGCACTTCCTGCCCGGCGAATCAGTGCTCGATGCTGTTGCGCGAGAGGCGGACTGGCTCGAGGTCCGGTGGTGCCACGAAGACGACGACCTGACCTTGCATCGCGAGCTTCCATGGGCCGATGTGCTGTGGCATGTGCTGCGGCCGCTATCCGCCGATGACCTACGGTGCGCAACCCGGCTTCGGCTGGTGCACAAACTTGGCGCCGGGGTGAACACCATCGACGTGGCCGCCGCTTCCGAACTGGGGATCGCGGTGGCGAACATGCCGGGCGCGAACGCCCCGTCGGCCGCGGAGGGCACGGTGTTGCTGATGCTCGCCGCGATGAGGCGACTGATCCCCATCGACCGCGCCACCCGCGCCGGGAACGGCTGGCCCACCGACGCATCTCTCGGCGAGACGGTCCGCGATATCGGTTCCTGCACAGTCGGTCTGGTCGGTTACGGCAATATCGCCCGGCGGGTGGGGACAATGGTCGCCGCCATGGGCGCGACCGTGCTGCACACCAGTACCGGCGACGACGGTTCGCCGTTCTGGCGACCCCTGCCGGCGTTGCTGGCCGAATCCGACATCGTCAGCCTGCACCTTCCGCTGACACCACAGACCCGCCATCTGATCAATCAGGAAGCCCTGGCACTGATGAAGCCCGGTGCGTTGCTGGTCAACACGTCCCGCGGCGGTGTCGTCGACGAATCGGCTATGACGGCGGCACTGGAGACCGGACAACTCGCCGCCGCGGGTCTGGACGTCTTCGATGCCGAACCCGTCGATCCCGCCAACCCGCTACTGGCCCTGGACAACGTCGTCGTCACACCCCATGTGGTCTGGTTCACCCGGGACACCATGTCCCGGTATCTGGCCGAGGCGATCGACAATTGCCGACGGCTGCGCGACGGGCGCGAACCGGTGAACGTCGTCAATGGCCCCGAGTCGGTCGATGCCCCCGAGTCGGTCAATGGCCCCGAGTCGGTCGATGCCCCCGAATCCCCACTACGGAGGCGACGTGTCCAACTCGATTGAGTCCGGCCCGGAGTTCGAGGCAGGCACCCTGCGCCGGGTGACGGTTCGCCTGGTGCCGTTGCTGATGGCGCTGTATTTCGTCAACTACCTCGACCGCACCAATCTCGGTATCGCCAAGTCCGAGGTCAGCGCGGACCTGCAACTCTCGGCGACGATGTTCGGCCTGGCATCGGGCATCTTCTTCATCGGCTACGTGCTGGTGGAGGTGCCGTCGAACCTCGCCCTGGCGCGTTTCGGGGCCCGCCGTTGGCTGGCCCGCATCGCGGTTTCCTGGGGAGTGGTGGCCGTCGCACTCGGCTTCGCACCCAACGCCACCACCCTGCTGGTGCTGCGATTCCTACTCGGGGTGGCCGAGGCCGGATTGTTCCCCGGGGTGGTGTTCTACCTGAGCCAGTGGTTCCCGGCGGCGTACCGGGCTCGGATGGTGGGTGTGTTCATGTTGGCCATTCCGGTCGCATCGGCGCTCGGAACCCCGTTCGCCGCGTGGCTGATCCAGACCGGCCATGACCTCGCTTTCGGTTTGGCCGGTTGGCGGTTCATGATGATCTGCGTCGGGATTCCGGCGGTGTTCCTCGGGGTGGTCTGCTGGTTTTACCTGACCGATCGTCCGCAGGACGCGCACTGGCTGTCCGAGACCCAGCGCCGCTGGCTGGTGGACACCCTCGCCGCGGAGCACCGGGCCACCGAGGCCCAGCACCGCTATCCCCTGCGCCGCACCCTGACCAGCCCCCGGGTCTGGGCGTTGGCGCTGGTGTATTTCGGGATCGTCTACGGGTTGTACGCACTGGCTTTCTTCCTCCCCTCGATTATCGCCGGGGTCAACCAGACCTTCGGGGTGCGGCTATCGCTGATCCAGGTCGGGCTGATCACTGCTGTCCCCTACGTTTTTGCCGCGGCGGCGATGTTCTTCTGGTCCCGGCACGCGGACCGCGCCCGGGAATACGTCTGGCATGTGGCGCTTCCACTGGCGCTGGGCGGCCTGACCATCCCGGTGGCCCTCTACCTCCGGCACCCGATCGCAGTGATGGTGCCGGTGATCCTGACCGCAATCGGCATCTACAGCGCACTTCCGGTGTTCTGGGCGCTGCCGTCGAAGTTCCTCACCGGTGCAGCCGCCGCGGGCGGCATCGGCCTGATCAACTCGCTGGGCAACCTCGGCGGATTCGCCGCCCCCTACGCCACCGGCGCACTGGCGGACCTCACTGGCAGCAACCGTGCCGGGATGTGGGTCATCGGGGCGGTGATGACTGCCTGCGCGGTACTGGTGGTGGCTCTGCGCGCCGCCCCGAGCCCCGATCTGCCGGAGTCGGACGGGGAGTACCCTCGGTCCCAACCCACCGGTTAGTTGCACGC
>JAUPLT010000163.1 GCA_030836785.1 Actinomycetota bacterium
CACAGCCTGAGGAACCACAGCCTGAGGAACCACAGCCTGAGCGACCCGCCCCCCCACCCACCGGCGAGGTAGCACTACTGGCCAACGTCCAGTCGGCCCTGGCCACCCCGCCGGTGATCTCAGTGGCCCGCACTATGTCGCACTTCGGCGAACATGCCGCCGGGTGGGTGGCGCTCTCCGGGGTGGGCGCGTTGCTCTCCCGACGCCGTCGGCGCGAGTGGCTCCTGGTGGGTGTCGGAGCAGTCGCAGCGCACGCAGCGGCCATCGCCATCAAGCTCGTGGTGCGTCGGGCACGGCCCAACCATCCCGCGGTCGCCGTCAACGTGAGCACGCCCAGCGCGCTCAGCTTCCCGTCGGCGCACGCCACCTCCACCACCGCCGCGGCTATGCTGCTCTGCCGGGCCACCCGCTCGCCGCTCCCCCTTGTCGTGGTGCCGCTGATGGCACTGTCGCGCCTGGTACTCGGCGTGCACTACCCCAGCGATGTGGTCGCCGGCGCACTGGTGGGCGCCGCCGTGGCCGAGACGGTCACCCGCGTCGCGGGTCCCGGAAGGAGACAGTCCAGTGGAGATGTCGGCCCATGAGTGAAGCTCCGGTCACCGGCCCGCCGAGCAACCTGTTCACCGGCGTCGTCAAGGCGATCCGCCCCCGGCAATGGGTGAAGAACCTGCTGGTGTTCGCCGCGCCGCTGGCGTCCCTGGGCGGGGAGGCCAGTTACGACTACCTCGACGTGCTCTACAAGGTGTCCATCGCCTTCGTGGCGTTCTGCATGGCGGCGTCGGCCATCTACCTGATCAACGACGCCCGTGATGTGGAGGCCGACCGGGAGCACCCCACCAAGCGGCACCGGCCGATCGCGGCCGGGGTCCTGCCGGTCGGTATGGCGTACGGCATCGCGGTCGCCCTGGCGGTCGGCTCGCTGGCGATCTCCGCCTGGCTGACACCACACCTGGCCGCGGTGATGGCGGTCTATCTGGTCATCCAACTCGCCTACTGCTTCGGCCTGAAGCATCAGGCGGTGCTGGACATCTGCATCGTCTCCTCCGGCTTTCTGATCCGGGCGATCGCCGGCGGCGTCGCGGCCGGCATCCCACTCTCCCAATGGTTCCTGCTGGTGATGGCGTTCGGGTCGCTGTTCATGGCGGCCGGCAAACGCTACGCGGAACTCCAACTCGCCGAGCGCACCGGCGCCAAGATCCGCAGATCGCTGGAGAGCTACACCAGTACCTATCTCACCTTCGTGTGGACCCTGTCGGCGACGGCGGTGGTGGTTTGCTACGGATTGTGGGCTTTCGAACGCGACGGTAACGCCGGGTCGTGGTTCGTCGTTTCGATGATCCCGTTCACCGTCGCGATACTGCGCTACGCGGTGGATGTCGACGGCGGTCTGGCCGGGGAACCGGAGGAGATCGCCCTGCGCGACCGGGTCCTGCAGATGCTGGCCCTGCTGTGGATCGGAACAGTTGTTGCCGCCGTCATCTTTGGCTGACCGGACCCCGCTGAGCCCACCGGCCGACCCGGATCCGGCCCGGCGGGGATGGTCGGCGTTTCCCTACACCGCGTCCGCCCGGATCAGTCTCTGGGTGACCGTGGCGGTGGTGTCGACGCTGTGGTTCTGGGGGATATGGCAGCGGCGCTGGATCGCCGACGACGGACTGATCGTGCTGCGCACCGTCCGCAACCTGCTGGCCGGGAACGGCCCGGTGTTCAACGCGAGCGAACGGGTGGAGTCCAACACCTCCACGGCATGGACCTACCTGGTGTATCTCGGCAGCGTCGTCGGCGGGCCACTGCGTCTGGAGTACGTGGCGCTGACGCTGTCGCTGATCTTCAGCGTCGCCGGGGTCGCCATGATGATGCTCGGCGCCGCCCGACTGTGGGCGCCGGCACTGACGGGCCGTCCCGCGCTGTTCCTGCCGGCCGGGGCGCTGGTCTACATCGCCCTGCCGCCCGCTCGGGACTTCGCCACGTCGGGCCTGGAGAACGGCCTGGTGACCGCCTGGCTGGGGTTGCTGTGGTGGATGCTGGTCTGCTGGTCTCAGCAGCCGCCGCGCGGCCGGACCTGGTTTTCCACCGCGTTGGCCTTCGTGGCGGGGTTGAGCGTGCTGGTGCGCCCCGAATTGGCGCTGATCGGCGGCCTCGCGCTGCTGATGATGGTGGCGGCCGCTCCGGGTTGGCGGCGGCGCGCGCTGATCATCGCCGCCGGCGGGCTGCTCCCGGTGGGCTATCAGATCTTCCGGATGGGGTACTACGGGCTGCTGGTGCCCCAGACCGCGCTGGCCAAAGACGCCTCCGGCAGCAAGTGGGAGCAGGGTCTGGTCTACCTGACCAATTTCACCGGGCCGTACGCCCTGTGGGTGCCCGCCGTGCTGGTGATCGTCCTGGCGATCGTGGTGGCCCGCCCCAGCCTGCGCCGGCCATCCACGGCGCAGAGCCCGTCGGCCGTTGTGGTGTTCATGCTGTTCAGCGGGACAATCCAGGCGCTGTATTGGATTCGGCAGGGCGGCGACTTCATGCACGGCCGGGTGCTGCTGACACCGTTGTTCTGCCTGCTGGCTCCGGTGGCGGTGCTCCCGATCGCGGCTGGCCGGCCCGCGAATCGGCGGACCGGGGGTGCGGTCGCCGCACTGTGGTTGGCGCTGGCCGGGTGGGCGCTGTGGGCGGCGAACTCCACGGGAATGGGCTCCGACGCCACCCGGGTGAGCTACTCCGGAATCGTCGACGAGCGGCGCTTCTACTCCCAGGCGACCGGCCACGCGCACCCCCTGACCGCCGCGGACTACTTGGACTACCCGCGAATGCGGGCCGTGCTGGTCGCACTCAACAACACCCCCGACGGCGCACTGCTGCTGCCATCGGGCAACTACGACGTGTGGGACGTCGTCCCCGCGCTGCCACCGCCTCCCCCGCCGCCGGGGGTCCCCGCCGACACGTGGCGCCGTCAGCACGCCGAGCACACGGTCTTCTTCACCAACCTCGGCATGGTCGGGATGAACGTCGGCCTGGACACCCGGGTCATCGACCAGATCGGCCTGGCCAACCCACTCGCCGCCCACACCGCCCGCCTGGATGACGGTCGGATCGGGCACGACAAGAACCTGTTCCCGGACTGGGCCGTCGCCGACGGTCCGTGGCTCAAAGAACGGCCCTGGGTGCCGGCCTATCTCGATGAAGGCTGGATCCGGCAGGCGCAGGCCGCGCTGGAGTGTCCCGAGACCGTGGAGATGCTGGCGGCGATCCGTGACCCGATGACCCGGCCGAGGTTCATCGGCAACCTGAACCGGGCCTGGGATCTCACCCGCTACCGGATCGATCGGGTGCCGGAGTACGAGTTGGCACGGTGCGGTATCCCGGGTCCGGCACCCCTGCGCCCGGCCTATACCGGATTACCCGCAACCGGGCCCTGAACAGCCATTTCGTCGCGCGCAACTCCGGGCCGGCCGGTAACGCATAAGCCCATGCGCACCGATATCGAGTTCGAAATCGGGGCGCCGGTTGTGGTTGACTACCGGAACTCCCGCGGCTGACGACTCGCCAGCGGTGCGGCAATCACACACGGCAATCAGACACAGCGGATGGGATGTTTCGGATGGGTTTGGGGATGGGTTTGGGTACGAAATCGGCGACCGGGTTCGGTGCGAGTGAAAGTGTCCGCGGCTCATGGCTGCGCCGGGCGGCAGTGGCCGTCGGAGTCGCCGCACTGCTCCCCGGACTGATCGGCGTGGCCGGCGGCACTGCGACGGCGGGCGCGTTCTCCAGGCCGGGCCTGCCGGTGGAGTACCTCGATGTGCCGTCGCCGGCGATGGGCACCAATATCCGGATCCAGTTCCAAGGTGGCGGCGCGAACTCCCCGGCGGTCTATCTGCTCGACGGTCTGCGCGCCCAGAACGATTTCAGCGGCTGGGATATCAACACCCCGGCCTTCGAGTGGTACGTCGACTCCGGCTTGTCGGTCATCATGCCGGTCGGCGGCCAGTCCAGCTTCTACAGCGACTGGTACAAGCCGGCCTGCGGGAAGGCCGGCTGCTCGACTTACAAGTGGGAGACCTTCCTCACCAGCGAACTTCCTGGGTGGCTGGCGGCGAATCGCCAGGTCAAGCCCACCGGCAGCGCTGCGGTCGGGTTGTCGATGGCCGGTTCGGCGGCGCTGACCCTGGCGGTGTGGCATCCGCAGCAGTTCCCCTATGCGGCTTCGCTGTCGGGCTTCCTCAACCTCTCCGAAGGCTGGTGGCCGATGATGGTCGGCCTCGCCATGGGCGACGCGGGCGGTTACAAGGCGGAGGACATGTGGGGCAAGGGTGGCAACGACACCTGGAAGCGCAACGACCCGATGGTCAACATCAAGACCCTGATCGCCAACAAGACCCGGGTCTGGGTGTACTGCGGGGACGGCAAGCAATCCGACCTCGACGCGGGCGCAACGGCCGGCAATCTGATCAACGCGAAGTTCCTGGAGGGCTTCACGTTGCGGACCAATAAGACCTTCCGTGACACCTACCTTGCGCAGGGCGGCACCAACGGGGTGTTCAACTTTCCGGCCAACGGCACCCACAGCTGGGGATACTGGGGTCAACAGCTCCAGCAGATGAAGCCGGACATCCAGCGCGTCCTGGGCGCGACCCCGCAGCCGTCTCCGGCACCTCCGGCAGCCGCTGCCCCCGCCAACTGACCAATGGTGTGCCCGCGGGTGTGATTCACTACAAAACGGTGATCCGCGCCGGTGCGGATACGTCAACGTGGGTGATGAGGTGCTTATGAGCGGCCTGCTGGGTCTGTTCCGGGGAGTGTTCGCGGCGGTACTGCTACTGGTCGGGATGACCGTCACGGCCCCTGCCGCGTCGGCGGCCGGTGTCGAATATCTCATGGTCCCGTCGGCGGCCATGGGCCGCGACATTCCGGTGGCGTTCCAAGGTGGCGGACCACGGATGGTGGTGCTGCTCGATGCGTTCAACGCCGCACCCGAGGTCAACAATTGGGTGACTGCCGGTAACGCCATGGCCACGCTGGCCGGCAGTGGGCTTTCGGTCGCCGCCCCCGCCGGTGGCGCCTACAGCATGTACACGAACTGGGAGGCCGACGGCAGCAAGCAGTGGGAGACCTTCCTCGCTGATGAACTGCCGAACTGGCTGGCCGCCAACAAGGGCGTCGCGCCGAACCGGCACGCGATCGTCGGCGTCTCCCAGGGGGGAACCGGGGCGCTGACCATGGCGACCTTCCATCCGGACCGGTACAGCTACGCGGGCACCCTGTCCGGGTTCCTCAACCCCTCGGACACCTTCACCAACGGCGCGATCTCCGCCGGCATCAACGGTGCCGGCGGCAATATCGAGGCCATGTGGGGCGCACCTCAACTCGGCCGCTGGAAGTGGCATGACCCCAACGTGCACGCCAACCTGCTGGTCGCCAACAACACCCGGTTGTGGGTCTACACCCCGTCGGCCATGTCCTGCTCGGATCCTGCGGCGATGGTCGGTGCCTGCGCCGAGGCGCAGGGCAGCAACCGAACCTTCTACGCCCATTACCGCGCACTGGGCGGCCGCAACGGTCACTTCGATGTGACCGGCGGCGGTAACCACGATTGGGGCACCTGGGCCGGACAGCTGGGACCGATGGCCAGCGATATCGCAGCGGCGCTCAACTAGGTCGATTGTTCCCGTCCGTGGGCGGCACCGGAAGTCCGCTTCACCGGCGAACCGCCGGACTCCGCACCGCTGAACCGTTAAGCAACCGCAATCGCGTGGAGTCTGACCGTTCGCCGGTGACCGGTACTGTGGTTGGTGTGCCACGCCCGAGCAGCGCTCTGCGCAGCAAACCCAAGGCGCGGTCCCGCGCTGGGCTGAGACTGCCCGCTTCAAGGTTGCTGATGGCGGCGCTGGCGGTGCCCGCGGCCGGACTCCTGACTGCCTGCGGCACCGCCGCCGAACTGGTGAGCACCGTGTCGTTGCCCTCCGAACACACCGCCGGGTTCGGCGACCACACCGACGGCGTCGACGTGGCCGCCTCCCCCGACACCGCCGCCAAATCGGCCCAATTGGAGTTGACCGACGTCCAGCGCGGTTACCTGAAGGCACTCTCCGGGGCGGGGGTGCATCCGTCCAGCGAACTGCGCGCGTTGAGCATCGGCTCCTACGTCTGCCAGGCACGCGCCGCCGGCCAGAGCGACCAGGCGGTGTGGGACTACGTGGCCCCGATGGTCCGCAGCGATGTCGCCGACTCCCACGTGTCCTCCCAGTCACCCCCGGGTGTGCAGGCCGACACGGCGGTCACCACCTACGTGCGGATCGCCACCGCACACCTCTGCTGACCCATGGCACGTGATCGAACACGCAAGTCCCAGCGCAAGTCCCCGTCCGGGGCGGCCAATGCCCGGCGCCGACGGCACCGCATTCTCGCGCTGATCGCCGCCGGAGCGGTCGCAGTAGTCGTCGGTCTCGTGGTGGCGATCATCGTGATCGTGATCCGCCGGCCGGAACCGTCGACCACTGCGATCCCCCCCACTGCGGTGCCGCCCACCACCACCCAGCCGGGTAAGAAGCCCCGACCCGCGTTCCAGGACGCCAGTTGCCCCGATGTGAGCATGATCGCCATCCCTGGCACCTGGGAATCCTCGCCCACCGACGATCCGCTCAACCCCGGCCAGTTCCCGATTGCATTGCTGCTCAACGTCACCCGACCGATCTCGGCGGAGTTCGGCGCCGACCGGGTGCAGGTCTACACCGTTCCGTACACCGCGCAGTTCCACAATCCGCTCGCGGCGGACAAGCAGATGTCCTACAACGACAGCCGCGCCGAGGGCACCCGGGCCGCGGTGCGGGCGATGACCGAGATGAACGGCCGCTGCCCGTTGACCAGCTATGTCATCGTCGGCTTCTCCCAGGGCGCGGTGATCGCCGGCGACCTGGCCAGCGACATCGGCAACGGACGCGGACCGGTGGACGAAGATCTGGTCCTCGGTGTCACGCTCATCGCTGACGGCCGGCGCCAGCCCGGGGTGGGCAATGACGTCGGCCCCAACCCGCCCGGTCAGGGCGCGGAGATCACCCTGGCCGAGGTGCCGACGCTATCCGCCCTGGGGCTGACCATGAGCGGAGCCCGCCCAGGCGGCTTCGGCGCGCTCAACAACCGGACTTTCCAGATCTGCGGGGCCGGGGATCTCATCTGCGCCGCACCCCAGTCGGCGTTCAACATCGCCAACCTGCCGGAGACCCTGGGTGTACTGGCCGGAGGGGCCGGACAGCCCGTCCACGCCTTCTACAACACGCCGCAGTTCTGGAACGTCGACGGTCAGCCGGCCACGCTCTGGGCGCTGAACTGGGCCCGTGGCCTGATCGAGACCGCACCCCACCCGCCGCACGGCTGATCCGGCCCGCAGCACGGCTGATCCGGCGTTGCGGTCGCGCAACCGCAGCGCTGCAATTTGGTCAAGACGCTGCCGTCGCCTTACATTAAGAGGACAATAAGGGCCGAGAGCGCTGGTCCGACGGCCGGTTGGGTCGAAGTTGCCGATCCGGTCGGGACCAACCGTGGCCGTCCGCACCTCGGTACCATCTGTGGGGTTTACGGCCGCGACATGACGAGAATCGGGACGCGCCGCCAGGGTGCGACAGACCCGACAGAGACCGCGGTCTGACAGGAGAGTGGTATGCCGTTCCATAACCCGTTCATCAAGGACGGGCGGATCACCTTCCCCGAAGGTGCCAGCCTGGTCAAGCACGTCGAACGCTGGGCCAAGGTGCGCGGGGACAAGCTGGCCTACCGGTTCCTGGACTTCTCCACCGAACGCGACGGCATCGCCCGTGAACTGCGCTGGAACGAGTTCGGCGCACGCAACCGGGCGGTCGGCGCCCGACTGCAGCAGGTCACCGAACCGGGCGACCGGGTGGCGATCCTGTGCCCGCAGAATTTGGACTACCTCGTCGCGTTCTTCGGCACGCTGTACTCCGGCCGCATCGCGGTACCGCTGTTCGATCCGGCCGAACCCGGCCACGTCGGCCGACTGCACGCGGTGCTCGACGACTGCACCCCCTCGGCGATCCTGACCACCACTGAGTCCGCCGAAGGGGTCCGCAAGTTCTTCCGCTCCCGCCCGGCCAAAGAGCGCCCCCGGGTCATCGCCGTCGACGCCGTCCCGGTCGAGGTGGGGGCGACCTGGGAGCACGTCGACGCCGTCATCGAGGACACCATCGCCTACCTGCAGTACACCTCCGGGTCCACCCGGATTCCCACCGGCGTGCAGATCACCCACATCAACCTGGCCGCCAACGTGGTTCAGGTTATCGAGGCGCTGGAGGGCGAGGAAGCCGACCGGGGGGTGTCGTGGCTGCCCTTCTTCCACGATATGGGCCTGGTGACAGCTCTCCTGCCGGCGATGATCGGCCACTACTTCACCTTCATGACCCCGGCGGCCTTCGTCCGGCGCCCGATCCGCTGGATGCGTGAGATCGCCCGGCAGCCCGGTGACACCGGCGGCACCATTTCGGTGGCCCCGAACTTCGCCTTCGACCACGCCGCCGCCCGCGGTGTGCCCAAGGAGGGCGAGGAGCCACTGGATCTCTCCAACGTCAAAGCCATCCTCAACGGGAGCGAGCCGATCTCGGCGGCGACCGTCGCCCGGTTCAACAACGCGTTCGGGCCGTTCGGCTTCCAACCCAAGGCCATCAAGCCGTCGTACGGCCTCGCCGAGGCGACGCTGTTCGTCTCCACGACCCCGTCCGCGGAAGAGCCGACGATCATCTCCGTTGACCGCGATGAACTGAACACCGGGCGGTTCGTGCCGGTACCCGACGACTCCCCGAAGGCGGTTGCCCAGGCCGGCGCCGGCAAGATCGGCGTCGGCGAGTGGGCGGTCATCGTCGACCACGACACGGCCAGCGAGCTGCCTGACGGCCAGATCGGCGAGATCTGGATCAGCGGTATGAACATGGGCACCGGCTACTGGAACAAGCCGGAGAAGACCGTCGAGATCTTCCAGAACACGCTGAAGTCGCGGACCAGCCCGTCGCATGCCGATGGGGCGGCCGACGACGCCACCTGGGTCCGCACCGGAGATCTCGGCGCCTACCACGACGGCGAGCTGTACATCACCGGTCGCACCAAGGACCTGGTGATCATCGACGGCCGCAACCACTACCCGCAGGATCTGGAGTACTCCGCACAAGAGGCCAGCAAGGCGGTGCGCACCGGCTTCGCCGCGGCGTTCTCGGTGCCGGCCAACCAACTGCCCGACGAGGTGTTCGCCGACGCGCACGCCGGTCTCAAGCGGGACCCCTCGGACACCTCCGAGCAACTGGTGATCGTCGCCGAACGGGCGCCCGGTTCACACAAGATGGAAATCGCGCAGGTCGCGGACGCCATTCGTGCGGCTATCGCCGTGCGCCACGGCGTCACCGTGCGCGATGTGCTGCTCACCCCGGCCGGGGCGATCCCACGCACCTCCAGCGGCAAGATCGGTCGGCGCGCCTGCCGCGCCGCCTACCTCGACGGCAGCCTGCGCTCGGGAAAGACCGCCAACGACTTCCCCGACGCGTCGGACTGATCCCCCACTGGTGATCGCCCGAGGCGATCCCCGCACCCCGAAGGACCCATGTCTGAGAACGCTGACCCCGACGTCACCCGGTCTGATGCGAAACCGGAGATCACTCTGGCACCGGAGCCGGAGGTGAGCGCCCCTCGCACCGATATGACGGTGAACGAGATGCGCCAATGGCTACGGAACTGGGTGGCCAACGCCACCGGGCAGGCGGCGGAGTCGATCGACGAGTCCGTACCGATGGTCGAACTGGGTCTGTCGTCTCGTGACGCCGTGGCGATGGCCAGCGATATCGAGGACCTGACCGGGGTGACGCTGACGGCGACGGTGGCCTTCCGGCATCCGACGATCGAGGCGCTGGCGACAGTGATCGTCGAAGGGGAGCCGGAATCCGAGGCGGCCGGGGAGGACGAGGACTGGACCCGGCAGCGGGCGATCGACGAAGGCATCGCGAATATCGCCATTGTTGGCCTGGCCACCCGGTTCCCCGGCGATATGAGCACCCCGGACGTCATGTGGGAAGCCCTGCTCGAGGGCCGCGACGCCATCACCGACCTGCCGGACGGCCGCTGGGCCGAGTTCATGACCGAGCCCCGGTTGGCGGAGCGAATCGCCAAGGCCCGGACCCGCGGCGGCTACCTGAAGGACCTGAAGGGGTTCGACGCCGAGTTCTTCGCGCTGTCGAAGATGGAAGCCGACAACATGGATCCGCAGCAGCGGATGGCGCTGGAACTCACCTGGGAGGCCCTCGAGAACGCCCGCATCCCGGCGTCAAGCCTGCGGGGTGGGAGCGTCGGGGTGTTCGTCGGCAGTTCCACCAACGACTACAGCTATCTGGCGATGATGGATCCGCGCACCGCGCACCCCTACGCCATCACCGGCACCGCCAGTTCGATCATCGCCAACCGGGTGTCGTACTTCTACGACTTCCGCGGCCCGTCGGTGTCGGTGGACACAGCATGCTCGTCATCACTGGTCGCCGTACACCAGGGCGTTCAGGCGCTGCGCAACGGCGAGGCCGATGTAGTGGTCGCCGGCGGGGTCAACGCCCTGGTCACCCCCGCCGTGACCTTGGGTTTCGACGAGGTTGGCGGGGTATTGGCCGCGGACGGCCGGATCAAATCCTTCTCCTCCGACGCCGACGGCTACGCCCGCTCCGAAGGCGGCGGCATGCTGGTGCTCAAACGCCTCGAGGACGCGCGTCGCGACGGCGACAAGATCATCGCGGTGATCGCCGGCAGCGCCGTCAACCACGACGGGCGCTCCAACGGCATGCTCGCCCCCAACCCCGACGCCCAGGCCGAGGTGTTGCGCAAGGCCTACCGGGACGCCGGGATCAACCCCCGCACCGTCGACTACATCGAGGCACACGGCACCGGCACGATCCTCGGCGATCCGATCGAGGCGGACGCGCTGGGGCGGGTCATCGGGCGCGGCCGCAGCGCCGATCAGCCCGCACTGCTCGGCGCGGTCAAGTCCAATGTCGGCCACCTGGAGTCGGCGGCCGGCGCGGCCAGCCTGGCCAAGGTGGCGCTGTCGCTGAGCCGCAACAAGATTCCACCGTCGATCAACTACGCGGGGCCCAACCCGTACATCGACTTCGACGCCATACACCTCAAGGTCGCCGACACCGTGACCGACTGGCCGCGCTACAGCGGGCACGCCATCGCCGGTGTGTCCGGGTTCGGCTTCGGCGGCGCCAACGCGCATCTGGTACTGCGCGAGGTCCTGCCCGAAGACCTTCTCGAGCCGGAGCCGGAACCGGACACGGCTGCCGACTCGGACGACACGTCCGATGCGAACGCCGTCTACGTCGGTGGCGTCCGGATCGACGAGGACGGAGACGTTCTCACCGAGGACTTCGACGAGGACCTCGACGACTTCGATGGCGCCCTCGCCTACGGCAGCGGTGATGGCGACGACTCCGCCGAACCGGACCTCCCCGGCCTGACCGACGAAGCACTACGTCTGCTGGAGGTCGCCCGCGCCGAACTCGATGCGGCCGAACCGCACACCCCGGTCGTGCCGCTGGCAGTGTCGGGATTCCTCACCTCCCGCAAGCGGGCGACCGCCGCGGAACTGGCCGACTGGATCGACAGCCCCGAGGGCCGGGCGTCCTCGCTGGAATCCATCGGCCGCTCACTGTCGCGGCGCAACCACGGCCGCTCGCGGGCAGTCGTCATGGCCCATGATCACGATGAGGCCGTCAAGGGTCTGCGCGCGATCGCGGAAGGCAAACAGAGTCCGCTGGTGTACAGCGCCGACGGTCCGGTGACCAACGGACCGGTCTGGGTGCTGGCCGGCTTCGGCGCGCAGCACCGCAAGATGGGCAAGAGCCTGTATCTGCGCGACGCGGTGTTCGCCGAGTGGATCAACAAGGTCGACAGCCTCATTCAGGACGAACGCGGCTACTCGATCGTCGAACTGATCCTCGACGACACGGTGGACTACACCGACGAGACCTGCGAGTACCCGATCGAAGTGGTGCAGTTGGTGATCTTCGCCGTCCAGATCGCCCTCGGCGAACTGCTCAAGCACCACGGTGCCCACCCGGCCGCGGTCGTCGGGCAGTCCCTCGGCGAGGCCGCCGCGGCATACTTCGCCGGCGGTCTGTCGCTGGCCGATGCCACCCGCACGATCTGCGCCCGCTCCCACCTGATGGGCGAGGGCGAAGCCATGCTGTTCGGTGAGTACATCCGACTGATGGCACTGGTGGAGTATTCGGCCGATGAGATCGCGACCGTGTTCGCCGACTTCCCCGACCTCGAAGTCTGCGTCTACGCCGCCCCCACCCAGACCGTGATCGGCGGGCCGCCGGCGCAGGTGGACGCGATCATCGAGCGCTGCGAGCAGGAGGGCAAGTTCGCCCGCAAGTTCCAGACCAAGGGTGCCAGCCACACCACCCAGATGGACCCGTTGCTCGGCGAACTCGCCGCCGAACTGCAGGGCATCGCACCCCAACCGCTGCAGACCGGCTACTTCTCCACCGTGCACGAGGGCAGCTACATCCGCCCCGGCGAGGTGATCCACGATGTGGACTACTGGAAGAAGGGCCTACGGCACAGCGTCTACTTCACCCACGGTATCCGCAACGCCGTCGACAACGGGCACACCACCTTCCTCGAGTTGGCACCGAACCCGGTGGCGCTGATGCAGGCAGGTCTGACCACCGCCGCGGCGGGGCTGCATGACGGGCAACTGATCCCTACCCTGGCCCGCAAGCAGGACGAGGTCGACTCGATGGTCGCGGCGATGGCCCAGCTTTATACCTACGGCCACGATCTCGACTTCCGCACCCTGTTCGCCCCGGCGTCGGGACCAGATGATTTCGCCGCCATCCCACCGACCCGGTTCAAGCGCAAAGAGCATTGGCTCAACGCCCAGTTCTCCGCTGACGGATCGTCGATGATCCCCGGCTCCCACGTCGCGATGCCGGACGGCCGGCACGTCTGGGAGTACGCCGCACAGGGTGCCACCGATCTGGCCGCACTGGTGAAAGCCGCTGCGGTCCAGGTGCTTCCGGATGCCACCTTGACCGCAGCCGAACAGCGGGCGATGCCCGGCGAGGGCGCCCGGCTGGTGACCACCCTGACCCGGCACCCCGGCGGGGCCTCGGTTCAGGTGCACGCCCGGATGGATCATGGAGCCGAGTCTTCCTTCTGCCTCGTCTACGACGCCGTGGTCACGCGCTCGGGGAGTGTGTCCGCGCTGCCCGGCGCAGTCGCCGCCGGCGCCGCCGTCACCGCCGCCAACGCCGTCGCCGCCGAAGCGGTTGCGGCACAGGCCGAATCCCAGCCCGATGACGCCGCGATCCTGCACGACAACCTCGCCGCCGGCGCCGGTGTCGCAGCGAACCTGGGCAAGTGGTCGCCGGGCTCCGGAGAGACTGTGCACGACCGGCTGGCTCTGATCGTCGGCAGCGCCATGGGCTACGAACCCGAGGACCTGCCCTGGGAGGTGCCGCTGATCGAACTCGGCCTGGACTCGCTGATGGCGGTCCGGATCAAGAACCGGGTCGAGTACGACTTCGACCTGCCGCCGATCCAGCTGACCGCGGTGCGCGACGCGAGCCTCAACAACGTCGAGCAAATCATCACCTACGCGGTCGAGCACCGCGACGAGGTCGCCGAGCTTGCCGAGCACCAGAAGGGCATGTCCGCCGAGGAGATCGCCGCTGAGCAGGCCAAGATCGCCGCCGGTGAGATTCCGGCCGACCTGGCCGAGAAGCTGGCCGCCAAACACCCGGAAGCCCAGCACCCCGAAGCAGACGTCCCGCCGCCCCCCACAGATCCGTCTGGACCGGCCATCCCACCCCCGCCCACCGATCCCTCGGGACCGGCCGCCACCCCGACGGCACCCCCGGGTAACACTCCCGCGGCGGCCGCGGCGAAAGTCCTGACCCAACAGGCCGTCACCGACGCGCTGGGTAGCGACGTGCCACCCCGGGAGGCCGCTGAACGCGTCACCTTCGCCACCTGGGCCATCGTCACCGGCAAGTCGCCCGGCGGCATCTTCAACGAGCTGCCGCGGGTCGACGCCGACACCGCCGCGAAGATTGCGGCCCGGCTTACCGAGCGGTGCGACGGCACGATCACCGTCGAGCAGGTGACCGGCGCCAGAACCATCGAGGAACTCGCCACCATGGTGCGCGAGCACCTGGAGGCCGGCGAACTCGACGGATTCGTCCGCACCATCCGGGCCCGCAAGGAAGGTTCCGACCGGATCCCGGTGTTCGTCTTCCATCCCGCCGGTGGCTCCACGGTGGTCTACGAACCGCTGCTCAAGAGGTTGCCGGCGGACACGCCGATGTACGGCTTCGAGCGCGTCGAAGGATCCATCGAGGAACGGGCCGCCGAGTACGTGCCCAAGCTGATGGAGATGCAGGGCAAGGGGCCCTACATCCTGGTCGGCTGGTCACTCGGCGGTGTGCTCGCCTACGCCTGCGCGATCGGGCTGCGGCGGGCGGGCTGCGACGTCCGCTTCGTCGGCCTCATCGACACCGTCCGGGCCGGTGAGGACATCCCGCAGACCAAGGAGGAAATCCGGGCCCGCTGGGACCGTTACGCCCTCTTCGCCCAGCGCACGTTCAACGTGGAGATCCCCGAGATCCCCTACGAGGAACTCGAGAATCTCGATGACGACGGACAGGTGCGGTTCATCCTCGACGCGGTCAAACAGAGCGGGGTCGACATCCCGGGCGGGATCGTCGAGCATCAACGCACGTCGTACCTGGACAACCGCGCCATCGACACCGCCAAGATCGAGCGCTTCGACGGGCACGTCACCCTGTACATGGCCGACCGGTACCACGATGACGCGATCATGTTCGAGCCGCGCTACGCCACCCGGAAGCCCGATGGAGGGTGGGGCGAGTTCGTCGCCGACCTCGAGGTGGTACCGATCGGGGGCGAGCACATCCAGGCCATCGACGAGCCGTACATTGCCAAGGTGGGCGCGCACCTGAGTGCGGCCCTCGACCAGGTACAGAGCGAGACATCAGCGCAGGAGAGCAACGGGACGTGACCGACAAGCCGACCGCCGAACTGCTGGCCGAACTGCGCGAGAAACTGGAACTGGCCAAGGAACCCGGCGGGGCGAAGGCGATCGCCAAACGCGCCAAGAAGGGTCTGCCCAGCGCGCGCGAGCGGATTCATGAGCTCCTCGACCCGGGCAGTTTCCTGGAGATCGGCGCACTCGCCCGCACCCCCGGCGATCCCAACGCTCTCTACGGTGACGGCGTGGTCACCGGGCACGGCACCGTCAACGGCCGCCCGGTCGGGGTGTTCAGCCACGACCAGACCGTCTTCCAGGGCACCGTCGGGGAGATGTTCGGCCGCAAGGTGGCCCGGCTGATGGAGTGGGTGGCCATGGTGGGCTGCCCCATCATCGGCATCAATGACTCCGGCGGCGCCCGCATTCAGGATGCGGCGACCTCGCTGGCCTGGTACGCCGAACTGGGCCGCCGCCACGAACTGCTGTCGGGCATCGTCCCGCAGATTTCGATCATCCTCGGCAAGTGCGCCGGCGGCGCGGTGTACTCGCCGATTCAGACCGACCTGATCGTGGCGGTCCGCGACCAGGGCTACATGTTCGTCACCGGACCTGATGTCATCAAGGACGTCACCGGCGAGGAGGTCAGCCTCGATGAACTGGGCGGCGCCGACTACCAGGCCCGCTACGGCAACATCCACCAGGTGGTCGAGTCGGAGAAGGCCGCCTTCCGGTACGTGCGCGACTTCCTGGAGTTCCTGCCCGGCAACACCTTCGACGATGCCCCGGTGATCAATCCCGGTCTGGAACCGGAGGTCACCCCGCACGATCTCGAACTCGACAGCCTGATCCCCGACGCCGACAACACGGCCTATGACATGCACGAGATCCTGATCCGGATCTTCGACGACGGGGATTTCCTCGACGTCGCCGCCCAGGCCGGGCAGGCCATCATCACCGGCTTCGCCCGGGTCGACGGCCGCCCGGTGGGCGTCGTCGCCAACCAGCCGATGCACATGTCGGGCGCCATCGACAACGAAGCATCCGACAAGGCCGCCCGGTTCGTCCGGTTCTGCGACTCCTTCAACGTGCCTCTGGTGTTCGTCGTCGACACCCCCGGCTTCATGCCCGGTGTCGAACAGGAGAAGAACGGGATCATCAAGCGTGGTGGCCGGTTCCTCTACGCCGTCGTCGAGGCGGACGTGCCCAAGGTGACGCTGACCATCCGCAAGTCCTACGGCGGCGCGTACGCGGTGATGGGGTCAAAGCAGCTCACCGCCGACCTGAATTTCGCCTGGCCCACCGCGCGCATCGCCGTGATCGGCGCCGAAGGCGCGGCACAACTGCTGGTCAAGCGCTTTCCGGACCCCACCGCTCCGGAGGTGCAGAAAATCCGCGCCGACTTCATCGAGGGCTACAACCTCAACATGGCGATCCCCTACATCGCGGCCGAACGCGGGTACATCGACGCCGTCATCGAACCGCACAAGACCCGGTTGTTGCTCCGCAAGTCGATGCGGTTGCTGCGGGACAAGCAGATTCAGCGCGTGCAGCGTAAGCACGGGCTCATTCCCATCTAGCCAGGAGGTACCCGTGAGCCACCCGATGTCCGAAGCCGCCCTCGAAGCGGGAGCCGCGATGGGTGAGGCCATCGGCACCTTCATGCTGCATCCGGAAACCTTCGCCGGCAGCATCGCCCAGGGTTACCAGAACCCCCTGACCGGTTACGTCGCCGGACGCGGCGGTGTACTCGGGGACGCCACCGGGGTCACCGTCGCCTCGATCTTCGCCATCTTCGAGCCCACCTTCGTCGCCGCGATGTGGGACGAGGGCGTCGCCGTACGGGGCGCGGCCGGCGCAGCCCAGGTCTACTGGGACCAGGTTGCCGCGTTCGGTGACAAGTACCTGGCGGGTGTCGAAGGCGTGGCCCGCATCGCCGAACTGGGCGAGAAGATCATCGCCGCCACACCCACGATGGGCGTCCCGATGTTCGCGGGCTGGCGGAACATGCCGCTGGCGGCCGATGACCCCGCGCGGGCGTTCCAGGTGATGTTCGTGCTGCGCGAACTGCGTGCCGACGTGCACTTCAACCTGCTGGCCAACTCGGGCATCACACCCGTCGAGGCGCACATGTTGCACGGCGACGAGCAGTACACCCGGATGTTCGGCTGGCCGGAACCCTTCGCCGACGGTCTGGATAAGAAGCAGCGCTACGCCGAGGTCGAGGAAGCCACCAACCGCCGGATGGCCGAGATCTTCGACGCCGCCCTGAGCCTCGAGGAGGCCAAGGAACTGGCCCGGTTGAGCACGGCGGCACTGGTGGCCCTCAAGGCCAACCTGCCCGGCTGACCAGGGGTTCCATGCCGCTCGTCGACGGTCAGGTTTTCGCCGGCTACACGATCCTGCGGATCCTCGGCGCCGGCGGCATGGGGGAGGTCTACCTGGCCCACCATCCGCGGTTGCCCCGCAGGGATGCCCTCAAGGTGCTCGGGCCCACCGTGTCGGCCGACGAGGAGTTCCGGCAGCGGTTCAATCTCGAGGCCGAGATGGCCGCCACCCTGAACCACCCGAACATCGTCACCATCTACGATCGCGGCGATTTCGAAGGCCAGTTGTGGATCGCGATGGAGTTCGTCGACGGCACCGACGCCGCACACCTGCTCACCGATCTGTACCCGCATGGCATCCCGGCCACTGAACTGGTCGACATCGTGGCGGGCGTGGCCGCGGCACTGGACTACGCGCACAGCCGCGGCGTACTGCACCGCGACATCAAGCCGGCCAACATCCTCATCGGCTCGCCCGACAGCGGCGATAAGCGCGTGATGCTCGCCGACTTCGGCGTCGCACGCTGGATCGGCAAGCAGAACAACCTGACCGGCGTGGACATGACCGTCGGCACCGTCACCTACGCAGCACCCGAGCAACTCATGGGCGACGAGATCGACGGCCACGCCGACCAGTACGCGCTGGCCGCGACCGCCTACCACCTGCTCACCGGTACCGCCCCGTTCACCGCCACCAACCCGGCCATCGTGATCAGCCAGCACCTGAGTTCCCCACCACCGGCCGTCGCCGAAACCCGGCCCGAGCTGAGCCAGTTCGGCCCGGTGTTCGCCAAAGCGCTGGCCAAGAACCCGGGGGCCCGCTACGAGACCTGTTCGGACTTCGCCGCGGCCCTGCACAACGCGCTCACCCCCGGCACCGGCGCGGCACGGCACCGTCGGGCCGAGCCGCCACCGCGGCGGCGGACCGCCCTGTTCGTGGCGGCCGGCCTGGTCGCTGTCGCTCTCGCCGCCGGGTTGGTCGCGGCGCTGAGAATCGGCCACCACACCACCGGCCACCACACCACCGCGCCCACCACCGTGCCCCCGCCCGCGGTGTCCGGACGGATGGATCTGCCGGTGGTCGTCATGGGTGCGGACTGCGCGGTGCTCGGGGCGGCGGCGGTGACCGAGGACGGCTCGCCCGCCTACTGCGCGCGTGACAGCACCCAACCCAGCGACGCCCAGCCGGGCGACACGGTGTGGTCGCTGCAACCGGAACGGCTGCGGACGTCGACAGCCCCCACGCCGGACCCGGCCGGCGGACCCTAGTCATCGCTGTTGTGTGGGCCCTCCCGGTCACCCGGGCTCATCCCCGTCACACCAGCCGATCAATCGGCAGACGCAGCCATCACCCGCCGATAGCATCCTGCTTTGGCATTTGCCCGTCGCGCGCAACAACCTGAGGGGTCGGATCATGGGCGCTAACACCGCAGCGGAGATCGTCACGAGTGTCGGCGGCGCGGCGAACATCGTCGACCTGTCGCACTGCGCGACACGCCTGCGATTCCAGTTGCGGGACGCCTCCGGCGTCAAGCAGTCCGATATCGAGGCGGTGCCCGGCGTGATGGGCGCGGTGCCGCAGGCGGGCAATCGGTATCAGGTCGTCATCGGCGGGGCGGTGCAACGCGTCTACAACGACATCAAGGCGTTGCCGGGAATGGGTGGCGTTGCCGCCGACGACGCCGCGGCGGTGAAGGCCGCCGCCCGGGCCAAGGGTCCGCGCGGGAAATTCGCCTGGCTCGATTCGTTCTTCGAGTTCCTTTCCGACTCGTTCCGCCCGATCCTGGGCGCGCTGCTCGGCGCATCGCTGTTCATCACCTTCATGGCGCTGATGAGCACCCTCGGCGTGATCCCCAACTGGGCCGATCCCCGCGAGGCCAGTCAGCTCTCCCCCACCTGGCAGTTCATCAACCTCTGCTGGCAGAGCGTCTTCGTCTTCCTGCCGCTGATGGTCGCCTACAACGCCTCCAAGAAGCTCGGCGCCGACC
>JAUPLT010000164.1 GCA_030836785.1 Actinomycetota bacterium
TCCTCACCGGAGATCACCGCGTCGCTGACGTGGTCCACGTCGCGGTCCACGGTCGAGGCACCGTAGCGCGAGTCGCGTTGGGTTGCCGCCTGTTCGGATCGAACCCGGTCGACGGCGCGGCGATGAGCCAGGGTCAAAAGCCAGGACAGGGCGCTGCCGGCGGCGGGGTCGTAACTCTCTGCAGTCCGCCAGACCTGCAGGTAAATCTCCTGGGTCGTTTCCTCGCTGTACCCGTGGTCTCGCAACACGCGCACGACCATGCCGTAGACCCGGGAGCGGGTGGCGTCGTAGAAGGCGGCGAAGGCGTCCCGGTCCCGCTGTGCGACCCGGCGCAGCAGCGCGTCGAGGTCTGCGGTCACCGGCCGGTACCTGTGACTGTGGTTGTCGGTGGCATCGCTGCGAAGCGTAACCGGCCGGTCCAGAAGCTGCGTCACGATGGGGCCCAGGTGCGGCCTTTCGCGCTCCAGGCAGCGGTGGTGGCGCTGCGGGCGGCGCGATGGGGTGCAGCCGAAGCGGCGCGATGAGCGGGGCCGGGGGCGGCGGCCGTGGTCTTGGCCGGCTTCAGGGACTTGGCCGGCTTCGGCGCACCCAGCAGGCGCAGCATCGTGGCCTGCCAGCGCATGCTCAGCTCGGCCGTCAGGGGAGCCAACGGGACGCTGAACTGCAGTGCGAGGACGCGCCCGGTGGTGGCGGCGCGACGCCGTCCGCGCCAGGTGGCGACCATCGCAGCGCTGTTGTCGCGGTGCAGCGAAACGGTCAGGTCGAGGGTGTCCGCCGGCTCCGGTGCCCGGACAAGGAAGTAACCGCCCTGGCCGGAGAGCGGCTCTCTGGCGGCGAATCCGCCCCCCGCCCCGAGGGCGGCCACCGGCGCTCCGTCTGAGGGCGGCAGCAGATAGGCGCGCCGCTCCCCGGCAAGGGTCTGCATCTCGGCCACCACACCGCGCAGCGTGCCGGCGGCGTCGTAGCACCAGAACAGGCTCAGCGGATTGAACGCGCGGCCCAGAACACGTGGCATCAGCAGCGCGGTGACCCGGCCGCCGGGCAGGAACACCCCGTTGCGGGCCAGGAACGCGTCCACCCGCTGGCGCAGGGTGTCGTTCGGCGCGCCATCGAAGTGGTCGGTGGCCTCGAACCGGGCGAATGGCCGCAGCAGGCGGGGCAGCCGGGGCAGGTCGTCGAGGTCGACGAGCCAGCTGTAGCTGCGATGCTCGGCGTAGTGGCGCACGGGTGAGCGATGCAGGTGGGTGACCCGGGTGGGGTACAACGCAGCTTTCACACCCTGCATTCGACGCAGCGCGCCCCGCGGATGGGTGCCGGTTGTGTGACGGGCGTCACTTACCTCAGGGTGAGGTAGATCAACGCCACGTTGAGCAATGTGATCAGCCCGGCGACCGTCCAGCCCAACGTCGTGGTGAGCCGCCGGTTGACGTCGGCGCCCATCAGGGCGCGGTCGCTGGTCAACCGCACCAGCGGGATCAGGGCGAACGGAATCCCGAATGACAGCACCACCTGGGACAGCACCAGCGCTCGGGTGGGGTCGATCCCGGCGGCCAGCACGGTCAGTGCCGGGAGCAGGGTTATCAGCCTCCGCACGAGCAGTGGGAAGGACCTGCGCAGCAGACCCTGCATGATCATCGCCCCGGCGTAGGCGCCCACCGATGTCGAGGCCAGGCCCGAGGCCAGCAGGCCGATCGCGAACATCAGCGCCACCGCCGGGCCGAGTGTGTCGGCGACCGCGGCGTGCGCGCCGGTGATGGTGTCGGTGCCCTCGCGGCCGCGCAGGTTGGTCGCGGCCACCAGCAGCAGGGACAGGTTGACCGTCCCGGCGACCAGCATCGCCAGGCCGACATCCCAGCGTGTCGCCCGCAGCAGGGTGGCCCGTTCGGCACCCGGGGCGGGGTGCCCGTGCCGGTCGCGCGCCAGACCGGAATGCAGGTAAACCGCATGCGGCATCACCGTCGCGCCCAGCATCGCGGTCGCCAGCAGTACGCTCTGCACGCCGTCGAAGCGCGGCACCAGACCGCCCGCGACATCGGCGGCGGCCGGTGGATTGACCACCAGGCTGGCTAGGAAGCCGATGGTGATGACCAGCAGCAAGCCGGTGATCACCCGCTCGAACACCCGTTGGCCCCGCTGGTCGCCGACAGCCAGTAGCAGCAGCGACACCACGCCGGTGATCACCCCGCCCAGCAGGAGCGGGAGGTCGAACAGCAGGTAGAGGGCGATCGCTCCGCCGATCACCTCGGCGAGATCGGTGGCGATCGCGACGAGTTCGGCCTGCACCCAGTAGCCGATCCGGGCCGGGGTGCCGGTCCGGTCGCGCACCGCCTCCGGCAGCGTGCGGCCCGTCACCAGGCCGAGTTTCGCGCTGAGGTACTGCACCAGGCCGGCCATCGCGTTGGCGGCCACGATCACCCACACCAGCAGGAAACCGAATTCCGACCCGGCGCTGTCGTTGGCCGCGATGTTGCCCGGGTCGACGTAGTCGATCGCCGCGACGAAGGCCGGGCCGAGCAGGTAGCGGTACGGAAGGGCGGTGGTGGTCACATTCCGATCCAGAGCCCGCCACCGCCGAA
>JAUPLT010000165.1 GCA_030836785.1 Actinomycetota bacterium
GACGCACTGCTGGGCAGCGTCCGACGAGCGGCGCGACAGGGCGTCTCCGAAGAACTGCCACAGGACGACTCCGCCGATCAGCAGCACAACGGTGCCCAGGGCGGCAATCACGCCGACGCTGACCCCACGGCGGCCGTTCTGGGTGGCGCGCCGCCGTCCCTGCCAGGAGGCGTCGGCGCGGGGAATCCTTCCGGACGGGGGACTGCCGACGGCGTCGGGTTCAGCTGCTGGGTCTTCGGGCCCCCCGGAGCTGGGGATGCTGTGCCTTCCCATCGGGGTGGTGATCCTCTTTCCTCGGAAGTTCAGCCGTCAGAAGTTCAGCCGTCAGAAGTTCGGCCGTTCAGAGACCGTTGGCGGCCTTGTACTCGCGGCGTCGCCGGTGCAGGATCGGCTCGGTGTAGCCGCTGGGCTGCGTCGCGCCCGCCAGGATCAGGTCCTGGGCCGCCTGGAAGGCGATACTGCTGTCCGGGTCCGTCGACATCGCCCGGTAGCCGGGATCACCGGCGTTCTGCTCGTCGACCACCGCGGCCATCCGGCGCAGGCTGGCTTTGACATCATCCTCGGTGATGACGCCGTGCCGCAGCCAGTTGGCCAGCAGCTGGCTGGAGATGCGCAGGGTGGCGCGGTCCTCCATCAGCGCGACATCGTGGATGTCGGGGACCTTGGAGCAGCCCACGCCGGCGTCGATCCAGCGCACCACGTAGCCCAGGATCGACTGGCAGTTGTTGTCGACTTCCTCGTGGATCTCCTCGGGTGACCAGGCCAGGTCCCGATCGGCCAGCGGAATGGTCAGCAGCTGGTCGATGGTGGTCCGGCACTTGCCCGCCAGTTCGTGGTGGACGGCGTAGACGTCGACGTAGTGGTAATGCATGGCGTGCAGGGTCGCAGCGGTAGGCGAGGGCACCCAGGCCGTGGTCGCGCCGGCCCGCGGCTGGGCGATCTTCTGCGCGACCATGTCGGCCATCAGGTCGGTCATCGCCCACATGCCCTTGCCGATCTGGGCGCGTCCGGAGAACCCGGTCGCCAAGCCGACGTCGACGTTCTGATCCTCGTAGGCCATGATCCACGGCTGGGTCTTCATCGCGCCCTTGCGGATCATCGGCCCGGCCTCCATCGAGGTGTGGATCTCGTCGCCGGTGCGGTCCAGGAAGCCGGTGTTGATGAACACCACCCGGTCGGCGGCGGCCTTCACGCAGGCCTTGAGATTCAGCGTCGTGCGCCGCTCCTCGTCCATGATGCCCACCTTGATGGTGTTGGCGGGCAGTCCCAGCACGCCCTCCACGCGGCCGAACAGCTCACAGGTGAACGCGACCTCCTCCGGACCGTGCATCTTGGGCTTGACGATGTAGATCGAGCCGGTCCGGCTGTTCTGACCGGACCGGCCGTGCAGCGCGATCAGGCTGGTGAACAAGGCGTCCTGGATGCCTTCGGGAACCTCGGCGCCGTCGGTCCCGTCGTCGTCGAACACGATGGCGTCGTTGGTCATCAGGTGCCCGACATTGCGGACGAACAGCAGGCTGCGGCCCGGCAGGGTGAAACCGGGCCGGTCCGGAGCCGATCCGTCGGCGACATTGGACCCAGCGGCGGTGTAGGTGCGGTCGCCGTTGAGCACCCGGGTGAAGGTCGTGTCGCCCTTGCTGACCTCCTCGGCCAGGTCACCCCTGTTCAGTCCCAGCCAGTTGCGGTACCCGAGGACCTTGTCCTCGGCGTCGACCGCGGCGACGGAGTCCTCGAAATCCATGATCGTGGTGATGGCTGACTCGAGCACCACGTCCTTGATGCCGGCCAGGTCGGTGGAACCGATCGGGGAGTCGCGGTCGATGAGGATGTCGAGGTGCAGTCCGTGATTGACCAGCAGCACCGACGTGGGAGCGCTCGGATCGCCGGTGTAGCCGGCGAACTGCCCCTGATCGGCGAGGCCGGTGACGTCGCCGTTGGACAGGGTGATCTCGAGCAGGCCGTCCTCGATGAGGAAGCCGGTCACGTCGCGGTAGCTGCCCGCGGCGAGTGGCACGGCGTCATCGAGAAGTTGGCGGGCGTAGGCGATCACCTTGTCGCCGCGGACCTTGTTGTAACCGCCGGAACGGGTGGCCCCACCGTCCTCGCTGATCACATCGGTGCCGTACAGGGCGTCGTAGAGCGAGCCCCATCGGGCATTGGCCGCATTGAGGGCGAAGCGCGCATTGAGGATCGGCACCACCAGCTGGGGGCCTGCGGTGGAGGTGATTTCCGGATCGACCCCAGCGGTGCCGATGGTGAAGTCCGCCGGCTCTTCGACCAGGTAGCCGATATCGGTCAGGAACTGCCGGTACTCGGCGGTGTCGATACCGCCGATGACCCGCTGGCGGTGGTACCGGTCGATCTGGGTCTGCAGGTCCTCGCGGCGGGCCAGCAGTTCGGCGTTGCGGGGAGCGAGGTCGGTGACCACCTTGTCGACGCCGGCCCAGAAGCTGTCTGGGTCGATACCCGTTCCGGGTAGTGCCTCGTCGGTGATGAAGTCGTACAGGCTGCGGGCCACCCGAAGATTGCCCACGACCACCCGATCGGTGCCGGGACTAGACATGCGGTTCCTCCCTGGAAAAGTCCTCTGATCCTATCCGCGCCCGATTTCCGGTCTGACCCCCAGCATCGACCAGGAGCTGCTCGCAACGCCGTAACAGCGACGAGCGCAACTTCCCGGCCCGTTCGGAGATGGCGCTCTGCTCCCGAACGTAATGGGCGCGACCGGACGGTTCCTCCACCGCGATCGGCGCGAACCCGTACTCGGAGAGGTCATACGGGCTGGCTCGCATGTCGAGCTCACGGGCGACGGCAGCCAACTCCAGGCAGTCCATCAGCAAATCGGAATCGGTCAGCGGAATGAGTTTTCCGGCCCACTTGTACAGGTCCATGGCGGCGTGCAGACAGCCCGGCTGTTCCCACGCCGTCTGGGTACGCCGGGTCGGCCGGATCTCACTGCGCGCCGCCGCGGCGGGGGTGAAAAATCGGAAGGCGTCGAAATGGGTGCATCGCAACGGCATCGACTCGACGACGCGGTCGGTTCCCGCGTGTCCCAGTCGCAGGGGGACGCCGGTGTGCCGGGGCTTGTCGCAGCGATACACCATGGCCCACTCGTGCATTCCGAAACAGCCGAGGACCGGTGGTCGGGCGGCTGTTGAGCGCAACAGAGTGGCGATGAACCGCAGGGTGGGTACCCGCGCGCGCAACCGCTCCGGTCCGACTGTGGCGCCGCCGGGCACGCCGACGTAACCGGCCCGGTCCAGGTAAGCCGTTGCCGCCGCGCCGGACAGTGTCACCCCGTACCCGGGGTGCCACACCCGCAGTCGTCGCGGTCGCAGGTTGTAGTAGGTGAACAGGAAGTCCCAGACAGGGTGGCTCTCACCCCGGCGGGCGCGGTCGCGATGCGCGGCGGTGAAGGCGTCCGCCCGCACCCGGTGGGCCTCCGCGCGGGCAGTCCACTCGGTCGGGGCGAGGACATCACGAACCCTGGGGACGATGTCCTCAGCCACGGTGGGTGCCGTCGCGCACGGTCCCCACCAGATCCTCGACGAGATCTTCGAGCGTCACCATGCTGCGCACGGCGCCGTCCGCGTCGGTCAGTAACGCCAAGTGGCTGTTGCTGTGACGCATCGTGGAAAGCGCGTCGGGTAGTGGGGTGGTCGTGGCCATTCGTGGCAGGAAGCGCACCGCGGCCGCGCTCACTATCGCACCGGGGCGGTCCGCCAGTTCGAGAAGATCCTTGATGTGGACGAAACCGGTGAACCGGCCGTCCACGTCGACGACCGGGAAGCGCGAGTATCCGGTCTTGGCGAACACCTCCTCGATCGCCGCGACGCTGGGGCCGGACCCGGCCGCCGCGACCGGCACGGTGCGGATCGAGCTCAGCGGGACGGCGACATCTCCGGCAACCCGCTGGCGAATCTGTAGAGCGCGGGACAGGCGCATGTGCTCCTCGGGGTCCAGCAGCCCCTCCGACCGGGATTCGGCGATCATCTCCGCTAGCTCCACAGTCGATACCGTGACGTCGAGTTCGTCTTTGGCCTGCACTCCGAACATCCGCAGGGTGGTGTTGGCTGCCCAGTTGTAGAGCCCGATGAGCGGCCGCGCCATCCGGACGTAGACCAGGTAGATCGGCACCAACAGCATGGCTGTGGATTCCGGACCCGCGATCGCGATGTTCTTGGGAACCATCTCGCCGAGAAGGACGTGCAACGTCACCACGACGGCCAGCGACACCAGGAACGACACCGTGTGTAGCACGGCGTCCGGAACCCCCAGAAGTCCGAACGGTGTTTCCAGTAAGTGGGCGATGGCCGGCTCACCAACCCGCCCCAACAGAATCGAGCAGATGGTGA
>JAUPLT010000166.1 GCA_030836785.1 Actinomycetota bacterium
CCACCGACCTCCGACCACAGCTGCCGGCCCGCCGCCGTCCGCCGCATGCCTACACCGGAACCCCACCAGGGCAGCGAGAACAGGAAGAACGCGGCGAACGGCAGACCCCACAGGGTGATCGGGAACCCCCAGCGCAGGAAGCCGAAGATTGCCGCCACCAGTGCGAGGAGGTTAGCCAGCCGCAGCCACCACTCAACCCGGTGGGGGCGGATCAACTGCTCGTCGACCGCCCATTTCCGGACCCCTGTCTCCATCACCTGCTTGGCGGCGGTGAGTTTGCTGCCTGCCGTGACCCCGCCATTGGCGTTGAAGCTCGAACCACGGAAGGTCAACCCGAGCGCCGAACCCACCGCAACGCTGACCGGATCGACGTCCGCCCAGCCGCCGGAATCGCCGACGCTGTGCACCACCCACTTGTTGCGACCCGACTGGTTGAGCGACAGCAGACCTCGATCGGCCAGGTAGAACAGGGTCGCGGTGACCCCGTGCTCGGGCACCTTCTCAGTGCGGATGTACTCGCACTGCACCGGACCGAGACCTTTCGGCGGCGCGTACTGCAGCGGGAATCCCGGTGCTGGTTCGACGGTGGTCCGCCACCACAGGAAGGCCCCCAACCCGGCGGCCGCGGTCAGGCCGATGAGCCACGCCACCACCGGCACCGAGTGGCCAAGCACCCCGTCCCAGCGCACCGACCAGGGCAGTTCGGCCCGCGGCGGGGTAGGTACGTCGACCCCGACCCGCACCGTCACCGGGGTCCGGGGCGGCAGGTCGGTGGCCGACAACCGCACCGTGTCACCCGCGACGGTCAGGCCTGCACAGGGCCGGCCGACGCCCTGGCCGACCGAGCACATCGCGCCGGGCACCCGCCCGGGCAGTGTGACGCTGATCTCGGCCCGTTCGATCTCGTTGTTCCAGGCCGGGGCTATGACGTTCCAGTAGAACGCCGACTCCCCACCGGCCGCACCGGTCGACGCGGCGAACTTCTTGTCCGATCCCAGGCTCCCAGGGTCCAGCACGTCGGGCACGGTGTAGCTGATCCGGTAGACGTGGGTACCCGGGGTGAGGTAGCTGTCCGGATCGCCGATCTTCGCCACCCGGAACCGATCGCCCTCCCACATCAGCTGATAGGGCACCGATCGCCCGTCGAGGGTGATCGCGGTGACCTCGGGAACCTGGCGGATATGCGGGTTGTTGGGATTTCCGGCATCCCAGTACCGGAAGATGCCGTGCCGTCCGGAGGGGAATTCGGCCGTGATCGTCTCAGTGGCTTGCAGCAGTCCGTCGGCATCGACGGTAAAGTCGGCACGCAACTCCGAGAAAACCACCGGATCGGAGACGGACCCGCTCCCGGACGGGCTGCCGATTGCGGGCCACAGCAAGCCCAGGGCGATCAGCAGCATCGGGATGAGCAGGGCGAACCTGCGGGCGAAGGATTTCATCGCGCCTCCCTGACTCGTTCGTGGCCGTCTAAGCTTCGCAGTTCCGGGGGTATGTCGCGGACGGAACTCGAGCAAGGACTTTACGGTGCCACTTGACCCGCAGCACGCAGGGCGAAGACGGATGGACGACGACCCGTACCTGGCTCACCGCCTGGTACGCGAAACCCGCCCGGCCGACCGCATGCACCAGCACGATCCGCACCTGGCCGGTTTGGTCTTCGAGTACGTGCGCACCCGGTTGACGTTCACCGACACCCCACTTGACCACCCCAAGCCGCCGGAGCCCATCATCCGAGCCCTCGACGGCTTCATCGACGAGTACGGCCGCGATCCCCGCGAGGTCCTCGACGCGTACGTCCAGCACATCGCGGCGAATGTGCTGTCCACCGACAGTCCGCGGTTCTTCGGTTTCATCCCGGCCGCCCCGACCAAGGCTGCACTGCTGTTCGACACGGTGGTGTCCATCGCCTCGCTACAGGGCTGCAGCTTTCTGGAGGCATCCGGCGCGCTCGTCGCCGAGAACCAGGTGCTGCGCTGGATCGCCGACCTTGCCGGGATGCCGGAATCGGCGGGCGGCACCTTCGTGTCCGGTGGGTCGGCGGCCAACTTGTCGGCGTTGGCGGTGGCCCGGGAGATCGGCCGGCAGCGTTTCGGGGTCCGCGAGGTCCGCATCGCCTGCAGCGACGAGGCCCATTCCTCGGTGGCCAACGCCTGCCGCATCCTCGACGTGGAGCCCTTTGTGGTGCCTTCCGAGGACCATCGGTTCACCGGCGCCAGGCTAAGGCAGGCCCTCGACGCGCACGAGGGCCCGCCGGTGGTGGCCGTCGTCGCGACCGCGGGGACCACGAACGCCGGAATCGTCGACGATCTGGCCGGGATCGCCGAGGTGTGCCGGGAGCGCGATCTGTGGCTGCACGTGGACGGCGCATACGGCGGGGCGGCTCTGCTGTCCGACCAGAAGTGGCGGTTCGACGGACTTCAGCACGCCGACTCGTTCATCACCGATCCGCACAAGTGGTGGTTCGCTCCCTTTGACTGCGCCGCCCTGCTGTACCGCGACCCCGACCAGGCCGCGTCGGTGCACACCCAACACGCTTCGTACCTCGATCCGCTGCACCAGTCGGACCACCCGGAGTACTGGAACCCCACCGACCTGGCACACCACCTCAGCCGACGAGCACGTGGATTGCCGCTGTGGTTTTCCCTGGCCGTGCACGGCACGACGGCGTACCGGATCGCGGTTCAGCATGTCCTCGACCTGACCGCTGAGGTCGCCGCTCTGGTGGACGAGAGCCCGCATGTGGAGTTGGTGCGGGAGCCGGGTCTGTCCATCGTGTTGTGGCGTCGGCCGGGATGGGGCAAAGAGGACTACATAGACCTGCAGAACCGGTTGCTGGCCGAACAGGAGGCCTTCGCCACCCCGACGGTGTGGGAGGGCGAGGTGATCGGGAGGTTCGCGCTGCTTCATCCGTCAACGACGCTCGAGATGGTCGAGGTGGTGCTCGACGCAGCCCGGTGAGCGGCCCGCCCGCTTTGCCTCAGCCCACGTGCACCGGGTCGATCTGCACCCGGACCGCGTCGTCGTCATGGCGGGCACTGCGCACCGATATCGCCTGCCGCAGGACGGCGGCCAGCGCCAGTCCTTCGTCCCGCCGAACCCTGATCAGCATCCGGACCGCCTGATCGCCCGGTACCGAGCCGGCTGGCCGGCGCACTCCCGCCGGTAAGTCCACCGGTCCGAGCAGTTCCGCCTCGGCCGGCAGACCGGCCTGCTCGATCAGCGCCGCAACCGCCGCACCAGCGCCGTCGATGGCGGCGATATGCACGGCCGGCGGCAGCCCGACCTCAGTACGGGCGGCCAGTTCCGCTTCGGCGTGACCGACCGGATCCCACTTGATCAGGGCCTGCACCGTGGGAATCACCGATTCGGCCACCACCGCGACGACCCCGCCGGCGGCACCGGACTGCACCATTGCGGCTGCGGACATCCATCGCCGCAGGGTGTCCTCGGCCGCGCGCAGATCCTGGCGGCCCAGCAGCGCCCAGCTGTCCAGCAGCAGCGCGGCCCCGTAACCGTCCGGCGACTGCGGTTCGGCGCCCGGGGTCGCGACCACCAGCGCCGGACCGGTGTCGATCTCCCGACGGACGGCGTCCCCCGCCGAGGTGACCACCGGAAAGCCGGGAAACGCCCGGCCGAGTTCCTCCGCGGTGCGCCGGGCTCCGATAACGACGGCACGGACCTCCCCAGCGCCGCACCGCCGGCAGCGCAGCACGACGTCCATCCGGCCGCACCATCGGCAGGTTGCGCCTTCGGCACCGCGTTCAGCCAAGGCCAGCGGCCCGGTGCAGTGCCGGCATCGGGCCACGGTCCGGCATCGGGCGCACGCCACCGAGGGCACGTAACCTCGCCGCGGAACCTGAACCAGCACCGGGGCGCCGCGCTGCAACGCCGTTCGGGCGGCGTTCAACGCCATCGACGGCACCCGGGCGGTGCGGGCCGCGGGGTCACGTTCATCGGCGTAACCGGTGTCGTCGATGGCGACGACCCTCGGCGCGCAGGACCGGACAACCGAGCGGACGGCAACGATATCGTGGGCCCAACCGGAAGCCACCAGCGCCTGCGATTCGGCGGTCCGGGCGTATCCCCCAATCAGGAACGCGCACCGCAGCTGGTGCGCCCGCAGCATGGCGACATCGCGGGCATGCGGATACGGCGCCCTCGACTCGGCCAGCGAGTCGTCGCCATCGTCCCAGACGATCACCAGGCCCAGCCGTTCCACCGGAGCGAACACCGCGCTGCGTGTTCCGATGACCAGACGGCCCTGACCACGCAGCACCGACAGCCATCGGCGGTACCGGGCAGAGGGCCCGAGCCCGGCCGCCAAGGTGACGACCGCGGACTCGTCCACACGGCTAACCGCAGCACGATGCAGCATGTCGATGTCGCGCTGGTCAGGCGCCACCACGAGCACCCCCTGTCCGCAGCTCACCGCCTGTGCCGCGGCCTCGGCAATGCGGTCACACCATCGCTCGCCGGGCAGTGCCTGCCACACGGCGCGGGCAGCCCGGCCCGCCTGGATCGCGTCGAGGAACTGCTCGCCGCGGTCGTAACGCGCCCACCCCGATGGGTCGACCGCATCCACCACTGGCAACAGCGCCGGGGTGGAGACGGCTTTCTCCGCGGCCGCATGCCTCGGCGGTATCGCCAACCGCAGCACGTCGGGGCGGGTGCCGGCATAGCGTGCCGCCACCGCCTCGACCAGTCGGCGCACCTCCGGGGTCAGCACCGGCTCCGGGGAAATGACCCGATCCAGCCAGCCCAGCTGCCCGACGTGATCGGTGTCGGTGCGCCGCTCGAGAACGAACGCGTCCACCAGCCGCCCATGAAAGCGAACCCGGACCCGAACCCCGGGCCGGGCCCGGTCGGAGAGTTCCGCCGGCACCAGGTAGTCGAATTCCCGGTCCAGGTGCGGAACCGAGAGCATGGGCAGCACCCGGGCGATGGGTTCCTGCTCGGCGGCCTGCCGACCGGATGTGCTCACCTGCTCCTCGCGCTTACCGCCGTTTGCGCGCCGCGCTGCGCTCGGCGTCGTCGAAGCCTACCGACCCCGCCGGGGCGTCGCCCCGGTGTCGTTTGCGGTCGGTGTAGCTCGACACAGCGTTCCACGCACCGCGAACGCCATCACCGTCCGCGTCGTAGGTGAG
>JAUPLT010000167.1 GCA_030836785.1 Actinomycetota bacterium
ATCGCCGCGTGCAACCGCCGCAGCGTGGATCGGTCGGCCTTGACCTCGAGCACCCGGATTCCCTCATTCGGCTCGGCGAGCGCCGCGCCCACCTCGGCGGCCTCGATCTGGCGGGATTCGACGTGGTAGGCGCGGCACAGCGCGCCGACGTCGACGTCATGCGGGGTGCCGAACACCCGCGACGAGACGCCCGAGAACCGCGGATCACCCTGCTCGAGCAGTTCGAAGATCCCGCCGCCGTTGTCATTGGAGACCACGATGGTCAGATCCCGCGGACTCGGTTCGGTCGGCCCGATCAGCAGCCCCGACGCATCATGGACGAACGTCAGATCGCCCAGCAGTGCGACCGTGCGGCCCGATCCGGCACCGGCATCCCACTCCGCGCCCATGGCCGACCCGATAGCGGTGGACACCGTTCCGTCGATCCCGGCCACCCCCCGGTTGGAACGCACCGCGATGCCATCGGGGTTCAGCCCGACGAGGGCGACATCGCGCACCGGGTTGGAGGCGCCCAGCACCAACTGGTCCCCCGGCCGCAGCGCGTCGACCACCGCGGCCGCCACATGCAATCCGGTGCCGAGCGGATGGCCGGCCAACTGCGCGCGCACCGCCGCATTGACCCGGGTGTTCGCCGCGGCGCACCGATGCAGCCAGTCCGGGTGCGGTTCGCCGCTGACCTCGGCGCGGGTGCCGGTGGCCGTCGAGTTGCCGGACACATCCGGCCAGCGCGGCCCGGTGGTCAGGGCGAACACCGGGATGGTGGGGTCGGCCAGCAGTGCCGACACCGGGCGGTGCAGCGTCGGGCGACCGCACATGATCACCTGCCGCGGCCGCAGCCCGGTCAGCGCCAGCGGATGCAACGGGTTCCGCGCGGGCGGTGCGGTCGGTTCGGCCACCGTCGGCAGATGCGCCAGATTCGGGTGCACCCCCGCACCGTGGCCGGCGATCACCACGGTGTCGGGAGTGAGGTCGATCGGCACCGGTTGGTCGAACGTCACCGGCGGGGCGACCGTCCACGGCACGCCGCCGGGACGGCCCTGCGGATAATCCTGGGGATCCGAATCCACCTCGGGCACAAGGGGTTCCCGCAGCGGGATGTCAAACTGCACCGGACCGGCGTTGGCGGTGCGGGCACCGGTGGCGGCGGCGAGCACCCGGCAGGTGGCCGAGCGCCACTGGGCGTTGAGGGAGACCAGAACTCCCGGCGCCGCCCCGATGGGTTCGGCTGCCAGACCCAGGCTGATCGCGGCGCGCACCTGGGTGCCGAAGTAACCGAATTGCTCCATGGTCTGATTCGCACCGGTGCCCAGCAGTTCGTAGGGCCGGTTCGCCGAGAGGATGACCAACGGCACCCGGGCGTAGTTGGCTTCGACCACCGCAGGACCGAGGTTGGCCACCGCGGTTCCGGAGGTCATCGCGATCGGCACCGGGCGGCCACTGCCCAGCGACAGCCCGACGGCCAGGAACCCGGCGGTGCGCTCGTCGATGCGTACGTGCAGGCGCAGTCGGCCGGCCCGGTCGGCATCGGCGAGGGCGAAGGCCAACGGGGCGTTGCGCGATCCCGGGCACAGCACGACATCGCGCACCCCGCCGC
The DNA here is from genome assembly GCA_030836785.1 of Actinomycetota bacterium. GTDB lineage: Bacteria > Actinomycetota > Actinomycetes > Mycobacteriales > Mycobacteriaceae > Mycobacterium. The sequence goes on from JAUPLT010000167.1 coordinate 1,595, forward strand.
GGATGAGTTCATCGACGACGACGCGGGCCTGGGTCGTCGACGGGTTCACCATTCCAGGGTGTCAGATGACGCGACACCCGCACCAGCGAGATGAGTCACCGCACCAGCGAGATGAGTCACAGCACCAGCGAGATGAGTCACAGCAGCGTGCCCGCGAAGAACTGCAGCATCGCGGCGTTCACCGGATCGGGGCGCTCCAGGAAGCCCAGGTGTCCGGCATTGGCGATCTGGACATAGCGCCCGCGCGGCAGTGCCTCACCTACCTCGCGTCCCAGCGCGGGCGGAGTGATGACATCGTCGGCGAAGCCGATCACCAGCGTCTCGGTGCTGATGGAACGGTAGGCCGGCAATCGGTTCTCGGTGGGGACCACCGTCAACTGGGCGCGCAGGCCGGGCGTGCGTCGGACCGGGAAGGCGGTGAACATCTCCAGCCATTCCCGCACCGCCGGGCTGTTGATGGTCTTCGGGGAGAAGTTCTCCAACACCCTGACCTTGGCCGCGTAAGAGGCCGGGAGGTCGACACCGGACTCGGCGAGCGCGACGTCCGCTGCCCGGAACGCCTTGCGGGTGTCGTCGAGCCGACCGCGGGTTCCCATCAGTACGGCCTGGCGGACCAGGTCGGGCCGCTGCAGCATGAGTTCCTGGGCGATGAACGCGCCCATCGACATGGCGACCACCCGGACCGGACCGCCGACCGCCCGCTCGATGAGCGCGGCGGTGTCGGCGACCATCTGCGCGGTGGAGAACCCGTCGGCGTTCTCGGTGTCCCCGATACCGCGGTTGTCGAAGGTGATGCACCGGTAGCCGGCGGCCAGGAACGCCGACACCTGGTGGATGTGCCAGGTCCGGCCCGCCCCGCCGGTCCCGGCGATGAACAGCACCGGTTCCCCGGCGCCGCTGTCGTTGTAGGCCAGGTTGGTCACGCGCTGTCGGGCCGGCCTAGATGGCGGCCAGCGCAGCGTCGTAATCGGGCTCGGAACCGATCTCGCCCACCAGTTGGGTGTAGGTGACGGTGCCGTCCGCGCCGACGACCACCACGGCACGCCCGAGCAACCCGGCCATCGGCCCGTCGGCGATGGCGATGCCGTAATCGTCCCCGAAGCTGTCCCGGAACGCCGACGCGGAGGTGACGTTGTCGATGCCCTCGGCGCCGCAGAACCGGCTCAGCGCGAACGGCAGATCCTTGGACACGCACACCACGGCGAGCCCGCGCGCGGCGGCCTGCTCGTTGAACTTGCGGATGCTGGCGGCGCAGACCGGGGTGTCGACCGACGGGAAGATGTTGAGCAGCAACGGCTTTCCGAGGAACTGCGCGCTCAATACCGTACCGAGATCGGTTCCGGTCAGCGTGAAGTCCGGGGCGCGGGTGCCGACGGCGGGAAGCTCGCCGACGGTGTGGACGGGTTTACCACCAAGGGTTATCTCAGCCATGCCCAACAGTCTCGCACCCGGGCGATCCACCAGTCACGGCGGTCGGGTGGCGCGGCGAGACCGGCCAGCCGGGCCGGATCCGGAACGGCGGCGGTGACCGCTAAACCGCCGTCGACCGGGATGTGTTCTGCCACGTCCTCGATGAACAACCGGCCGGTGCCAAGCCCGCAGGCGTGCTCAAGTCGGGGCAGTGCGGCGGCCGCGGCGAGCCCGGCGGA
>JAUPLT010000168.1 GCA_030836785.1 Actinomycetota bacterium
AGTCGCTACGACTCCCTCTCGACGGCCTGACCCTCGTGCACCATCGTCGCCACCCGAACGCCCGACGCGTCATACAGTCCCGCCGTCATCACCCCACGTCCCCGTGCTGCCGCGGGAGAACGGCATTCCAGCAGGTTCCACTGGTCGGCCCGGATATCGCGGTGGAACCAGGTCGAGGAGTCGGTGGTCGCTGCGTGGTGGCTGCCGTCGGTCATCGAGTGCCCGTGCACGGCGAGCACCGGATCGACGCCATAAATATCAGTGACGTAGACCGCCAGGCAGGCGTGCAGCACCGGATCAGCAGGCAGGTCCGCGGTGACCCGCCACCACAGCCGTCTGACGAACTCCGCTGTCCCACCCCACTCGTCGTGGATCCGGATGTCGACCTCATCGGCCGGCAACGCCGGCGCCGGACCGATCGGACCGGTGCGCGGCAGATCATCCGGGTCCTCGACGGCCGTGGTGTCGGTGTGCGCGGGCCCGGCCGCGGGGACGGCGAACAGCGCCGTCGCGGTCAGGAGCAGTCGGTCACCCTGGAAGCCGAGGATCCTGCGCGACGACGTCGTCCGACCGTCATGGACTCGTGCCACCTGGTAGCGCGACTGCACCCCGGCATCCCCGCCGCGCAGAAACTGGACGTGCACAGCGGTGGGTATCCGTTCCGACCCGGTGCTGCGACAGGCTGCCGCCAGTGCCTGGGCGGCCAGGTGCCCGCCGTAGGCACGTTTTCCCGCCGGTCCGTTCGGTGGACCGGTGAACGAATCATCCTCCAGCTCAACAAGTTCGAGCAGTCGGGCCAGGCTGCCAGCTGTCATTCGCCCAACCACTCCGATACCACCGCCGTGTTGTCCCGGCCCAGTTCCGGCGCTGCCGCAGCCCGCGGATGCTCGCCGTCCACCGAGATCGGCAGGCCGGGCGCCAGGTAGGAACCGATCCGGGGCTGGTCCAGCGGCGCGAACAGCGGGTTGTCCTGCACCCGCTCGCTGGCGGCCACTTCGGCGAAGTCCTGGTAGCGCTCCCACAGCACCGAACTGCCCTGCAGTGCGGCGCTGATCTCCTCGGCGGTGTGGCTGCGGAACCAGGCGGCGAACAGCGCCGTGAGTACGTCACGATGCTCGTAGCGGGTGCCCTCGTCGGTGAAGTCCGCACCCAGCGCCTCGGCCACCGCGGCCACCGCCGCGCCGGTGCCGGTCAGTTCGGTGAGGTCGGCGACGTGCCGCGGGGTCAGCGCCACCACCATGAACCAGTGCCCGTCACTGCTGGCGAAGTCCTGCCCATACTGGCCGAATACCGAGTTGCCCAGGCGGGGCCGTTGCCGGCCGTTGACCAGCACCTCGGTGAGGAAGCCGAGGTTGGCCGCGGTCGCGAGCGCCACATCGTCGAGTGGCAGCCGGATGGCACCGCCCTGTCCGGTCTCGTCGCGCTTCCGTAGCGCCGCCAACACCGCCAGCACCGCATAGAGCCCGCAACTGACGTCCCAGGCCGGCATAACGTGGTTGACCGGCCCACGGTGGTCCGCGGGACCGGTGATGAGGGGGAAGCCGGTGCCCGCGTTGACGGTGTAGTCCACCGCGGTGCTGCCGTCACCGCGGCCGATCACCTCCAGGTGAATCAGGTCCGGGCGCCGTTCGGCCAGCACCTCGTAGGAATGCCATTCCCGCCCTGCGGCATTGGTGATGAAGACTCCGGCCGCGGCGATCAGCCGGACCACCAGGTCGCGATCGTCGGCGCTGCGCATGTCCACGGTCATGGATCGCTTGCCACGATTCAGACCAGCCCAGTAGATGCTCTCACCGGTCTCAGTCTCGGTCGTTGTTTCCGTCAACGGCCAGCGGCCGGCATCGGCAGCCCCGCCGACCGGGTCGATGCGGACCACGTCGGCCCCGAGTGCGGCCAGTGTCATCCCCGCGAGTGGTACCGCGACGAAACTGGAGATCTCCACGACCCGCACACCGGCCAGTGGCTGAAATCCTTCGCTCACCCGATGAGTATGCGGAGCGTCACTGCCCGACGGAGAAGGGGATGCCCAGGCAGAACAGCGCCAGCAGGAGTAGGACCCAGGACGCCGCCTGCCAGATCGGCCACACCCCCTCGGCCCGCCACACCCGATAGGTACGCAGCAGTCCACCGATCCCGCCGGCGAACAGGATTCCCGGAACCAGGATCGCGGCGAGCAGGGAGCGCCAGATCGCCGTGGCGGCGAACGCGGCACCGGCCAGTGCGATCACCATGAGCACATAGTTCACTGCGGCGCGAAACTGCACCGGATCGTTCCAGCGCTTCTCGACGTCATTGGTGCTGCCGTCGCGGGTGTCATCGTCAGTCATGGGCATCTCCTCTTCAGCGTACGGCTCGGCGGGCGCAATGCGCCCGCCGCCGACACCCATGTGCCCGCCCGGTGACGCCAGCGCTACCGGCCGCCCCGGTCGGCATGCGAATGCGCGACCCGGGCCTTGCGAACGTTCTTGGCCCCGAAGCCGGGGGCCGGATCCGGAACATCCGCCGACGCAGCCGTGGACTCCGATCCGGCGAGGTTGAACGAGATGTTGCCGATGCCGGTGGACGAGACCTCAGTGGCCTCAGGCCGCATTGGCGGCGGGGACCGGGCCCATGGCCGCCGCGGAGAGGGCACTCGCGGTCAACGCACCGAGTGCCGGTATTCCGGGCCTGCCCAGTCCGACCGAAAAGGGTGAAGAACTAACGGTCCATTTCTCACCGCCGTGGTCAATTCGTGACCGCACCGGTCAGCCGGACCGGACCCCGCCCAACCGGTGACTCAGCCCGGTGGCCCGCACCGCACGGCGCTCCACCGCGGCCCGCAACTGCTCTGCCGAACCGATCAACCGCACCTTCTCCCGAGCCCGGGTCACCGCGGTGTAGAGCAGTTCACGGGTCAGCAGCCGCGAGTCCGGCGGCGGCAGCAGCACGGTCACCTCGGTGGCCTGACTGCCCTGGCTCTTATGGATGGTCATGGCGTGCATGGTCTCGACATCGGCCAACCGGCCGGGCGCCAAGTCCACCGGCCCGGTGGCGCCGCTCATCACCGCGCGCAGTTCCCCGTCCCGCAGCACCGCCGCACCGGTGTCGCCGTTGTAGAGGCCGAGTCCGTAGTCGTTCGCCGTCACCAGCACCGGCCGACCGGGGTACCACTCCGACCACATCGGCATCTCGGTCTGCTCGGCCAGCCAGCGTTCGATCTGGCGGTTCCAGTGCGCCACACCGTACGGCCCGCGACGGTGCGCGCACAGCATCCGGTGCTGCTCCAGGGTGGCCAGTGCCGCCGGCCCGTCCCCCAGCAGGGCCGCCTCGCGTAGCGCAAGCGCATGCGGGACGAGGACTTTGCGCAGGGTATCCGCGGGCGATTCGGTCTGCACCCATTCGATGTGGTCACCGCCCTTGGCGAGCACCTCGAGGGCGCCGTCGGCGTCGCCGATGCGGATGGCCTGCGCCAGCGTCCCGATGGACGCACCGAACCGGTGCGATGTGGCCAGTCGGACGACGGGACTGTCCGCAGCGGCGGTCAGGCCCTCGACGATGTCGGCCAGCACGGCTCCCGCCTCCACCGAGGCCAGTTGGTCCGGGTCACCGACGAGAACCAGCCGGGATTCCGGCCGGACCGCCTCGAGCAGCCGGGCCATCATGGTCAACGACACCATCGAGGTCTCGTCGACCACGATGACGTCATGCGGCAACCGATTGTCCCGGTTGTGCCGGAACCGCGACGCGGTGTCCGGCCGGCTGCCTAACAACCGATGCAGGGTGGTGGCGTTCAGCGCGGGCAGTCGAGCGGCGTCGGTCGCGTCGAGCGCTTCGACCTCCCCGCGCACCGCCTCCAGGAGTCGGGCGGCGGCCTTACCGGTCGGTGCGGCCAGCGCGATCCGCAGCGGCGGCCGACCGGCGCGTTCGGCCTGCTCGGCCAGCAGTGCCAGCAGGCGGGCGACGGTGGTGGTCTTGCCGGTGCCGGGACCGCCGGTCAGCACCGTCAGCGCCCGCGACAACGCGACCTCCGCGGCTCCGCGCTGCTCGGCATAGGGCGGCGGAAACAGCCGACCGACATCGAGTGGCGGACCGCTGCGCTCAGCGGCACTCAGCGCCAGCACATCCGCGGCGACCCGGGACTCCTCGATCCGGTACCGATCCAGATAGAGCAGACCGCCGTCGAGGTGCAGCACCGACTGCCCGGTCACCAGCGTGCTGCCGGCCACGGCGGCCAGCCACTGCCGCGGCTCCGGCCACGCCAGTTCAGGATGGCCGACCTGATCGGCCACCGTGGTCAGGTCGAGGCAGACCGACCCACCTCGCAGGGCCCGCACCACGAGGGCGATGGCCAGTGCCACCTGCGGGTCGTCGGCACCGGCCAATTCGGTCAGCCGCCGGGCCACCAGCACATCGGAGGATTCCAGGACGCCCGCGTCGTTGAACTCCCGCAGCGGCCCGTCGGCCGCGATGCTGCGCCGCCAGTCCGCGGCGTCGTCGACGGGGGGGCCCACCGGTGCGCTCACGGCACTCTCCGTCCGTCGAGAAGGTCCGACATCTCCGCCACCAGCAGCGCAGGCGGCCGCCAGCCGAACACCCCCGCCGGGTGATCACCGACGACGGGTGTGGCCGGCCCGCACATCCCGCGCAGGAACAGGTACAGCACCCCACCCAGGTGCGTGTCCGGGTCATAGCCGGGCTGTCGCCAACGCAGAAAGCGATGCAGCACAACGCAGTACAGCAGCGCCTGCAACGGATAATCGGAATGCAGCATGGCCTCGGCCATCCGGGCCGGGCTGTAGTCCGCCGAGGTCAGCGGCCGGTCGGCGTCGCCGAGCCAGTTCGTCTTGTAGTCGGCCACCAGGTAGCGATGCCCGGCGCCGTCGGGTACGCGCAGCACCACATCGAGGGATCCGTTCAGATACCCGCGAAGGTGCTGGCCGCCGAGTGCGGCGTCGGTGAGCCGGTCGATGTAGGGGGTCAGCGGATCACCGGCCGGCAGGTGCTGTGCCAGCAGTCGACCGACATCGGCCAGTCGCACGTCGAGCCGGCCCGGACCCCGGTCGCGGACATCGCCGCCGGCGAGCGGAAACTCGAAATCCAACTCACACAACCGATCCGACGGGCCGATCTGGCGCAGGGTGCGATTGCCGGCAAGCGGGCCCAAAGGCGTGTCGTGCAGAGGTACCAGCGCCGCCGCAAGCTCCTCGGCGGGCACGTCCACCGGCCACCACACCGCATGCCGCTGGATCTGGGCCGCCAACTCGGCCTGCAGGTCCGCTGCCTCGGGATCGGCGGTCTCCAACACGGCGTGCACCAACGACCCGAACTTCGCGCCGGTCGGCAGATCCGCCATCGGGGAGGGCAGGTCGGCACCGGCGGCCGGTGTCACCAGGGCGATATCGGGCACTTCGTCGTCGAGGTCGAGCGTCTCCGGCTCGCTGCCGACCCCGACCTGCTCCTGGGCCGAGCGCACCAGCCCGGAGTAGGACGTGCGACGCCAGCCGGTGTCGATCTGGCGGTGAAAGTGCCGGGCGCACAGCTCTTCCGGTGATTCGGCGGCGGTCAGGGCCGGTACCGGCACGATGACCGATTCCTCCAGGACCGGACCGTCGGCCTTCTCCCATTCCCGCAGTCGCTCCAGCGCCGCGTCGTCATTGAGCGTCTTGGGGTGACAGGTATCGGCGATCTCGGCCTCCCCGGGACGCCTGCCCCGCAGCAACCGGGACAGCCCGCCGTTGGGCTCATCCCAGGACGGCGCCCACCACGCCACCACCTGCGACTGCGCCCGAGTCAGCGCGACGTACATCAGGCGGCTGTCGTCACCGGCGCTCTCGTGTCGGCTGAGCCGCGCGACCTCCGCGTAGTCCGCGGACTCCGGACCGCCGATATGCAGACAGCGGGTGCCGCCGTCATGGAAGGGGATCGGATCGCGATCCTGGATGTTTCGGTTGAAGGCGAACGGCAGGTAGACGATCGGGAACTGCAGACCCTTGCTGCCCCACACCGTCATGATCTGCACGGCCGCGGCGTCGCTGTCCAGTCGCCGGTAGCGCTCGACGGCACTGCTGCGCTCGTCGCGCCTGCCGCGCAGCCAGTCACGCAGCGCCGGTAGTCCCAGGTGGTCCCGGTGGGCGGCCTCCTGGAGGAGTTGGGTCAGGTGGGCCATATCGGTCAGGTACCGCTCACCGCCGTGCCAGCTCAGCACCCGCTTGCCCATCCCGCCGATCTGGGCCGCCTCCAGAACCGCGGCCACCCCGCACTCGCGGGCGTTGTCGGCCCACTCCCGCACCGTCTCGGCGATCGCATCGGTGAGGGCGTCGCCCCCGGCGGCCAGGTCCTCGGCGGTCTTGCCGAAGAAGCCCGTGGTGGCGGCTGCTCGGACCACCCCGGTGCGGTGCGGTTGGTCGAAGGCCTCCAGCAGCGCCAGCCAGTCGTCGGCGGCGTCGGAGGCGTACACATCGGAGTCCCCCGTGTAGACCGCCGGGATACCGGCGTCCGTCAGTGCCTGGAAGCAGACCCGGGCGTCCTTGTGCTTCTCGACGATCACCGCGATATCGCCGGCCCGGACCGGCCGGCCGTCGAACGTCGCACCCCCCGGTGCGGATCCGGAGGCCAGCAATGCGCCGATATCGGCGGCCAGGTCCTTGCCGATGTGGGTGCGCAGGTCGTCGATCCCGATCGTGCGGGTGCCCGTGCGTCCGAACGTCTTCCGCAGTACCACGCGCAGCCGGAAGGGGTCGTTGCGCGGGGCCCCGGCGAGTCGACTGCCGTGGTGGTGGGCTTCCACGTCGCGGACGACGATGCGCGGATCGCCCAGCGCCGCCCCGCGCAGCACCGCCTGCAACCGGGTGACCAGGGCACCGTCGCTGCGCCAGTTCGTCGTCAGGGTCTGCTTGTCCCCGGCGGACTCCGCGGCGTCGAGGTAGGTGACGATGTCCCCGCCGCGGAAGGCGTAGATGGCCTGCTTCGGGTCGCCGATGAGGATCACCGTCGAGGCTCCGCCGAAGGCCCGCTGGATGACCTGCCATTGCACCGGGTCGGTGTCCTGGAACTCGTCGACCATGACGATCGGCCAGCGCCCGGCCATCCGCTGCCGGGCCGGGGAGTCCTCCGGTTCGAGTGCGTCGGCCAATCGGGTCAGCAGGTCGTCGTAGCCGAGGATCCCGCGGCGACGTTTACGGATCTCCAGTTCGGTCAGCACGGCGGCGGCGAACTCCAGGCAGAGCGCCGCGCGGGTGCCGGGCTCGGGGTCCCGGGGCCGCAGTTCGGTCGACGGGTCTCCGGCCACCGCCCGGGCCAGCGCCAGGGCCGCGGAGTAGCTCAGGATCGGCTCGTCGCGGTCGCGGCCGAACCGGGCCAGATACAGGTCGTCGACCACCTCGGTGACGAGGTCGTCGAGGCTTTCGACCAACTCCACCCCGGCATCGGTGTCGCCGGCCACGCCGAGGGAGTGCAGCACCAGATTGCAGAACTGGTGGGTGGTGGCGATCGTCGCCGCGTCGAACCCGGCGAGCGCGTCGCCCAGCCGTTCCCGGCGCCGGCGCAACTCTTCTGGCGTGCCGTCGATCAGTCGCGCCAGCACCTGGTTCTGGCCGACGACAGCCGGATCGTCGAAGGCCCGCACCGCCTCGGCGATCTGACGCCGCACCCGGTCCCGCAGTTCCTGGGTGGCGGCGCGGCTGAAGGTGATCAACAGCATCTGATCGAGGGTCGCCGCACCCTCGGCGATGTAGCGGGTCACCAGCCCGGCCAGGGTGAAGGTCTTGCCGGTGCCGGCGCTGGCCTCCAGCACGGTCACCGAGGCGCTGGCCGGCAGCGGGCCCAGGATGTCGAACGGGCGGGGCTCCATCAGCGCTCCCCCGCGCCGGCTCGCAGCATCGGCAACCAAAGTCGCGCGGCGTAGGCCCCCAGCCGGGTGTCCTCACCCGCGTGCTCCTCCCCCGGCCGGGGTGGTTCCAACAGCATCTGCAACGGCGCCGCGGCGCCCCAGACCCGGACGTGCGCGGGCGCGGCGTTGTCGCCGGGGAATCTGTTCGAACGCCACCGATTGCCCGCCGCGGAGATCGGGTCGTCGCCGCTGAACCGCGCTTCGGCGAAGGCATAGGAAGTCTTCAGCGGCAATGGAATCGGTTCGCGGCGACCCGCGTCGAAGATCGCCACCAGATCGCGCAACAGAGCGACGGCCGATTCCTGCGGACGGCCTAGCGTCTCGCGCCGCGGTGTCGTCCCCCGCTTCGGCCGACCGATGCACACCGCCGTCCAATCCGTACCCGGTGCGTGGGCGGCCAAGGCCAGCAACGGAATCCACGCCGCCAGCAGATGCTTGCCGTCCAGCTTGGAGTAGGTCACGGTTACCAGCCTGGTGCCGTACACCGGCGAGACCGTTCCGGCCAACCGCCGGCCGCCGCCGAGGTCGACGTCGACATCGATCGCCCGCGCCGGACCGTTGCGCTGCTGGGCGGCCTCCCGAGCCAGCAGTTCGGCCTGGTCACGAATCTCCTTGGCCTGCCGCCAGCCCAACTGCCCGGGCGGTAGCGTTCCGCGGCACCACTCGGCCTCCAGCGCTCGCTGCGGGTGCAGGCCGCGCAGCATATCGGTCAGCATCCGGTCCCCGACGGTCCATTGCCGCAGCGCGTCGATCTCCACCGGCATGGCGTCCGTCACACCGTCGACCTCGGCCGGCAGCGTGTAGTCCAGGGCCCGGAAGAAGCCCTTGACCGGATCCCTGAAGAAACCGACCACATCGGCCAGCGAAACATCCGTGGCGGGCACCGGCGGCAGCGGCGCGGAGGCCAACCGGGGGCGGTCGGAGCGCTCCCCCGCGGCGGCGCGGGCGGCGTCGAGAACGTTGGAGTCGAAGCTGAACGGCTCGTGGGACGCGCCCGGCAGCAGTACGCCCGGTTCGACATTGCGCCGGTCGAACGGCTGCAACGGGTGGTGGACGACGACCCGGTCCCGGACCGGTGCGGCGGTGGTGGCGTCCAGGGCGTCCAGCACCTCCGCCAGTGGCACCGCCGGCGGTCGGGCCTGACCGGAGTACTCGTTGGCTCCGGTGTACGTGATCACCAGGGTGTCGGTCGCCGCGCAGATCGCGTCGAGCAACAGTTGACGGTCCTCCGAACGGACGTCGCGCTCCCCGGTCTGCGGGTCGCGGGCCAGGGCGTCGTCCCCGTCGAGGCCGCCGGACCGGGGGAAGACGGTGTCATCGAGTCCGACCAGGCAGACCACCCGGTGCGGTACCGACCGCATCGGGACCATCGTGCAGACGGTCAGTGTCCCGGTGCGGAAGTTGGCCCGGGTGGGACGCCCGGCCAGGTGGCGGTGCAGCAACTGGCGGATGTCGGCCAACCGCAGTTCGGTCCCGGCGCGGCTCCCGGCCCGGGCCAGCACGTCGTTGAGTTCGCGGTGCAATTGGCTGACCTGCCAGGCGTCGTCGCCGCCGACCAGGGTGAGCAGTGCGATCCCGTCGGTCAGGGCGGTGATCCAGGAACTCAGCGACTGTGTGCCCGACAACCGGCCGATCACCGTCCGGAGGCGAACCACCAGTTCGGCGAGCCGACCGGCCAGTTCGATGCTGTTGCTGCCGACGTCGTCCAGCGGCAAGGTCTTGTCGATCCAGGACTGCGAGTCGTCGGAGAGTGCCACACCGGCCAGGATCCGGTCCACTCCGAACTGCCAGGTGTTGTGCATGAAGTCCACGCCGAACGGGATGCGATGGGCCTGGTCGAAACCCCAGCGCACGTTCGCCTCCCGCACCCAGTCGGTGATGTCCTGCAGGTCGTCGTCGGTGAAGCCGAACCGGGCCCGCACCGGTTCGGAGTTGGCCACATTGAGCACCTCCGACGCCGTGGCCCGGCTGCCCGCCAGGTCGAGCAGTTGGGAGGCCACCGCGAGCAACGGGTTGGTCTGCACCAGTGACCGATCCGCCAACCGCACCCGCAACCGATGGGCGGGATGCGCACCGGGCACCACCTCGCCGAGACCGAAGTCCGCCCCGATCAGCGGGGCGTAGGTCTCGATATCGGGGCACATCACCAGGATGTCGCGCGGCTCCAGGGTCGGATCGTCGGCGAGCAGGCCCAGCAGCACCTCACGCAGCACATCAACCTGACGCGCCGGCCCGTGGCAGCAGTGCACCTGCACCGAACGGTCACCCGGCCGCATCGAACGGCCCTGCGGGGCAGCGGAATTGGCGGCGATGTCGGACTGCAGCCAGCCAAGCAGGGTGTCCGGCCGGGCCGGACCCGGCAGGAACTCGTCGGTGGCCACCGCCGTCGGCAGGCCGCGCTGGAGTTCACGGAGGTCACGCCCGAGGCTGGCCAGCGCCGGGTGGCCGGCCAGTCGGTGGCTCTCGTCGTTCCGGCGCGGGATGATCCCGCGCTGTCCGCTCAGTGCCGCCCACAGCGGAGCGCTCGGATGCGGCAACCACAGGTGCAGGTCGTGGTGGACGGACAGCGCCTCGAGCAGCTCGATATCGGTGGCGGCCAGCCGGGTGTGTCCAAACAGCGACAGCCGCCGCGGCAGCTCCGCACCCGACTGCCGCAGCTGGGCAACCGTGGCGGCGTGCCGCACGTGTGGCGGGTCGATCCCCAGCAGGTCCACCAGCCGGCGCCACAGATGTGGCTGCCAGTCCAGGTCCGGCGGCGTCTGCCCGGGGTCTCGGGCCAGCCAACCCGCCAGCAGTTCCGGCCGCTGCCGGGCATAGGAGGCGAAGAGTCCGGCGAGCCGCCGCGATACGGCGTAACGGCGCCCCCGGCGCAGGTCCTGCTCCGCGCCGTCGGCGAAGTGCCCCAGATGGCGGGCCACGACACCGCACCACGGCTCGTCGAGACTGGCGTCGATCACTTCGAGCAGCGGCCAGGTGATGGCCTCCGGCGACCACGGGTCATCCTCGCGGGTGCCGCTGATCTCCCCGATCAGGGAGGCCGGGGACCGGAACGCCACACCGGCGCACACTCCGTCGGCGCCGTTGCCACGGCCCAGCACATGGGATAGCCGCTGGGACAGCCAGCGCTCCACGCCGCGCGCGGGAACCACGACGAGATCCTCGGCGAACGGGTCATCGGGCGGTGTCGACAGCAGCCCCCCGAGGCCGTCCGCCAGAACGTCGGTGCGTTCCGCGCGGTGAATGTGAAAGGCCATCGTCGACCACGGTAGACCGCACCACCGACACATCCGGGACAACCGGCGCCCGGAGGTCGGGTTCAGCCCACCAGTCTGGCGATCGAGTCCAGCGGAATCCGCAACCAGCCCGGCCGGTGCCGGGCCTCGTAGACCGCCTCGTAGACGGCTTTGTCCAGTTCGTAGGCAGCCAGCACGTCGGCCTGTGCCCGCGGGTCGACACCGGACTCCGCGGCGTACCCGTCGCAGAACGCCGCGCTGTTGCGCTGCAACCACTCCCGGGCCCGGGCCGCCAACTGTCGGTCGCTGCCGGCATCCACACCCGAGCCCACCAGCGGGTAGTACGCGGCGTAGGACAGCGATCGCAGCATCCCGGCCACATCGCGCAGCGGGGAGTCCGGTGCGCGGCGCTGCGCGAGCGGCGCTCCCGGTTCACCCTCGAAGTCGATCACCAACCAGGTGTCGGGGGTCCGCAAGGCCTGGCCGAGGTGCAGGTCGCCGTGAATGCGTTGCACGCCGACCGCCCGGTCCGCCAGTGCCTGAAAGCGCGCGGCGATCGCCTCCCGATGCGTCGCGATCGCCGGCACCGTGGAGGCAGCCGCCGCCAAGCGTTCGAGCATCGCGGCCACCGGGACCATCTCGGTCGACGTTCCCAGTGCCGTACCGAGCGCGACGTGCACCGAAGCGACCGCCTCCCCCAGGCGGTAGGACTCGCCGGCGAAGTCACCGCCGACCTCGTAGGCGTACAGGTCACCCTCCGCGTAGAGGTCCCGGGTGCTGGCCGTGGCCATCTCCCAGCCGTCCGCCGAGTTGGCCGCGTACGCGGTCAGCACGCCCAGCGGGCAGGAGCCGTCCGGCGTCTCAATTCCGAACGCCCCCAGCAGCGCCGGGACGTGGCGGTTGCCTACCCGGCCCAGCACTCGGCTCAGTTCGATATCCGGGTTGATACCCGGCGCGACCCGGCGGAACACCTTCAGGATGGCCTGTTCGCCGAAGACGACGCTGGTGTTGCTCTGTTCGGCCGCGACCACCCGGGGTGCGGCGCCAACGGGCAGGCTCGCCCCGGGCTCGCGCCCGAACCGGATATCACCCACCACCGCCGAGTCATCGATCAGCGACAGCAGCAGCCGCGCCGAATCCGGTTGGTAGAGGGCGTCATATCCGGTGCGGCCGGACACCGAGCCGATCGTCGCGACATCGGCGTAGTCCGGCGGCGGAAGCGAATCCCACTGCACGATAACCTGATAGCGCTCGGAAGTGCCGTCGGCGTAAACGACGTCGATGAGCGCCAGGTCCAGGTCGGCGCCGAGCGGAAACACATCTGCCACCGCCGCGGAGTCCAGAACTCGATCCCGACCGGCATACCAGCGTTGCGTGGGCAGCCAGTCACGCCACGGTAGCGCGGCCACGGCGCTCACGAAAGCACCTGCGGGGCAGCCAGTGTGAACCAGTAGAACCCATGGCCGGGCAGGGTCAGCAGGTAGGGCAACTGCCCGATCCGCGGGAACGGCACCTGGCCGGTGAGTTCGATCGGGGTGAAACCGGCCCAGTGCTGCAACTGCAACTCGATCGGTTGGGGAAACCGGGACAGGTTGTTGACGCACAACACCGACTCGGTTTCCGCGCCGCTTCCCCACTGCCGGACGTAGGCGAGCACCGAGGGGTTGGAGCCGCCGAGGTCCCGGAAGGCGCCCACCGCGAACGCCTCGTGTCGACGGCGCACCGCCAGCATGGTCCGGGTCCAATTGAGAAGGGACGTCGAACTGTCGCGTTGCGCTTCGACATTGACTGACTGATACCCGTAGACCGGATCCTGGTTGGGCGGCAGGTACAGCCGTCCGGGGTTGGCCGAGGAGAAGCCGGCGTTGCGGTCCGGGGTCCACTGCATGGGGGTGCGGACGCCGTCGCGGTCGCCGAGCCAGATGATGTCACCCATGCCGATCTCGTCGCCGTAGTAGATGACGGGCGATCCGGGCAGTGACAGCAGCAGTGCGGTGAACAGTTCGATCTGATTGCGGTCGTTCTCCAGGAGCGGGGCCAGGCGGCGGCGGATCCCGACGTTGGCCTTCATCCGCGGGTCCTTGGCGTACTCGGCGTACATGTAGTCACGCTCGTCGTCGGTGACCATCTCGAGGGTCAGCTCATCGTGGTTGCGCAGGAAGATTCCCCACTGCGCCAGCTCCGGGATTTCCGGCGTGTGGGCCAGGATCTCCGAGATGGGGAAGCGCGACTCGCGGCGCACTGCCATGAAAATCCTTGGCATCAAGGGAAAGTGGAATGCCATGTGGCACTCGTCGCCGCCGGTCTTTGGATCGCCGAAGTACTCGACGACGTCGGCAGGCCACTGATTCGCCTCGGCGAGCAGAACCCGGCCCGGGTACTCGTCATCGACCACCTTGCGGCACTTCTTCAGGAAGGCGTGCGTCTCGGGAAGGTTCTCGCAGTTGGTGCCCTCGCGCTCGAAGAGGTAGGGCACCGCGTCGAGCCGGAAGCCGTCGATGCCGAGGTCGAGCCAGAACCGGAGCACATCGATCATGGCTTCCTGCACGGCCGGGTTGTCGTAGTTGAGGTCGGGCTGATGAGAGAAGAACCGGTGCCAGTAGAACTGCTTGCGCACCGGGTCGAACGTCCAGTTGGACTCCTCGGTGTCGACGAAGATGATCCTGGCGTCGCGGTAGCGGTCGGAGGTGTCGCTCCAGACGTAGAAGTCGCCGTAGGGGCCGTCCGGGTCGCGGCGGGATTCGATGAACCACGGGTGGGTGTCGGAGGTGTGGTTCATCACCAGGTCGGTGATGATCCGGATACCGCGGCGGTGCGCGGCATCCAGCAGGGCGACGAAATCCTCGACGGTGCCGAACTCCGGCAGAACCTTGTAGAAGTCGCGGATGTCGTAGCCACCGTCGCGCAGGGGGGAGTCGTAGAACGGCGGCAGCCACAGGCAGTCCACCCCCAACCACTGCAGGTAGTCGAGTTGGTCGATCAGGCCCCGCAGGTCACCGGCGCCGTCGGCGTTGGAGTCGTAGAACGCGCGCACCAGCACCTCGTAGAACACGGCGCGCTTGAACCAGGTGCGGTCGGCCGGGAGAACACGCGCGTGGGCGAAGTCGTCGGCGTGCGGATGTTCGACAGTCCGGCCGCCCGGGCCGTCCTGCACATGCGAACCCTCGACGTTCACCTCGCACCCCCTCGAAGGTGGGTCTTGTGGACATAAAACGGACCTGCGCTGTCCATGTACCCCACTCTCGCGGAGTTTCAACGAACCCGCAGCACCACCTTGCCGCGAGCGGTGCGGTTCTCCAGCGCGGCCACCGCGGCGGCAGCCTCCTCGAACGGGTAGATCTCGGGCTGCGGCGCGACCAACCGGCCGGAGTTCAGCAGGGCGGCCAGGCCGTCCCACTGCTCACTCAACGAACCCGGGTGGCCCAGCGTCCAGGCGCCCCAGCCGACCCCGACGACGTCAATGTTGTTGAGCAGCAGTCTGTTCACCTTCACCGTGGGAATCTCCCCACCGGTGAAGCCGACGACGAGCAGTCGGCCGGCCGGTGCGAGCGAGCGCAGCGAGTCGGTGAAGCGATCCCCGCCGACCGGGTCCATCACGATGTCCACACCCCGACCGCCGGTCAGTTCGGCGACGGCGTCCTTGAAACCATCGGCGAGGACCACGTCGGTCGCCCCGTTCGCACGCGCGACCTCGGCCTTGTCCTCGGTGCTGACCACGGCGATCACCCGGGTGGCGCCCAGTGCCGGAGCCAACCGCAGCGTGGAGGTGCCGATCCCACCGGCCGCGCCGTGCACCAGCACGGTCTCTCCCGGCGCCAACCGGCCCCGCACGGTCAGGGCGAAGTACACGGTCAGGTCGTTGAACAGCAGTCCCGCCCCGGCTTCGAAGCTCACCGAGTCCGGCAACGGGAACACCCGTTCGGCGTCGAGCACCGCCGTCTCCGCCATCGCACCGCCGAGCATCGTCAACCCCAGAACCCGGTCACCGGGCCGGACGTGGGCGCCAGACGGCGCCGCCCGCACCACACCGGCAAGTTCGGCGCCCAGAGTGAACGGGAGTTCCGGTCGGTACTGGTAGAGCCCACGGGTCAGCAGCGCGTCCGGGAAGGCCACGCCGGCGGCGTGCACGTCGATGACGATCCCGTCGGCGCCGGCCGGTTCGTCGATATCAGCCAGTTCGAGCGCCCCCGGTCCGTCCAGGGAGACGACCCTGACGGCCCGCATCAGGGCTGCTCGATGGCCAACAGCGTCACCTGCAACTCGCCGCGCGGGGTTTGGTAGGTGATGGTGTCGCCGGCCTTATGCCCGTAGAGGGCCAGGCCGAGGGGGCTGTCGGCGGTGAGGGTGCTGTCCTCGGCCCCGGCCGGGGTCTCCTCGATGAAGTTGACCACCCGCATGTCGACCTCCTCACCGTCGGAGAAGCGCAGCTTGACGGCGGTTCCGTTGGGCAGTTGGCCCTCGCCCGTGGGGTTGCCGCCGGCCAGCAGCCAGGTCACCCGGCTGATCTGCTCCTCGACTCCGCCGAGGTCCTCGGCACGCTGCAGCGCGTCGGCCGCGTCACCGCGGTCGCCGACGGTTTCGGCGTCGGCCTGCAGATCAGCCCGCAGTTGGTCGCGCCGGCGCTTCAGCTCGGCCAGCTCCGTCTCCAGGCGGGCGTGTTCCTGCTCAGCGAAGTTCGTGTCCTGACTCATGCCCGACAAGGTACCGCGCGGGCAAAACCTGACCATAATGAACGCCCATGCCGGTCGTAGCAGCCATCATCGTGACGATCACCCTCGTGGTGATCGTGACCGGACGGGCCCCAGCCGTCCTCGCACTCATCTGCGCACTGCTGGTGGCCGGCTTCCTCGGCATCGCCACACCGGCCGAATTGTTCGCCGGATTCAGCAACGGCGGTGTCATCACGATCGCCGCGATGCTGGTGATCGCGAAGGGCGTCTTCTACACCGGCGTGGTGTCCCGGGTGACGTTCAGGCTGCTGCACGGGGTGACGTCGGTCCGGCAGGCCCTGGTGCGGTTGATCCCGCCCGTCGGGGTGCTGTCCGGGCTGATCAACACCACGCCGATCATGGCGATGCTCATCCCGGCCAGTAAGGAACTCGAGCAGCAGAACGGCGTTCCGGCCCGCGCCGTGCTACTGCCGATCGCCCACGCGACCACGCTGGCCGGCTCGGCCACCCTGATCGGAACAAGCTCGAACCTGCTCATCGCGGGCATCGCCGACACCTACGGGGTCAGCCTGTCGATGTTCTCCTTCGTACCGGTCGCCATTCCGGTGGCCCTGGCCGGCTGGGCGGTGCTGCTGCTCACCGCGCCACTGCTGAGCCGCGGCGAAACCGAGGCCGCGCCGCGGGAGCTGTCCTGGCGTGCCGAGATCCCGCTGTCCGGGCACGCCAACAGCGTCGGGCGCACCGCCGCCGAACTCGGTATCGCGGCCACTCCGGAGTTCGAGTTGGCCAAGGTGAAACGGCTCGGCAGCGAGGCGCCCGCTCATAGCCGACTGGAGGCCGGCGACGTGCTGGTCTACCGGGCGACGGAGGCCGGGGTCCGGGCGCTGTGGGGCAACCCCCGATTCGCGCTGGCCCGTCAGGACCTGTTCCTGGTGTCGATCTCCGCCGAGAACGCGACCGCCATCAACGACCTCGAGGAGAACGAGGACATCATGGTGGTGGCCGCCGAGACCGCCCAGTCGCTGCGGAAGACGCACGCGCTTCCCGGAGCCCGATGCCTGGTGTCGGCCCCGTCCGCACATGTCCTGGATGATCACCCGCTGATCGGCCTGTGGCAGAAGGTGGCCGGTAAGGCCCCACAGACCGGGAAGACGTGGACCGCACTGGCCATCCTGCTGGCGGTCATCCTGTCTAGTTCCTTCGGCCTGGCACCGGTGGAGATGATCGCCACCGCCGGGGCCGCCCTGATGGTGGTCACCCGGGTGCTGACCCCACGCTCGGCTGCCCGCGCGCTCAACTGGAACATCCTGGCCATCATCGCCGCGTCGGTCGGTCTGGGCACGATCGTGGTGAAGAGCGGCCTGGGCGACATCATCGCGGACTGGATCATCGACCTCTCCGGCGGTCAGGCGCTGGCCGTGGCGGCGGTGTTCGGTATCGCCACCGCGGTGATCACCAATGTGGTGACCAATGCCGCCGCCGCCGCGATCCTGACCCCGGTCGCGATCGCGGTCGCGGAGGATGCCGGGTTGAACCCGATTGTGCTGCTCATCTTGATCGGCACCTGTATATCGCTGACCTTCATCAACCCGATCGCCCACCAGACCAACCTGATGGTGATGGGTCCGGGCGGCTACTCCACGAAAACGTTCGTCCGGTTCGGCATACCCGTCACTCTGGTGGCGCTCACCGTCAGCATCCTGGTCGGCTGGGCGCTGCTGACCTAGCCGGCCCCTGCGCGCCCGCCCCGCGCGCCCGCCGCGCATCGCCCGCCGCGCATCGCCCGCCGCGCATCGACTGAGGAATCCTGCAGACGTTTCTCGAGAGCGGGTCTGCGTGGCTCCTCACTCGACGTGAGGTGAGTATCGTCGCCGCTATGGCCACCCGTGATCACGGCGACCCGGGCGATGCGCCCACCATTCCGCCGCCGCTGACCGAGATCGCCGACCCGACCCGGCCGTCCGCGGCCGAGGAGGCGCGCAGCATCGCCGCGTCGACGAACGTCGCGACCCTGGCCAGCCTGACCGCCGGAGGCGACCCGTGGGCGTCGCTGGTCACCTACGGCCTGCTCGACGGCGCCCCGGTGCTGTGTGTGTCACATCTGGCCGAGCACGGAAGGAACCTGGCCGCCGACCCGCGGGCCAGCCTGTCGGTGGTCGCCGACAGTGCCGGCAAGGACAGTGCCGGCAAGGGCAGTGCCGGTAAGGACAGTGCCGGTAAGGACAGTGCCGGCAGGGACCCACTGGCCAGCAGTCGAATCACCCTCGCCGGAGTCGTGGAAACCCCGCGCGAAGACGAACTCGCCGCCGCGCGCGATGCGCACCTGGCGGGCGTGCCGGCGGCGCGGTTCTACATCGACTACAGCGACTTCACCCTCTGGGTGCTGCGGGTGCGGCGGGTGCGCTGGGTGGGCGGCTACGGCCGGATGGACTCCGCCGGCGCCGAGGATTACGCCGCCGCCGAGGCGGACCCGGTCCGACCGCACGCCGCGGGGGCGGTCGAGCACCTCAACGCCGACCACGCCGACGCACTGGCCGAGGCGGCCCGCGCACTCGGCGGCTACCCGGACACCGTCGCCGCGATCTGCACCGGAGTGGACCGCTACGGCCTCGACCTGAAAGTCGAGACCCCACGCGGGGTGGCCTACACGAGGACGGGATTCGGTCGCAGGCTGAACTCCATGGACGAACTACGCTCGGCCACCGTCGATCTCGTGCACCGGGCACGGCGCGGCGGTTGACTCCCGAAAGCTAACTCCCGAAGACCCGGCGCAGGAACTCCACCTGGTCGGTTTTCGCCTGCGGATCGTTGTAGATGTCGAAGTGGCCGTAGGGGTATCGGCGGAGTTCACCGCGGGGCGCCGCCCGGGCCGCCTGCAGGCTGGGACCGGGCGGGGTGGCGAGGTCGCCGTCGCACACACAGAACAGCACCGGCATCGACAGCCGGCCGGCAAGCCGGCACGGCCGGAAGAAGACGACGGGCATCAGCGCGCGTGCGGTGACCTCGTTGCTCCAGCGCGTGTCGGGGTCAAGCATCGCGGTGAACCCCGGCACAGCGTCCGGTTGAGCCATGATCGCCACCGCCCCGGGCCTGCCGATGACCCGCAGGTGGACGGGTTTTGCACCCAGGCGCGCGGCCACCAGGTCGAGCGCCCACGCCAGCCCGATCCGTTTCAGCGTGCGATAGGGGATCTGCCGGATCACCGCCAGTCCGTCGGTGAACGGAGCCTGCGAGATCACCGCGACGATCTGTGGATCACCCGCGGCGACGGCGAGCACGTGCCCACCGCTGAACGACGACCCCCACAGCACGATCCGGTCCTGGTCGATGCCCTCGGCGCGGCGGGCCCAGGCGATGACCGCCCGGTAGTCGTCATGCTGGGCGGTGAGGTCGAGAAATTGCCGCGGTTCCCCGGTCGACGCCCCGAAGTAGCGGTAGTCGAACACCACGGCGGCGTAACCGGCCCGGCAGAACGCCTCCGCGTACCCGGGCAGACTGTCATCGCGGGTGGCGGAGAAGCCGTGTGCCATCACCACACACGGCACCGGGACGTCGACGGCGGGCCGGTACAGGTACGCGCCGAGTAGCTCGCCGTGCGAGGGGATGCGAATGTCGGCGCGATCCACCGGCAGGCTCCTCGCATCCTCTCCTCGGCCGTGAGTACCCTGACGCACGATACGCCGACACGAGGAGATGTACGCATGGTTGACACCGGCGAACGGCAGACCCTGGCCCAACTCGGCGAGGAGCGGGGCTGGAAGCGGCGGATCAGCGACGGGCGCGCCGACGCCTACGCCAAGGGCACCGTCCGGATTCGGGTGGTCTGGCAGGGCGACGACGCGATCAGCGGGTCGACGCTCTTTCACGCCGACATGTACGAGTCCTACACCCGCGACCTGGCGACCGTCCGCGCGTGGTTTAAGCGGTAGTCACGTTCACACGGTAGTCACGTTCACACGGTAGTCACGTTCACGCGGTAGCCGGTTCCAGAACTTCCGCGAGTTTCCGAAGCGCCGGCCGCGGGTCCCACGCCGGGTTGCCGTCGCCGAGGACCTGCACCACCACATGGTCGGCGCCGGCGTCGAGGTGGGCGGTGACCGACGCCGCCGCTTGCTCGACCGAGCCCATCCCGACGATGCCGCGGGCCAGCCTTTCCGAACCGCCGGGCACGAAGTCGGACTCGTCGAACCCCTGCCGCAACCAGGAGTTGCGGTAGTTCGGCAGGCCCGAGTAGATCTGCAGGTGCTGATGGGCGCGGCGGAGTTGTTCGTCATCGTCGATCGCGGCGCCCCCGGACTCCCCGGAGACCACGACGGCCTGCTCGGAGACCACCCACTTGTCCGGGCCGAGAATCTCCCGGGTGACCGCGGTCTGGCCGGGGTTCACCAGGTACGGGTGAGCACCGTCGGCGTGGGTGCCGGACAGCTCGATCATCTTGGGCCCCAACGCCGCCAGCAGTCGGGTGGGCCGCCCGGAGCCCGGTTCGATCATCTCCGGCAGCGCGGCCATCCGGTCGAGATAGTTGCGCATGGTGGCCAGGGGTTTGGCGTAGGTGCCACCGAGCATGTTCTGGACCAGCGGGCCGTGGCTCACCCCGAGCCCGAGGACGAACCGGCCCGGATGGAGTGCCGTCAGGGTGCGCCCGCCGCCCTCCATCGTGCCCGGGATCCGGGCGTGGATATTGGCGATGCCGGTGCCCACCACCAGACGGCGGGTGGCGGCCAGGAACGCCGCCGACTCCACCAGGCAGTCCTTGAGTCCGACCTCGGGGATGAACAGCGAGCCGTAGCCGAGTTCCTCGATCTCCTGGGCCACCTCCGCCGCGGCCCGCATCGGCCAGGTGTCACTGGCCCACCAGACACCGATCCGAGTGGGAAAGTCGATCCGGGCGCGCTCAGCACCGGTTTCAGCCACGGCAGACTCCTCTGCGATCGTCGGGGACGTGATCACCTTTCAGCATGGCCATCCGGCCGCGCGGCCCCGACGGCGGGGTCGGCTCCGCTGACGCCTTTGGCAGACTGTCGACATGGGCAGCCCCGTCAGCTTCGACCTCTCCACCGTCTTTCGCACCGCCGCTGAGACCGTCCCCGACAAGAAGGTGATGATCTGGCGGGACCGTCGGCTCTCCTACGCGGAGATGGACGCCCGGATCGACGGGGTCGCGCACTATCTGGTGGCGCAGGGCCTCGGCTGCCACACCGAACGCGACCAACTCGCCGGGCACCAGTCCGGCCAGGACCACATCGGGTTGTACCTGCGCAACGGTAACGAGTACCTCGAGGCGATGGTCGGCGCCTACCGGGCCCGCGTCGCACCGTTCAACGTCAACTACCGCTACGTCGAGGAGGAACTGCTCTACCTACTCGCCGACTCCAATGCCAAAGCTCTGGTCTACGCCGCTGAGTTCGCCCCGCAGGTGCAGGCCATCCGGGGCCGGCTGCCCAACCTGACGGTGCTCATCCAGGTCGCCGACGGGTCCGGCAACGAACTGCTACCCGACGCCGTGGACTACGAATCCGTCACCGCCACAACCGAACCCGACGGCGGGATGCCGGCCCCCTGCGGGGATGACCTGTACATCCTCTACACCGGCGGCACCACCGGGATGCCCAAGGGGGTGCTGTGGCGCCAGCACGACATCTTCATGTCGGCGATGGGCGGCCGGCCCTTCCCTGCCGGCGATGCGCTGACCTCCTACGAGGATCTGGCCACTCAGGTGAAGGCCAACGCCGGAATCCGGTCGCTGCTGCTGATCCCGCCCCTCATGCACGGTGCCGCCCAATGGGGCGCGTTCAACACCATCACCACCGGCGGTTGGATCGCCATCCCCGATGATGTCGTGCGCTTCGACGCCGACGCCATCCTGCGGTTGGCCGAACGCGAACGGGTGCTGAGCATCCCGGTGGTCGGCGACGCGATGGCGCGCCCCCTGGTCGACCAGATCGAGAAGGGCGGTTACGACCTGTCCGGGCTGCTGGCCATGACCAACGGCGGTGCGCCGCTGTCGCCGACGGTCCGAGACCGACTGCTGACGGTGTTGCCCAACCTGATGATCCTCGACGCCGTCGGCGCATCGGAGTCCGGTGCGCAGATGACGATGGTAGCCATCAAGGGTGCCCAGACCCGCGCCGCGACCTTCACCCCATTGACCGACACCACGGTCGTCTCAGCGGATTTCACTCGCGTCCTCGCCCCCGGTGACGGTGAGGGCTGGCTCGCGCGCCGGGAGTTCGTGCCACTGGGGTATCTCGGCGACGCGGAGAAGACGGCCCGCACCTTCCCCACCATCGACGGGGTGCGCTGGTCGATTCCCGGCGATAAGGCGAACTACCTCGCCGACGGGAGCATCGAACTGCTGGGCCGCGATTCGGTGACCATCAACTCCGGCGGGGAGAAGATCTTCGCCGAGGAGGTCGAACGGGCGGTGGCCAGCCACCCCGCGGTGTACGACGTGGTGGTCACCGGCCGTCCTTCGGAAAGGTGGGGCAACGAGGTGGTGGCGATTGTTCAGTTCTCCGAGAATCGCAGCGCCACCGACAGTGAACTGGCCGAGGCCTGCCGGGCCCACATCGCCGACTACAAGATTCCGAAGGCGTTTGTGCGCACCGCGAAAGTGGTGCGCTCACCGGCCGGTAAGGCGGACTACCGCTGGGCCAAGTCGATCGCGATCGGCGCCGCCGCGAAGTGACTGACGTGTCCGGCGAATGGCGGCACACCGCCTGCATCCTGTGCGAATGCAACTGCGGCATCGTCGTGCAGACCAGCCCGGCCGACGAGGGTCATCGCCTGCTCAAGATCCGCGGCGACAAAGACCATCCCGCGTCCCAGTGCTACACCTGCAATAAGGCACTGCGCCTGGACCACTACCAGAGCAACCCGCACCGGCTGACCTCCCCACTGCGCCGCCGCCCCGACGGCAGTTACGAGGAAATCGACTGGGATACCGCCATTTCGGAAGTCGCGGAGGGCTTCCGGCGGATC
The DNA here is from genome assembly GCA_030836785.1 of Actinomycetota bacterium. Classification (GTDB taxonomy): domain Bacteria; phylum Actinomycetota; class Actinomycetes; order Mycobacteriales; family Mycobacteriaceae; genus Mycobacterium. Next base: position 22,752 of record JAUPLT010000168.1, read on the forward strand.
GCCGACACGCACGGCGGCGACAAGATCTTCTACTACGGAGGCGGCGGCCAGGGCAATCACCTCGGTGGGGCTTACAGCGGCGCCTTCCTCAAGCCACTCGGCGCCCGGTACCGGTCGAATGCGCTGGCGCAGGAGAAGACTGGCGAGGCCTGGGTCGATGCCCAACTCTACGGCGGGCATACCCGCGGCGAGTTCGAGCACGCCGAGGTATCGGTGTTCGTCGGCAAGAACCCGTGGATGTCGCAGAGTTTCCCGCGGGCGCGGGTGGTGTTGCAGGACATCGCGAAAGATCCCGCCCGTTCGATGATCGTCCTCGACCCGGTCGTCACCGACACCGCGAAGATGGCGGACTTCCACCTTCGGGTCAACCCCGGTTCGGACGCCTGGTGCCTGGCGGCGCTGGCCGCTGTCCTGGTGCAGGAGAACCTTTGCGACGAAACCTTTCTCGCTGAGCATGTCAACGGCGTCGCACCGGTTCGCGAGACGCTTGGCTATGTGCCGGTGGCCGATTACGCGCAGCGCTGCGGGGTCGACGCGGACCTGATCCGGGCGGCGGCACGGCGGATCGCCGCCGCGGACAGTGTGGCGGTGTTCGAGGACCTCGGCGTGCAGCAGGGCCCCAACAGCACGCTGTGCTCGTATCTCAACAAGATGCTGTGGATTCTCACCGGTAACTTTGCCAAACCCGGAGGGCAGCACCTGCATTCGATGTTCGGCCCGCTCTTCAGCCACACACCGAAGGTGGGTCGCACACCGGTCACCGGCGCTCCGATCATCGGCGGCCTGGTTCCGGCCAACGTCATCCCGCAGGAGATCAGCACCGACCACCCGGACCGGTTCCGCGGGATGATCGTCGAAAGCTCCAACCCCGCGCACTCCCTGGCCGATTCACGGGCCTGCCGGGATGCGTTCGCGTCGCTGGAGTTGTTGGTCGTCATCGACGTCGCGATGACCGAGACCGCACGCCTGGCGCACTACGTGCTGCCGGCCGCCAGTCAGTTCGAGAAGCCCGAGGCGACGTTCTTCAATCTCGAGTTCCCGCACAACACCTTCCATCTTCGCCGTCCGCTGTTCGACCCATTGCCGGGCACCCTGCCCGAGCCGGAGATCTGGGCCCGGTTGGTCCGGGCCCTCAACCTGATCAGCGATGAGGATCTGCGCCCACTCCACGATGCTGCCGCAGCAGGGCGGGACGCGTACACCGCCGCTTTCTTCACCGAACTGGCGGCCAACCCAGCACTGACCAGGGCGCTGCCGTTCGTGCTGTACAAGACTCTGGGGCCGACCCTGCCGGACGGATTGCAGGGGGCTGCCGCCCTGTGGGGTCTGGCGCAGAAGGCAGCGCTGACCTATCCCGAGGCAGTCCGCCGGGCCGGGCACGCCGACGGTAACGCACTGTTCGACGCCATTCTCGACTCACCGTCGGCGGTGACGTTCACCGTTCACGAGTACGCCGACGACTTCGCCCTGATCACCCATTCCGACCGCAAGATCGCCCTGGAGATTCCGGAGTTGCTCGACGACCTGAGCGGGTTGTGCGACCGCTTCCCCGGGCTGATCACTGCGGAGTTCCCGATCGTGTTGTCCGCCGGTGAGCGTCGGGCGTTCACTGCCAACGACATCCTCCGCGATCCGTCCTGGCGCAAGCGAGATGCCGACGGGGCACTGCGGGTCAGCGCGGCCGACGCCGAGTCGCTCGGTCTGGTCGACGGCGGGCGGGCCCGGATCACCACCGCCGCCGGCAGCGCGGAGGCCACCGTCGAGGTGAGTGAGGCCATGCTGCCCGGGCACGCATCGCTACCGAACGGATACGGCGTGGATTTCACCGGCGCCGACGGCCGGGTGCGTCGCCCCGGGGTCGCGCCGAACGACCTCACGTCCACCGAGTGGCGCGATGCCTACGCCGGGACTCCGTGGCACAAGCACGTCCCGGCCCGCATCGAAGCGGTGCCGGCACCGTCCTGACGGCGGCGAAGATGCCGATCAGGGGCGGCTGATGATCCTGACGTTGTTTCGATTGGCGCCCGGCACGCGCCAGAACATGTCGTCGTCGAACCGGTGGAACAACTGCGGCGGCAGCACCGTCTGACGGGGGATGAATTCCACCTTGCGGCGGATGGTGTGCAGTCCCGGCGCTCCCAGGGCCAAATCGAACTCATCGGCGTCGTAGACGACGTTGTCGAAGTCGTGCTCGAACCAGGGTTCGCCGATGAACTGGTAGATCGCCTCGAGGGTGCGCCGCGGATTGATCACCAGCGCGTCGTACTCGACGAGGATCATGGCGTTGGCCTGCTCGCCGAAGAAGCCGTCCTTGAGCGCGTCGAGGGCGTACCCGACCAGTCCCTCGGAACTGGCCACCGCCATGATCCGGGAGAACACCGTCCCACCGGACTCATACCCGAACATGCCTGAGGGCTCAAAAGCGTTGCGCCGCACCAGACGTTCGATGGAGTCCATGATCCAGTTCACGTCGCGGACGCAGCAGATCACCCGTGCCTCGGGGAACAACTGGGTCAGCGCCGGCAGTTTCGCCGTCCACATCCGGTTGGTGTCGAACACCACCTTGGTGGTCTGCAGTTCGCGGTAGTAGTTCGAGAACAGGCCGGTCAGCACGTCGCGGCGCTGAACCGGGTCGATGAACACCGCCGCTTCGTTGCGCCGGCTCATCGACTTCTCCAGCGCCATGTACATCGCCGCGACCGGACTCGACATCCCGGCGTGGAAACGCGGGTTCTGCCGCAGAATCCCGGCCAGCAGCGTCGATCCCGACCGCGGCAGCCCCGAGACGAAGTGGATGCCGTGCTGCATACAAGTCTCCCTGATCCGTGTTGATCCAGCCCACACGCGCGGAATCCGCACGCCGTCACCGACGTGCGGATTCCGCCCGAACCACCAAGTGGCTAGTTGTTGTTGGGGCCTCCGGCCCCGCCAGCACCGCCACCGCCACCGCCACCACCGACTCCACCGGTCGGCGGCTGGCCCGCGGTGCCTGCGTTACCCGCAGAGCCGAACTCCCCGGCACCGCCGGCACCACCGGTGCCGCCCGTACCACCGACTAGACCGTTACCGCCGGTGCCGCCGGTACCGCCATCACCGCCGGTGCCGCCGACGTAGACGCCGTAACCGCCGGTACCACCCACACCACCGGCACCACCGACACCGCCATTGCCGGTGCCGCCCGCACCTCCAGCACCACTACCGGGCTGCCCACCGTTACCGCCGGCCCCACCGGCACCACCGGCATACCCCGTACCTCCATACGGATTGCCGTAGGCGCCCTGAGCGCCAGTACCGCCCACACCACCGGCGCCACCGTTACCGCCATCGCCGTTGGTTCCACCGGCACCGGCCGAACCACCGAGACCACCGGTACCACCGGCACCACCGGTGGCACCCTCACCACCCCGGCCGCCGGCACCACCGTTACCGCCGGTCCCGCCACGACCCACGACGCCCGCCGCGCCGGCCCCGCCACCAGCCGAACCCGCGGCGCCGCCGGCACCGCCAGCCCCGCCGGCACTGCCGGCACTGCTGCCCGACCCGGATTCTCCGTTGCCGCCGTCGCCCCCCTTGCCGCCGGCGCCGCCCTG
>JAUPLT010000169.1 GCA_030836785.1 Actinomycetota bacterium
GGGGAATCACCGTGTACGCACACCGATACCACCTCTATCTCGACAGCTGAGCCGTACACCGCCAGCACGGTCCCAGTCGACACCATCATGGCCACCCGGTGGGCGATCTCGGCTGGATCGTGTAAAACCGCACCGGCCGCGCCGCGCGGTGCCAGCCGCCCGTCGGGCAGGTAAGCACGGTCGGCGAACGCTTCGGCCACCGTCCGCAGTCCCATCCGCCGGGCCTCGGCGAAGAACGCCGAACCGGCCTGTCCCAGTACCGGGAGCCCGGGGTCGACGGCGTAGACGGCCTCGGCGACCGCCCGGGCCTGATCGCGGTCCACGGCGATCGTGTTGTAGAGCGCACCGTGGGGCTTGACGTGGCTCAGCCTCGCCCCCGCGGTGTGGGTCAGCGCCTGCAGTGCGCCGATCTGGTAGACGACGTCAGCGGCGAGTTCGTCCGGGTCGACCTCGATACGGCGCCGGCCGAAGCCCGCCAGATCGAAGTAACCGACCTGCGCACCGATCCGGACTCCCCGCCGCACGGCGGCGGTGCAGGCACGGGCCAGGCCGACGGGATTGCCGGCGTGGAAACCGCAGGCCAAGTTCGCGCTGCTGACGATATCGAGCATCGCTTCGTCGTCACCGAGCGTCCACACGCCGAAGCCCTCGGCCAGGTCGGCGTTGAGGTCGACGGAGGGCACCAGGTGAGCTTACGCAGCGGCCGGGTCGTGCCGGCGGCGGCTGAACGCCCAGCAGACCAGGTAGATCACGAACGAGATGAGGGTCACGAACACCGACACCGGAACCCCGGGCGCCAGCGACAGCAGGATGCCGCCGACGGCGGAGACCTCGGCGAAGATCACCGATGCCGCGATGGTCGCGACCGGTGAACTGAAGACCCGTGCGGCCGCCGCGGCCGGGGTGATCAGCAGCGACATCACCAGCAGCGCTCCGACGATCTGAACGCCTTGAGCGGCGACGACGCCGACCAGCGCGGCGAACACGATGCCCAGTGCGCGCACCGGCACGCCGCGGGCGGCGGCCACCTCGGGGTCTGCGGTGGCGAACAGCAGCGGCCGGTAGCTCAGCGCCAGCACCCCGATCACCGCGATGGTGACTGCCGCCAACAGTGCCAGTCCGGAGTAGCCGACGCCGACGATCTGCCCGGTCAGCAGGGCGAAGCTGGTCCCGGTTCGGCCGGGGTAGAGGTGGATGAACAACACCGCCAGGCCGAGCCCGAAGGCCAGCACCACGCCGATAGCCGAATCCCGCTCCCGGGCCCGCTGGCCCAGCAGACCGAACAGGACGGCGGCCAGGGCGCTGCCGACCAGCGCTCCCAGCCCCACGTTCAGCCCGGTGAGCAACGCGAACGCCGCGCCTGTCAGCGACAACTCGCTGGAGCCGTGTACGGCGAACGACATCTGCCGCATCACGATGAACGGCCCGATCAGCCCCGCCACCAGGGCCAGCAGGGCAGCGGCGATCAGGGCCTGCTGGACGAACTCGCGCCCCAGCAGGTCCGCGGTGACCCCGAACGAGAACATGTCGTGCAGCAGATCGCTCAGCCGGTCATTCATGGGTGTGCCCGTGGGTGTGGCCGGAATGGTCCAGGTGTTCTCCGACGACGACGTATCGGCCGCCGACCTGGATGACCTGGATGTCGGCCTGGTAGAGCTCGGAGAGGGTTTGCGAGGTCATCACCTCGGCCACCGTCCCGATCAGGAACCGTCCCGCCACCAGGTAGAGGATCCGGTCCACGAAGGGCAGCACCGGGTTGACCTCGTGGGTCACGAACATCACCGCGGTGCCCGACTGACGGCGGCGGTCGATGATGTTCGCCACCAACCGGGCGTTGGCGGGATCGAGATTGAGCAGCGGCTCGTCGCAGAGCAGCAACGCCGGGTCGCTGGCCAGCGCCTGCGCGATGCGTACCCGCTGCAACTCGCCGCCGGACATGACACCGACCGGGACCGCGGCCAATGTCACCGCGTTGACCTGGGTCAAGGCCCGGTCGACCGCTTCGCGGCGGTGCCTGCGCGCGGCGGGTCGCAGTGGCGCGAGCCCCCAGCGATGGCCGTCGACGCCGAGTCGGACCATATCCGCGCCGCACAGGCTCAGACCGCGGTCCACGGCGCGGTGCTGGGGGACGTATCCGATCCGGTCGCTTCCTGGGCGAACCGGTTGTCCCTCGATCAGCGCGGTGCCGGCGCTGAGCGGGACCTGACCGAGGAGCACCTTGATCAGGGACGTCTTTCCGGTTCCGTTGGGGCCGAGGACCGCGATGAACTCTCCGGCCGACACGCACAGGTCGAGGTGGTCCCACAGCACCCGCTCACCGAAGGCCAACCGGGCTCCGGTGATCGAGACGACCTCGGCGGGCATTACCGGGCCGCGCGCAGTGCGGCGGCCAGTCGGTCGGTCAGTCCGGCTTGCCACGTCAGGTAATCCGTTCCCTCCGGCAGGGTCTCGGTGACGGCGACGACGGGTATCCCTGTCCGATCGGCCGCTTCCCGGACCTGGTTGGTGGCGCCGGTGCCGGTCTGGTCGTTGAACACCAGGGCCGCGACCTGCCGGCCGGTGATCAGGTCGAGCATCGCCGCGATGTCGACCGGCGCCGGGTCGGTGTCCTGTTCGACGGCAGTGGTGAACCCGGTCGGGGTTCGATCGCGCAGGCCGGCCGCCAGCAGCAGGTAATGCGCCACCGGTTCGGTGGCGACCACCGCAGCACCCGGGAAGGCTGTCCGCAGCGCGCGCTGCCGTTCGAGGATGACGTCGGCCTGACGGCCGAATTCCGCCGCGCGGGAACGGTAGCCCCCGGCGTTGTCGGGGTCTGCCTCCGCCAGTGCGTCGGCGACCCGACCGGCCACCGCCTTGGCAGTGTTCAACTCGTAGAACACGTGCTCGTTGGCCGGCTCGGGTTCCCCGACGGCCGCACGGTCAAGCAGAGCGAAGGCCTCCACGGATGCAACGCCGGGGTGCTCCTCGAGAATGTCGACGGCCCACGAGTCGTACCCGCCGCCGTTGTAGACGACCAGCGCCGCATCCGACATCTCGGCCACCGCTACCGGACCGGGTTCGAAGGAGTGCGGGTCGGCCGCGCCGGCGACGATCGACGACACCCGGGCGTCGGGGCCGGCCACCGACTGCGCGATGCTGCCCCACACGTCGGACGACGCCACCACCGCCGGTGAGCCCACCGGTGAGCCCCCGCCGTCGGAGGAGTTCCCGGCTCGGTTACCGGAACACGCGCTCAGCGCGCACGCGGCCACCAGCACGGCCACGGCGTATCCACCGACTTTGCGCACGATTCCTCCACAACGAAAACGATAATCGTTTCCAAAAACTGTAGCGGAGCCCTGCCGGCCGTTAGCGGGCCGCCCTCTCCGGCGCGTTGTTCGCATCGCCCAGCAGAAGTCGCACGGTCAGATCCAGTCGCTTGCTGACATCGCTTGCCGAAGCCCGCCTGGTCAGCCAGGCCAGCAGATTCGACAACCAGACGTCGGAGATCACCCGGGCGATGTGGTACTGGTCCTCGGTCGGTTCGCCGTCGCTCATCGCCCGGGCGAACATACCGTCGACGATCTTCTCGACATGGTCCACCTCACCGGCGGCGGACGCGTCAGCGAACACGTAGGCGCGGGTCATGGCCTCGGTCAGCAACGGGTTGCGCTGCATGGCCCGGGTGAGCTTGCTGACCATGAAGTTCAGTCGCTGGAACGGAGATCCGCCGGCGGCGGCCGAGCGATCGGTCTTGGCGTCGATACGCTCGAATTCCCGGCCCAATGCCGTTACCAGCAGGTGGACCTTGGACGGGAAGTAGCGGTACAGCGTGCCCACCGCGACGTCTGCGCGATCGGCCACAGCCCGCATCTGTACCGCTTCGTAGCCGCCTTTGGATGCGATCGCCAGGGTGGCGTCCAGAATCCGTTTACGCCGCTCGCGCTGGGCCTCCGAGCCCAGTTCCGATTCGGTCAGCACCGAAACGGGTGTCACCTCGCGTGGCTGGGAGCCGGGTTCTCCCGCCGACGGCTGCTGCGCTGTCGACGACATCGCTGTGACGACTCCTTCTCCGGCGGGACCCTCGCTTCGGCGTGAGCGTCGACTTGACGCCTCGTCGCTGGCACTATTAGAACACGTTCTAGTGGTCGGTGCCGGTAACCGCCCATGTCGCAGCGACCCGAGGAGACGACGGTGTCCGCCACCATCACCGACGAGCAGTTCGCCGCCCGCGAGTTGGTCCGCGACTGGGCGTCCGGCGCTGCGGCGGCGTCCGCCATCCGCGAGGTCGAACAGGGCCGGACTGACGCCTGGCGGGCCGTTTTCGGTGGGCTGGCAGCTCTGGGGCTGTTCGGCGTCGCCGCCGCCGATGAGGTCGGCGGCGCCGCCGGAACGGTGGCGGATCTGTGCGCGATGATCGACGAGGCCGCCTACGCCCTGATCCCGGGTCCGGTCGCGACCACCGCGCTGGCGGCCCTGGTGGTCGACGATCCCGAACTGATGGCCCGACTGTGCACCGGTCAGGCGACGGCGGGCGCGGCGTTCGCCGCCGATCTGCAGGAGCGGGGCGGCCGGGTGTCGGGAACCGCCGAGCATGTCCTGGGCGCACTGCCGACCGGCGTGCTCCTGCTCCCGGTGGGTGACGATGTCCTGGTCGTCGACGCCGAGGGGCCGGGTGTCACGGTCGACCCGTTGCCGGCCACCGATTTCTCCAGGCCGCTGGCCAGGGTGACGTTGCGAGACGCGCAGGGTGTCCGACTCGCGGTGACGCGGCGCCGGTTCCTCGATCTGGGCGCAACGGTGCTGGCCGCCGAGGCCGCCGGGGTCGCGCGCTGGGCGCTGCACACCGCGGCCGAGTACGCCAAGGTGCGCGAGCAGTTCGGCAGGCCCATCGGCAGCTTCCAGGCCGTCAAGCACATGTGCGCCGAGATGCTCCTACGGTCCCAGCAGGTCGCGGTCGCGGCTGCCGATGCGGCTGTGGCGGCCGAACAGGGGTCACTGCCCGGTGCCGGCGATCAGCTGTCCATTGCCGCCGCCGTCGCTGCGGCGGTCGGCATCGGCGCGGCCACCGGCAACGCCAAGGACTGCATTCAGGTGCTGGGCGGCATCGGTATCACCTGGGAACACGACGCCCACCTCTATCTCCGGCGGGCGTACGCTCTGGGACAACTCCTCGGTGGCCGTTCGGCGTGGTTGGGCAGGGTGGGCGAACTGACCCGAAGCGGGGTACGCCGGGATCTGCGGATCGACCTCGACTCCGTCGACCACCTGCGGCCGGAAATCGCTGCGGCAGTAGCCAGGGTGGCGGCGCTGCCAGAGGCCGATCGTCAGGTGGAGTTGGCCGACTCCGGACTCCTCGCGCCGCACTGGCCTCGGCCTTACGGACGCGGCGCGTCCCCGGCCGAGCAACTGCTCATCGACGCAGAGTTGACCGCGGCCGGCGTGACCCGCCCCGATCTCGTCATCGGCTGGTGGGCGGTGCCCACAATTCTCGAGGGCGGCACAGCCGAACAGATCGAGCGGTTCGTGCCGGCCACCTTGCGCGGTGACCTGCGCTGGTGCCAGCTGTTCAGTGAACCCGGCGCGGGTTCTGACCTGGCGGCGCTGCGCACCCGGGCCGTCCGCACCGCGGGGGGCTGGACGCTGACCGGCCAAAAGGTCTGGACGTCGGCGGCGCACAAGGCCGACTGGGGAGTCTGCCTGGCGAGAACGGACCCGGGCGCCCCGAAACATCGGGGTATCACCTATTTCCTTGTCGATATGCGTTCGCCGGGCATCATGATCCGGCCGCTGCGGGAGATCACCGGCGACGAACTGTTCAACGAGGTCTTCTTCGACGAGGTCTTCGTGCCCGACGAGATGGTGGTCGGCGCGGTCAACGACGGCTGGCGGCTGGCCCGAACCACGCTCGCCAGCGAGCGGGTGGCGATGGCCCACGGCACCGCGCTGGGCAACCCGATGGAGCAGATGCTGAGCGGCCTCTCCGGCGCCGATCTGGACACCGGCACCGCCGACCGGCTCGGCGAACTGCTCCTGGCCGCACAGGTCGGCTCGCTGCTCGATCATCGGATCGCCCAGTTGGCGGTCGGGGGCCGGGACACCGGCGCCGAAGCCAGCGCCCGCAAGCTGATCGGGGTGCGTTACCGCCAGGCGCTCGAAGAGTTCCGGATGGGCCTCTCCCCGGGCGGCGGGCTGGTGGTCAACGAGGCCGTGCTGAGCTTCCTGAACACCCGGTGCCTGTCCATCGCCGGTGGGACCGAACAGATTCTCCTCAGCATGGCCGGCGAGCGACTGCTCGGACTGCCCCGCTGATCGGGGCCTCAGACACTGCCCCGCTGA
>JAUPLT010000170.1 GCA_030836785.1 Actinomycetota bacterium
ACCCGATAGGGAACACGCCCGCCTGCTCATCCGCGGCGGCATAGGCCAATGCGTGCAGATACCGGATTGGTCGGTGTTCGTCGCCCGGTATGACGCGGCATGCCAGGCGCTGGTCGCCCGCAGCGGGCATCACACGATCGCCGGTACACGCCCGCCACCGCCCCGCCGGACCAGCGTGTGGCGGCGCATATGGGCCGCGTTGCGCTGACCACCCACCACCTCATTCACAACCGACCATTGCAACCGGGGGACTCCCATGCCTTTTGCGGCCCGCTTCACCAGCGCCACCGCCGTCTGCGCCCTCGCGGCGGGGCTTCTCGCGACTGCTCATGCCCCCGCCGAGGCCGCCGCCCCGGCCCCGCCCCGGGCCGCCGAAACCCTCGTCGTGGGAGGCACGAGCTTCCCCAGCGTCAGCGCAGCGACGATGGCCAGCTTCGCCAACACGTTCTCGGCCAACCTCGTCAACGTGCCCTATCCCGCGCAGCTGTCCCCGTTCGCGGGGCAGATGTCGTTGGGGCAATCCGTCGCAGTCGGTGCGGCCACCCTGGTTCAGATGATCGAAACCAGCCTCGCCACCACGGGTTCTCTTGTGGTGTGGGGTATCTCCCAGGGCGCACTGGTGATCAATGCCGCCGCGAAAGTGTTGGCGGCGGAACCGAATCGCCCAGATCCGGCGGCTCTCACGCTGGTCCGGGTGGCAGACCCTGCGACACCGTCGACCGGGATGTTGAACTTTCTGCCCGAGGTGGTGATGTCGCTGCTCCAGACGGGGTCGGAGATGCGCGTAGCTGCCGAGACGCCATTCAACACGGTAATCATCGTCAACAGCTACGACGCTTTCAGCGACTTTCCCCGCAACCCTAATCCGGTGGCGGTGCTCAACGCACTCGCCGGTCTGGTCTACCGGCACGGCCAGACGGCTTTTGTCGACCTGGCATCGGTTCCGGCAGAGAACATCTCGGTCACGGTCAACGCCTACGGCGCCACGACGACGACCTACCGCGTCCCCTCAACGGACCTGCCCTTGACCCGGCCGCTGCGCGACGCCGGCGTCCCGAAGGCCTGGGTCGATGCCCTGGATCGGGTGTTGCAGCCCATGGTCGACGCGGGGTACGCGAGCCCACCGGCGCCCACCCCGGCCGCGGCCCCCGCGGCGGTAGCGGTGGCGCCAGCCAGACCCAGTCCGGTGGCTACGCGGGTGGACTCGGCGACCACCCCGGCGCCTGCTATCGGTGACATCGCCCTCGACACGGTGCGCCCCTCTGCGGTGTTGCGCAGCCCAGCACCGCGAGACGGGGCCGAGCGATCCTCTACGCGCTCCGAGCGGCGCTCCGAAAGTCGTCGTCGGTAAGCCGCCGGTGCCGCTACCGACGGGCTTGTCGGAGCCGGCGGGCACAGTAGTGCCCATGAGTACCGACCGCGGTTGGGTCATCGTTGACGTCGAGACCACCGGCACCGATTTCCGAACAGATCGGATTCTCAGCGTCGCCGCCCTGGCCATGACATCCGACGGCACCATCGTCGACATCATGAGCACGCTGCTCAATCCGGGCGTCGATCCCGGTCCCACGCATATCCACGGTTTGACCGCCGCCGCCCTGGCTGGCGCCCCCCAGTTCCACCAGGTGAGCGCCGAACTCGCCGCGATGCTGCGGGGGCGGACGTTGGTTGCCCACAACGCCGACTTCGACTACGGGTTCCTCGCCGCCGAAGCACGCCGCGGTGCCATCGAGTTGCCCGTCGCGTCGCTGCTCTGCACCGTCGAAGTGGCCCAGCACCTGCAGCTTGACTTGGCCAATCTCAAGCTGACGACACTGGCCGGCCACTACCGGGTTGAGCAGATGCGCCCACACGATGCACTCGACGACGCCAGCGTCCTGGCCCGAATCTTCCAGCAGATGCTCGCCGACGCCTCCCGCACGGCGATTCCTCTGCCCATCCGTCCCGCGAGCGTCCCGGCCGGTCTTCTGTCGGCGTAGCCGGGACCTACGACGACACCACGGCCAGATTCGCCGTGCGGTGGACACGGGGCCGCGGGAGGAAACCCACCGGGTGAGGTGGCGTGCCGATGATGGGGGCACTGATCACCGCATCGCGCCAGCGGCGGCGATCAGTAGCCGCTGACCGCGGTGGGAGTCGAACTCTGCTGTAGAAGAACATCTTTGATGCCGACGGCGACAGCGCCGAGCGTCCAGAAGGCGCCCAGCGCGCTGACGATCAACGCGATGACGATCAGCCGGGGAGAACCTCCGCGTGCGCGGGTGACCGGGGTCAGATCGTAGGAGGACAGAGGCGCCTCAGCGGTGACGAAGACAGACGGCCCGGTGAGGTCATCGGCGGCCAGGGGGATGTTCAGCCCGATGCTGGCGGGCAGGGGGATCAGCGGCCACCAGTCCAGTGATCCGTCGATGGCCAGCCAGCCGGTGAGAATCCCATAGATGCCGGCGGTCAGAAATGCGGCGGGCAGCTGCGCCATGATCCACGGTGCCAGGACCGCTGATCCCAGTGACGAGGTTTCCCGAAAACTGTAGAGCAGCGTGGTGAGCACTCCCAGAATGCTCGCCGACCACAACATCGCGACGATCGGGAATGACCGCAGACGATGCGGGATCAGCGCTTCGATCCTCGCGTACAGCCATCGGCCCAGCGGCCAGCCCAGCGGCGCAGCCAGCGCGACAACCGCCACGATGAGCAACTCCAGCTTGGCTTCCACGGTGTCCGGGGTGCGGGCGAGCAGCGGATGGGTGGCGTTGTCGTCGTAGGGGTCCGGGCGCGCCCCGGCCAGATCGCGATTGCGGCGCCGGATACGGCGGTTGAGCACCTCGGCTCGCCGGATCTGCATGGTGAAGATTCCGGCGTGTTCGGCGATCCACTCGCGCCGCAGTTCGTCGTACCGGTCTGTCGTTTCTCTGAACGTCATGTGTTTACGGTTGTCTTATCGTGTCGCATCTGTCAACATGTGAAGCATGATTGGGAGCGTAGCGGTCATCGCCTACCTCGCCTCGATGCCGCACACGGTGGACGTGATCCGGGGGGCCGCAGCCGCAGGCGCATCGCTGTATGCGCTGCTCACCCTGCTGCGCTGGGCGTCCTCGCGGCGCACCACGGTGCGCCAGCACTCGATGTGGGGTGCCCACGACGGCGTCGGCGCCGGGACAGCGGTGTCCAACCCCGTGAACACCACATCGGAGCCGTACCGCTGTGTGGGCGCATCGGCGCGCTGGCCGGGGGTATGGGTCGCCCCGGCCGTCTGCCCGCCCGCCGCACCGGGCGCGACGGCCCCCGCCGCGTGGGGTCAACGCCGCCGCCCGAGCGTGCGCAGCCTCCTGAGCATGACCCACCAGAAGGGGCGCCGGTGAGCATCGTGAATCAGTCCGTGAAGGCCGGGCAGGCTGAGGCTCGCCATCAGTTCATCGAGACCAACACCGCCGCCGATGACTACCCGATCGCCCCCGCGACCGATTGGGGACCGTACGACACTCCGCAGAGCGGCGAGGACGCCGAGGACGACGCCGTGGGCGAAGGCGATCAGGACGGCCACGGCCAGTACGACGGGAGCCAGCACAGCGCAGCGCCGATTGACCTCGACTCCCACGACCCGGACACCCGGCCGGACGCGCAGGACGACGCGGGGGGCGACGAGCGCGGTGGGCGACCCCGGCGCTTCGATCCCCGGGTGGCCATCGGCTTCGCCGGCGTGCTGATCGCCGCGATCGTTGTGGTCGTTGTCGCGTCGACGATGTTCTACGGCGGGCGCGATCAGAAGGTGGTGGTGCGCCAAGCCACCGTCGCCGATCCGGCGGTCGCAGTGCCCACGTCCCAGGCGCCCGCAGCAGAGCCCGCGGCGATCGGTGATCGGCCGCTGCCCTACAGTGCCGACGCCTCGGGGTCCTGCCCGGCGGGGTCCACCTCTGCCCAGACCATGGCCGGCGCTGATCCCCGCAACGCGTTCGTGTGTGTGCGCGACGGTATCGACGGGCAGGTGATTGACATCGAATTGTCGAAAACCTATGTCATCACAGCGATTTCGCTGACTCCCGGCTGGATCGGGCAGGATGCAAGCGGCACGTCGCAGTGGTCGCAGCATCGGGTGGTCACGACAGCGCAGTACGCGTTCAACGACACCGAGCGCACGCTGATCACCCAGGACACCAAGAATGTGCACGGCGAGGCCGTGATACCCGTCCAGCGGGTTTTGGCCTCGAAAGTCCGGATGCTGATCCGGCAGACCTCAAGGCCGCCGGTCGATGTCCCGACGTCGGCGGCGCCGGGGCCGGACTTGCTGCCCGGGCTGCCGACGCCGCCGACCTTCGCCGGTGACCCGATCTTCGGGGGCACCCCGAACTCCGATCCGGTCGACCACACCTTCGCGGTGAGCAGCTTGAAGATCATCGGACACGAACCGCTGTGAGCGACATCGCGCCGAGCGGGATAGGAAGCGGGACATGAAGATCAGTCGTACCTGGGCCGGCCGCCTACAGCGGTCGCAGTCGCTGGGCGCGCGCCTCGGCCGCCCGGCGGTGTTGGGGCTGGCAGCGCTGGCGGGCCTGCATCTGGTGTGGCAGTTCCTGTTCGGCTCTGCTGTCGACGTGGTGGGACCGGCCCGCACGGTGGTCAACAAGTCCGCGGTGGTGAGTTCCTTCGCGCAGGATTTCGTCTCCGTGTGGCTGACGGCCACCGCCAACGATGCGGCGGTGCTCACGGGCTTCGTCGCCAAGAACGGCGAGTGGAAGCTGCCCACTACCCCCGCTGTGGTCATCACCGCCCCGACGGTGGTGGCGGTGACGCTGACCGACCTCGCCGGTAAAGAGGCTGACGCCGAGGTGTATTCGGTCGTGGTGGGGGTGACGCAGCGCCCGTACGAATCGGCCAGCCCGACGCGCGCCCTGTATCGGGTACCGGTGCTGTGGTCGCGGTACGGGCCGCAGGCCATCAGTCTGCCCGCCCGTGTGGGCGGCCCGGGTCCGGGGGCGATGCTGCCGATGACCTATCCCGTGGCGCTGTCTGGCGCGGATCCGGTGTTCTCGGCGGTGTCGGGTTTCCTGACCGCCTACCTCACCGCAGCCGGCGGTGTGGATCGCTATGTGAGCGCGGACTCTCTGCTCACCGGGCTTGGCGGTGCCTACCAGAGCGTCGCGCTGTCGCAGTTAACCGCCACCGCCGCTCCAGCGACGGTGCCGGCCGACGGGGAATCGGTGCGGGTGCTGGCGCGGGTGGATGCTGTCACCTCCCAATTCGCACCTACCCAGTTGGTGTATCCGCTGACGCTGCAGGGCGTGGGCGGCCGGTGGGTGATCGCCGCACTCGATCAGGCACCGGCGATGTCCGTCGATGACGACCTGGTGCCCGCACCAGCTCGACCGCAGTAGCACCGGAGCCACCGATGGCAGCCAACCCCAATCACCGGCAGGAGTCGACACCGTGAGCGCCCCCGATCCGACCACAACGATCCGCACCGCATCTGAGGCGGGGTTCGCCGCCGCCCGCCTGATGCGCGAAGCAGCGTCGGTGTGTCCTGAAGTCGCCCTGCGCGACCCGCACGGCTTCTGGCGCGGCCAGGCCGAAATGTCGCTGGCGAGCCTGCTGTACGCGGCCTCGCCCGCCGGGTGCGGCGGTGGGATCACCTGGGCGGTGCGGGCGTTGGACAACACCGATCCCGAGTTCACCGCCGAACCAGGCTGGCGGCAAGTCGAGCAACTGTGTGGCGGCCACCCCGTCTTGGTGAGGGGGGCCGCGCGTGCGATCGACGGTGAGGACCGGCAGCGCCATTCGATGCTGCTGGTGCTGCACGACGTTTTCGACTATCTGGCCGGCGGCGGCGGGCGGTCGTCACCGCTGACGCTGTGAAGCCACTGCACCCCACACCACCCACCCCCACTGAAAGGACACCACCATGATCGAAACCACACTCGCCGCCGGCGATCTGCTCACCGCGATTCCCGGTCTTTGGGATGCGGCGCGAATCCCGCTGGCCATCATCGCCATCGCTGTCGGCGGGGTCTCCGGGGCGTTCTCGCTCACCCGTGGGTTTGGGGCCGCCGCCGGGAAGGTGCTCGGCGGTGTGGCGATAGCAGCGATCATCCTCGGCGGCGCAGGCCTGGCCACCTCCGTCAAGGGCACCGTCGACAAGCACGGTGGCGGCATCACCACCGGCCAGTTCGGTCAGTAGCGGCAGCGGCCGGTTCGGGGAACAGCGACGATGAGCGACGAGTTTCGGCGCGAGACAGCGCGGGTGTTCACCGATGTGCGCGACTTCCCGATCTATGTCTCCCACATCGACGACAACACCCGGCTGTGGTTCGCGCCATGGCGGGTGTGGGACGGCGCCGCGTTCCTGCTGGGCATCGCCGCAACCTTCCTGGCCACCCGCGCGTGGTACGACTCCGGGCACGCCGTCACGATCTTCGTGCTGGGGGCGGCGGCCACCGCTGGTCTGACGGCGGCGGCACGCCAGATCCCGGTGAGCAAACCGTCCCCGTTCCACCGGTTGGGGTGGGCGCTGAGCGGTCTCGCGCGGACCCAACGCAGCGCGGCCGCGGAGGGGGGCGACCCGTGGCTGTCGGCGCCTAAAGAGGTCATCGGCAATCTCGTGTTCACACAGGGCGGCGTCTACGCCGAGTTCCTCGTCGCCGGCCAGCCCGGCGGCATGATGGCCTTCAGCCTCAAAGACCAGATCGCGCGGCGCCACCGCCCGCTGACCCGCCAACTGCCGTCGGGCATGGTGCTGTGGGGGGTGAGCGCACCGCTGTCGCCGCGGCGCACCATTCGGGCGATGCTCGACGGCTACGCCGACCGCGACCAGTGGGTCGACGAAGTCCGCGACTGGGAGTCTTTTCTGCAGATCGAGCCTTTCTACGAACAGATTTTCGGGCTGCGCATTCCGGTGGATGCGGGCATGGTGGGCCGCAGCGGTGTCGGCGGTGTCACCAAGGCCGCGACTGTGATCATCGGCCGGGACCCCGACGACCCGCAATCGCTGGCCGGATACCGCGCGTTGGTCGAGGAGATCCTGGGCAAGATCCCCGCGGAGTTCGCTGCCGTACCGGCCACTGCGCGTCAAATCCACTGGCTTTACGCCCGCCACTGGAATCGGGGGGTGTTCCGGGTGCCGTTCCCGCACGATCCGGGCGGCCCGGAACGGTTGACCGCGCAGGACTTTCAGTCCGTCGCTCCTGATGACATTGATCTGGGGGACCAGCAGACCCGCCGCGCGGACCGGTCCTGGTGGCGTCGTCATCTGCCGTCCCTGCACCCGGTGCTGCGCACCAGAACCGGCAGCGGGCCGTCGAGCTATCAGACGATGATGCCGGTGTCGCAGCTTCCCCGCGCCGGCCTGGCCTATCCGCGCGCCGAACTGCTGCTCTCGCTCTACGACGTCGATGTCGACGACGCCGATGTGGACTGGTTCCAGCACGTCACCATCCGCTCGGCGGAAAAGGCGCTGACCCGTGTGGACCGCGCCCAACGCAACCTCAACGACCAGAGCTTCCAGCGCACCGGCCGCCGTGCCAGCCACGCCGATCTGATCGAGCGCTACCACAGCGGGGAGGACTACAACGCCGAACTGCGGTCCTCCACTCTGGAGCGGGAGGTGGAGTCCACGACCGTCGCTGCGATCGGCTCCGCCTCTGCCGCGACCACCGCCCAGGCGGTGCAACACCTGCACACCCATTTCGCCGAGGAACTCGACACGACGCTGCGCGGGCCGCGCGGTGGGGCACAGGTGGCGTTGTGGCAGATCGGCCTGCCTGGCAGCGAGGAGCGTGCCCCACGCGACCAGTACTGCCAGCCCACTACCACCAAGCACTGGGCGCGGTTTTCGCCGTTGGTGTCCAGCGCGTTGGGCAACCGCAGCGGCATCCTCATCGGCCGCAACCTGGCGACCCGCCGAGCATCCCCGGTACTGCTCGACCTCGAGGGCGTGGCACGCCGGCGCGGCGCCCCGGGGCTGCTGCTGTTCGGCCCGCCCGGTGGCGGATAATCACAGTGCGCCAAACGGATTGTCGACGCGCTGATCAAACGGGGGTCGCAGACCTCGATCACCGATCCGGGCACGATGCTGGAGTGGTCGAGCGCCTTGGCCCACCACGGGGAC
>JAUPLT010000171.1 GCA_030836785.1 Actinomycetota bacterium
CACACTGAGGAGCGATCTCGGCACGCAAGGCATCGACGAGCTCCGGGAAGTATCGGCCCAGATCCTTGCCGTTGCGGGACTGCAGGACCACCTCGTCGCCGTCCCGGAACACCAGTGCGCGTCTAGTTGACTGAACTTCCTCGCGCCCGTCGGGGAGCGTGGAGGATGCCGGGATGGTGGATGTAGGTCGGGTAGAGCAGTCGTCGAGTGGGCTCGCGTGGCGGGTCATTTTCCCGGACTCCGAGCATGCTGCAGCCTCGTCGTATCTGCGGGAACTGGCGGCTTCTGATTGCAGTCCACTCACACTTCGAAGTTACGCGTACGACCTGCTGCGGTGGTTTCGGTTCCTTGATTGCCAGTTGGTTGATTGGAGGCGGGCGGAGCGTGTTGATGTCCGGGCTTTCGTCGAGCATCTGCGTGAGACGCCGAATCCGCAGCGGTTGCGCCGCCGGCCGGACGCCCCGTTGCCGGGCTCGATCAATGCGGTGACCGGTAAGACCGAATTGTCGGCAAAGTACGCACCCAGGACGATCAATCACCAGCTGTCAGTCCTTTATGGCTTCTACGAGCATGCGTGCACCGCAGATCTTGGGCCTCTGGTGAATCCCGTTCCGGCGCAACGCACTCGGGGCGGCGATCGGCCTCACAATCACCACAATCCGATGGAGAGCTTTGTGGTCTATCGGCGGGCCAACTACCGCCAGAAGACACCGCGACCGGCATGGAGGGGAATCCCCGACGACGCTGCGGCGGCGCTTTTCGGGGCGCTGCGCAGTAACCGCGACCGGGCGCTGGTGAGCTTCTATCTCTCGTCGGGCGTCAGGGCCTCTGAGTTGCTCGGGTTGTGTCACGGCGACCTGGACGCAGCCGATTACACGATCACCGTGACCAGCAAGGGAACTCGATTGCGGCAGCGCGTTCCCGCTTCAGTGGACTCGTTTGTCTGGTTGGCGCTGTATCTGTCCGAGCAGCCACCGATGACCCCAGGCGGACCGGTGTGGTGGACGCGGCGGTCTTCTCCGGCCCCGTTGAACTACCACGCCATGCGCGCGGTCCTCCGCCGAGCCAACGCCAGTTTGGGCACCAACTGGTCCTTGCACGACTTCCGTCACACCGCGGCATCGCGGATGCTTGCGGACGAGGCGTTCACGCTGGTTGACGTGCAGACCGTGCTGCGCCACTCAAGCATCACTACCACCCAGATCTATACCCAACCCCGCTTGGAGGATCTGGTGGGCAAGATGCTCGAGCACTACGCGCGCCCGCCCGCTCCCACTCCGTCGATTGAGCCGGCCTTCGACGCTGCGGCCGTCCGCGAATTGCTGGGCCTACCCAATGAGTGACGGTGGAACTCGGGACGCCGTGCGTCAGCAGGCGTTCGAGACCAGAAGGGCGTCGGGCCCCACGACCAAACTGTTTTCCCGACCGGACTCTCCACACCTCGCGCCCGTCCCGGCGGATTCGCGGTTCGGCTCCACCGGGAAGTTGCGACTCCTGCGCGGATACGACGCCAATCACGTTGCCCCAGATCATCCCGAGGGGGCCAAGGGCACGCTGGTGCAGAGGCTTGCACTCGATGAGTTGTGCGAGCTGATCGAGGGCCAGATTCGGGGACGCCTGCGACGCAACAACCTCATGCTTGGTGTGCGGTCGGTGCTGGAGATGCTGATCCGCTACCCCGGAGAGACGTGGGAGGAGCGCTGGCTTGCCAGCGGTTGTGATGCTGCGCCCAATTCGTGGGTTCACCATCACTCGCTGCCCACGGCGCCGTTCTGGTCCTCGGCTTTGGCCGCCATGAATCCCTTGCTGCAGTTGCGCGTATTGCGACCGTCCTACAGTTGGCTTCTCAATACCCATCGCGTGATCAATCTGCGGGCGTTCCTCGATATCAACTCAGACTCCGATCTGGAGCGGCTACGCAGCCTGCCGGCCTACGTGAACAACGTGCCCCGCTACCAGGTCGACTCCGAGCGGGCGCTGGCACGGATCATGATCCGCACCGGCAAGCGGATTGATCAGCTGACCGGCGACGACCTGCTCTATTACGCCGATGTGGTGAAGACGTCCGGGCGGACCCGCCGAGAGCACCTGCTGTGGGAGCTGCTCGTTGAACTCGGCCCACTTGCCGGGGAAGCGCCCACCCTCCGGGCGACGTGGTCGGCTCGTGGAAACTCGCGCCAGCATTCGACAGCCACCCTGGTCGACCGCTACGGCATCCCACCGTCGGGCGTCCGAGACCTTCTGGTCAACTACCTCAACGAAGTCCGCGTCTCGATGGACTACAGCTCGCTGGAGGGACTGGCCTACCGGCTGGCGCGGCTGTTCTGGTTCGAGGTGCTCCAGATCAATCCCGAGCAATCGACCCTCGGTCTTTCACCACAGGTCTCTGCCGCCTGGATGGAGCGGCTCTCTCGCACCGCCGAGGGTCTGCCCCGCCGGGAAACACATTCCACGCTTTTCGCCGTGCGTGGCCTCTACCGCGACCTTGCCGAGTGGTCGCACGACGATCCCGCCCGGTGGGGAGTGTGGGTGGCACCCTGTCCTGTCCCGCGGCATGTCAGCCGCGCCGCCGCGAAACAGAAACTCCGCCAGAAGGCCACGATGCAAGAACGCACCCGGATGCTCACACCCTTATTGCCGAAACTGGTGGCGGGCGTCGAGGCGCAGAAATCGCGGGCCGCGAGATTGCTCCACGCTGCCCAAGCGGCTGGCCACGAAGAGCGTTTCGAGGTCGACGGCTGTACCTTCGTGCGGATTGCGCCGCCGGAGAACCACTTCTACGCCACGCGGGCCAGAGTTTGGGCTCGCCTCGATGATGGCCAGGACAGACCGGCGTGGATACGAGGCCAAGCGCAGCGCATCGACGTCACCGCCCGGGAAGAGGATGGGTTCTGGGCGTGGGCCATCGTGGAGACACTGCGACACACCGGTATTCGCGTCGAAGAACTCCTCGAACTGACTCAGCTGTCCCTGCGTCACTACACCGCACCCACCTCTGGGACGCTCGTTCCGCTGCTGCACATCGTGCCGTCCAAGAATGACTGCGAGCGCCTCATTCCGATGACACCCGAGTTGGTGCAGGTGCTCCTGGCAGTGCTACGCCGCGCCAAGGCCGGTGGAGATTCCATTCCGCTGTCAATACGCTACGACCAGCACGAGAAGGTCCACGGGGATCCCTTCCCGCACCTGTTCTCCCGCCGTGTCGGCATCCGCCAGGAGGTCCTGTCCGGGCATTACCTCCGCGGCGTCCTGATCCACGCAGCACAAGCAATTGAGCTGACAGACGCCGTTAGACCGGTTCACTTCACGCCGCATGACTTCCGTCGCCTGTTCGCCACCGATGCGGTCAACAACGGCTTGCCCCTGCATATCGCCGCCTCACTGCTGGGCCACCTCAATCTCAACACCACCCGCGGCTACACCGCTGTCTTCCCCGAACATCTGGTCGCAGCGCACCAAGCATTCATCGCGCGGCGCCGAGAACTACGCCCAGACGGCGAGAACCGGACCGCTGAGGCCGACGAATGGGCGAACTTCGAGCAGCACTTCCTGCTGCGCCGGGTCGCGCTAGGCGAATGCCACCGCCCATACGGAACGCCGTGCGTACACGAGCATGCCTGCACCCGATGCCGCTTCCTGCGGGTCGACCCAGCCCAACTCGGCAGAATCGAGGAGATGGCGAAGAACGCCGAAGATCGACTCAGCGAGGCCCAGGACAAGGGATGGCTCGGAGAAGTGGCTGCACTCGAGGAGAGTCTCGAACACCTCCGAATGCGGGAGTCCGAAGCCCGCCATCGTCTGGCCGGCGGCACCAACCCGTTCGCCGTTGAGGGCACAATGAACTAGTGGACCTGCCGGTGATGCCGCCAGTGGCGCCGATGTTGTCCAAGTCGGTGGCGCACATCCCCGACGGCGCCTGTTATGAACCGAAGTGGGATGGCTTCAGATCAATATGTTTTCGCGACGGCGACGAGGTGGAGTTCGGTAGCCGCAACGAGCGGCCACTGACCCGTTACTTCCCCGAATTGGTGGTGGCGGCCAAAGCTGAGTTGCCGCCGCGGTGTGTGATCGACGGCGAGATCATCATCGCGGCTGATGGCCGGCTGAACTTCGAGGCGCTGCAGCAGCGCATCCACCCCGCCGATTCCCGGGTGGGCATGCTTGCCGCTGCCACACCGGCCTCCTTCATCGCCTTCGACCTACTGGCACTTGGAGACCGGGACCTCACAAGCGAACCGTTCGAGGTTCGCCGGTCAGCGCTGACCGAGGCGATGGCCGGGAGCAGTGAGTCGTTTCATGTCACGCCGGCCACCACCGATCTGGCGACCGCCCAGCGCTGGTTCGATGAACTCGAGGCCGAGGGTTTCGACGGCGTCGTCGCGAAGCCATTCGACCTCCCCTACCTGCCGGACAAACGGGCGATGTTCAAGATCAAGCACCAACGGACCGCGGACTGCGTAGTCGCCGGCTATCGGCTGCACAAGTCGGGCGCCGATGCCATCGGCTCACTGCTGCTGGGCCTTCACCGCGGCGACGGGACGTTGGTACCGGTCGGCGTGATTGGAGCATTCCCGATGGCCCGCCGCCGAGAGCTTTTCGCCGAGTTGCAAGCACTGGCAACAGGATTCGATGAACATCCGTGGCAGTGGGCTGATCAGAGCAACGGTGCGAGGGAGCAGTCCCGCTGGAACGCAGGCAAGGACCTGTCGTTTGTGCCGTTACGGCCTGAGCGGGTGGTCGAGGTCCGTTATGACCACATGGAAGGCGACCGGTTCCGCCACACCGCGCAGTTCAACCGGTGGAGGCCGGAACGCGACCCGCGATCGTGTACCTATGAGCAATTGCAGGGGCCGACTGTTTCGACTAGCACCGGCCTGATTTCCGCGTTACTGCGGCAGGAACACTGTTAGGCGGGGCTGTCCGAGAGTCCCGGTAGCCGGGCGATGATGACGGGTATTTGGGCTGAATTGACGACGGCGTTGCAGACCGAGCCCAGCAGCATGCCGGCGAATCCCCCGCGGCCGTGGCTGCCTAGAACGAGCAACTGAGCCTCACCGGCCTTCTCGACCAGGCGTGGCCCAGGCCGGTCGGACACCACGATCTTGTGCACGGTGACGTCGGGATAGCGCTGGCTGTAGCCCGCCAGCCGCTCGCTGAGCACCTCCTCCTCAGCGTCTTTGATGTTGCGCCATTCGATCGGCGCCCAGTTGGCGCTAGCGAACTCGATCGGGCCCATGTCGCTCCAGGCATGCAGGGCGACCAGGTCCACACCGCGCCGCGATGCCTGGTCGAACGCGATCGAGGTGGCCAAATCCGAGGTGGGCGACCCGTCGATACCCACCACCACCGGTGCCTGCGGCGAAGGGAGTTCTTCGGCATGGATCACCGCGACTGGGCAGTGCGCATGGTGCACCAGCCCGGAACTCACCGACCCCATCAGGGCGCGCGAGACGGCACCTTCGCCCCGGCAGCCCACCACCATCATCTCGGCGCGTTTGGACATGTCCACCAGATTGGCCATGACCGGTCCCAGCACCACCTTCCCCTCAACCTGCAGGGGTTGACCGTCAGCGCTGTGCGCTGCGGTCTGCACGGCGGCGTCGACGATCTCCTGGGCTTCGGACTGCTGTAGCCGCTCGTAGTCCTCCGGGACGGGAACGTCCGGCCACGGCCCGCCGACCGGAGCGATGGGAGCAAGCACCGCTACCACTGAGAGCGGGAGGTTGCGTGAGTGGGCTTCTTGGGCGGCCCAGCGGACCGCCGCTGTCGAGGATGCGGAGCCGTCAACTCCGACCACGATTCCCAGGTTCGTCATTCGGTCCCCTCCGTCTTTCCGTCTGTGTGTGCAATCCTACGGCGCGCATGAAGCTCGCACCGGTGCCGTTGGTCCCCTTCTCGCCACGGCTAGTCTTACCGCCGTGTCAGTGCTGACCTGGATCATCCTGACGGGTCTGGCCATGAGCGCGCTCGCACTGGTCGGCAGCGCCGCGTTGCTGATGCCGGACCGGCTTTTCACTCGGGTGATCACACCGTTGGTCGCTCTCGCGGCCGGCGCGCTCCTGGGCGGGGCGCTGTTCCACATGCTGCCCGAGTCCATCACGGTGATCGGAAACCACCTCTGGGTCTATGTGTGGGTCGCCGCCGGTGTGGTGTTCTTCCATGTTCTCGAACAGTTCCTGCACTGGCACCATTGCCATCGGCCGGTCGGCGCCCACCGGCCGATGGGGTACCTCATCCTGGCCGCCGACGGACTGCACAACCTGATCGGTGGCCTTGCGGTCGGCAGTGCCTTCGTGGTCGACATCCGACTCGGCATCGTCACGTGGCTGGTTGCGGCGGCTCACGAGATCCCTCAGGAATTGGGCGATTTCGGCATTCTGGTGCACAGCGGCTGGGCGCCGGCACATGCTCTGGTCTATAACCTGCTCTCGGCCTTGACGTTCCCCGTCGGCGGCCTGATCGCCTACCAGCTTTCCGGCCACCTCGATGCGGTGGTTCTGGTCCCGTTCGCCGCGGGAACTTTCATCTACATCGCGTTGGCCGACCTGTTGCCCGAGACCACCGTCGAACCCGACACCCGACGCAAGGTGATTCACACGCTCAGTTTCACCGTCGGGCTTTCATGTCTCGGTCTCCTTGCCGCGGTGACCTGAACCGGCGCTCGGCGGCCACTATCAGCGCGGCGGCCGCGCCCGCCGAGGCGAATACCAGCAGCGAAGTGCGCACATCGTTGAGCAGTGCGGGCTTGACAAGCATCACGACCGCCAGGCTCAGCATCATCATGCCGCTGAGCAACTTGAGCAAACGGCCTTGGCGCTCTTGCAGTTTCGTCATCCGCATCGTGACCACCGCCACGGCGAAGATGACCAACTCGTCGAGCTGATAGATCAGCATGTAGAGGCTCAGAAGCAGGATGAAACCGAGCGGGGAGACACCCCGGTCGGTGACGATGCTGGTCCACAGCACCGGAAATCCCGCGGTACAGGCGAGTTCGACGAAAGACACCCCCGCCGCGAGGACCATCGTCGACGCAACCAGGGCCGGCAACGACTGCGCCGAACCCAGAACCCGGCGCATCCGGTCGTAGATTCCAGGCTTACTGGCCTCCGGGATACTCAGCGAAACCCCGGCCTTGAACCAGAAGAAGTCCTTGATGTTGATGGCGGCGAAGGCCACCGCGAGCACCGCGACGACGACCCGGACGACGGGGGTGAAACTGAGCACCTGGAAGACCGTGAAGATGCCCCCGATGAACAATGCGTAGACCAGACCGGTCACCACAATGAACACCAGACCGGTGATCACCGTGGTGCGCCGGGACCCGGTACGCAGCGTCAAGGCTAAAAGAATCGACAACACCCACAGCGAGCACGGATTCACCCCGTCGACCGCCGCAATCAGGACGGTGCTCAGCACCAGAGACTGACGCTGCGGGTCGATCTGCCCCACGAAGGGCAGGTCGACAATCTCGCGGGGCGGCTTCGAGGTGTCGCCGTCGGGAACCTCGGCGCCGGCGTCGCCGCACCCAGAGGCCACACACCGCGCTATCGCAGCCTGCAGGGCCCTCGGTGTTGCGGACTCCGAGTAGCCCACCCAGTGCTGAGAACCCAGAAAGAAGACCGGCACCCCAGTCGGTTCAAATCCGAACTTCGCCGCCATCGCGGCCAGCCGGCGCTGGTTGTCCGCATTGGATTTGACCTCGAAGGAACGGACCTCCAGTTGGGGATAGCGCTTCTGAAACTCTGACAGGACCGGCTTGGCGGCGGCGCAGTGCGGACACCCATCCGCCCAGAAGAAGTAGAGAATGACCCGGTCCTGCGGCTGCGCGGCTGCGCGGCCGGCGTCGCTGATCGGCCCTACCAACGCAACGGCGAGTAGGACCAGCAACAGCAGCCTGCTGAGATTCCGCGGTTTCATCCAGCCGTTCCCCGGTGCGGGCATTCCACGCCCGCGAGCCCATGCTAGCTGCGGCACCGTGCGCGATCTCGGAGTGGCCGGCCCCCGGTCAGGCCCGCTTGCCGTGGGCGATGGCGGACTCGACATCCTCAGCCGGGATCGCCTTGGTGCAGAAGAACCAGTCCTCGCACTCCACGCCGGCATCGTGGCCGTCCATCCGGTCCTTGGCGGTGCCGCAGGAACCGGCAGGCGGCACGATCACCGGCTCGCCCGGGCGCCAGTCGGCTGGGGTGGCGACGTCGTAGTGATCGGCTGTCTGCAAGGCTTTGATGAGCCGCAGCAACTCATCGAAATTGCGGCCGGTGCTCAGCGGGTAGTAAATGACCGCGCGCACAATGCTTTTCGGGTCAACGACGAAGACCGCGCGGACCGCTTTGGTCGAGTCCTCACCGGGCATGATCATGCCGTACTTGCGGGCGACCTCCATGGAGATGTCCTCCACCAGCGGGAAGGTGACCTCCACGTCCTTGAGTCCGCGGAAGGTGATCTTCTCCTTGATGGTCCGTAGCCACGCGATGTGGCTGTAGAGCCCGTCGACGGAAAGCCCGACCAACTCGGTGTTGTACCTGAGGAATTCGTCCTGCATCGAGGCGAAGGTGATGAACTCGCTGGTGCAGACCGGGGTGAAGTCGGCCGGGTGGGAGAAGAAGATCACCCACTTGCCCGAGTAGTCCCCGGGGAAGTTGATCGGCCCCTGAGTGCTTTCTGCGGTGAAGGACGGAGCGGGATCCCCGATCCGTGGCATACCGACGACCTGGGCGACGTCTTCGGTTGTTGTTGTCATGGCGGCCTCCTCGTTACTTTTCTGGATCAAGTCCAATTGAAGCATACCCAGGGGGTATCGCTCGGCGGACACTGGGCAGGCACGAACCGGCCGTCAACCTTGACAAGTTCAGTGAAGAAATCCGTCCCACTTCGGCTCATACGACCAGACGCCGACCCCGGCCGGCACCATCGCCTGTGCCTTCGCCAGCATCGGCGCCACGGGCGGGGTCACCGGGAGGTCCACACCGTCCA
>JAUPLT010000172.1 GCA_030836785.1 Actinomycetota bacterium
AATAGTTCGGCGAGGGACTCCCTGTCGTCCAGATTGACTCCCGGCTGAAGACCCCCGGCACCGCTGGTCGGAAAGGTCCACTCCACCGTCGGCGAATCCCCTTCCTCTCGCCTCAGCAGCACGCGCAACGCGTCGTCGACCACCGCACCGATTGAGCGATGGGTTCTGGCAGCAAGCACCTTCGCTTCGGCAAGCAATTCGTCGGAGATGTTCAGCGTGGTCCGCACCGCTGCATCATAGCATCACGTGATCGCATCATGATGCTTCCCCGCTACGCCGCCAGCGCGGTCCCGGTCTCGGCTTCGGCGAACACCACCAGGTCCGCGGCCGCCGCGTAGTCGCACGCCAGCACCGACCGTCCAATCAGCACCGGGCCGCCGCGCAGGACGAATCTGCCGCTGACACCGACGTAGCTGCCCGGCGGTGTCGGCTCGCTGATGCAGTACAGCGTGGGCGCCGCCCTTTCGTCGATGCTGTTGGCCAGCCGCTTGGCAGCACCGTGAATGATCCGGTGCGCCAACGACATCAACGGAGTATCGGATTGCGGTGCTGGGCCACCACCCCGGCATTGTTGGTCAGCACGTCGACGTCGCCGTCGATCAGATCCGGGAAGGCACGCACCGATTCCAGGTCGGCGAGGTCGAGTTTGGCCACCGACGTCGAACCGCCGATCTCAGCGGCACGGCGCCGGCCCAGTTCGGTGTTGCACACGGCCAGGATCACCCGGACGCCGGCCTTGGCCAATGCGGCGGCCGTACCCAGACCGACACCCGTTGGTGGCTCCCGTGACGATGATGCGTTGGTCGTTCAGGTTGCCGGGGGTCCGGGGACCAGGGAGTGCTCACGAATTCAGGGTAGTGACGGTCGCCCCGCGGCGAGCGGATCGGTCCGGCGCCCCGCCGGAAATGTCGGAGGCTTGCTGCAGTCTGGCGTCAACGACGACGGAGAGGCGGACACCATGTGCTGGCGATGCGATCACCCCGGGGCCACCACCGAGGAATATCTGAGCTATCTGGCGGAAACCATCGAGAGAGAACGGTGGGTGGTCCAGTACGTCGTCAGCGAACACCAGCCATCCGCGTACACGGTCGGTCTGCACGGGCTGGGGCTGCCTGAGTTGCTGGTCACTGGACTTCCCGAGAAGACCTCCGTTCAAATGCTGAACTCGGCCGCCCACGAAATGGCCTGTCACGACACCCGACTGGAGCCGGGCATGCAGATCGAGTTCGAGGGCGAGCTTGTCCTGGAAGTCGTCGAGGTCGATCATCCCGATGTGCACCTCAAGATCGCAGATCAGTTTTACCGTCGCCCGTTCTATGCACTACAGCTGGTGTGGACCGATGACGAGCGGCACTGGCCGTGGGATCGCGGATGGAGCCACGGCAGGAGACTGCAGCAGCCCATTCTGGGGGCGCGCGATCGGCTGAGTGAGACTTGGGTTGAAGGCTGTTGTTGAGCGCATGGAGTGCCGTCAGGCCACTGCCGCGGCGAACAGCTGATACAGATCCCCCGGCAACGGCGTGGCCAATTCCCAGGTGATGGCCATCGGCTTTTCGCCGGTATGGCTGCGATAGCTGGCAGGACCCAGGAACCAGAATGAGCGGTCGGCGTCGTTGAGCCGGCAGAACAGCATGATGGAACGGCCGTTCTTCTCGTGGTTGCGGTAGCGCAGACCGGTATCGCTGTCGGCCCTGGTCGTCGACTGGCTCTCCCAGTGGATAAGCGTCGGGCTGATCGCGTAATCGCGGTAGCGGGTCGTCGGAGAGAACGCGCCGCTGCTCTTGTCCAGGGTGAATACCAAGGCGTCGGCACGCTCGTCTTTGACCTCACGGACACCTTCGCGCCAATCCGGCGTCTTGGCTTGTCCCCCAACGCCGAAAGCGGCCAGGATCTCCAGGCGGGTATAACGGGCGTGGGCCTGAAGCGGCACATCCGGGTGCATTGGCAAGGCTCCGTGCAGGTGGTCGACCCGGTCGTCGAGTTCGACGAGCAGTTGCGCCAGTTCAGCTCGGACCTGGGGGTGTGACCAGAGCAGGTCGACGCCGTCCTGGAGCGACTGGGTCTTGGTGAGAACCTGGTCGCCGAGGCTGACGACGAGCATCCGGACCAGACGACGTTCCCGCTCCGGCATGGCGGCCACGTCGGGCGCCGTCGGCAACTCCATGAGGCGGCGGTAGGCCTCGATACGTTCGTCGTCGTCGACATGCAGGAGTCGGCCGACCGCCTTGCGCAACGGCACCTCGTGCGGGCCGTCCGGTGCGGTGGGCACGCCCGCCGCCTGGCAGAGATCCGACCAGCATTTGCCGGATGAGTCGTAGATATCCGGTAGGTCGAGACCGGACTCCTCGAGGTAGTGCGAGAGCGTCACGTCCGGATACTTGGCGTGAACGACGCGCAACTCCTCGACCCTGGCGGGCCAGCGCGACGGGATCGCCTCACGGAGGCTGCGCAACACGACCTCGGAGGCTTTCGCATCGAGGTTCATGTAGCAACCGGCGGGCAGGAAGGGGAAGCCCTGCTGCACAGCGCGTTCGACGTCGCGGCGGGTTCCGCCGAGCAAGGCTCGGTAGCGCCGGTCGAAGCGGAACTCGCGGCGGTGGGTGCCGACGAAATCCAAGACGGTGCAGAAACTCTTGCCGTGGGACCGACGGAGACCGCGACCGAGTTGCTGGAGGAACAGCGTGGGGCTTTCGGTGGGACGCAGCATCAGCAAGGTGTCGACGGTTGGCACGTCGACACCTTCGTTGAACAGGTCGACGGAGAAGACGACGCGGACCCTTCCTGCGGCCAGGTCTCGCAGTGCGGCTTCGCGGTCGGCCTGCGGAGTGTCTCCCCAGATCGCCACGGACGGTATGCCGTGGTTTTCGAAGTGCGCTGCCATGAACTGCGCGTGTTCGACGCTGACGCAGAACCCGAGAGCGCGCATGGCCGACGGGGAATCGGCGAGACGGGAGACCTCCTGGACGACCTTGCGGGCCCAGGCGTCGGTGCTGGTATAGAGGCTGCTCAGCGCATGGACGTCATACCCCTGGCCGCGGCGCCAGGGAATGTCGGTCAGGTCGAGCCCGTCATGGATGCCGAAATACATGAAAGGGCAGAGGCGCTGCTGGTCGATGGCATCCCAGAGCCGAAGTTCGGCGGCGATGCGATTGGCGAACCAATGCAGGATCGATAGGTCGTCGCTGCGCTCGGGTGTCGCGGTGAGTCCCAGCAGTTCGCGGGGTTGGACGTGGTCGAGCAGCTTGCGGTAGGACGGGGCTGCGGCGTGGTGGAACTCATCGACGATGACGACGTCGAAGTGATCGCCCGCGAGGTCATCGAGGTTGGCGGCGTTGAGGCTCTGGATCGAGGCGAATACGTGCTCGAAGTGATGCGGCCTGGCCCCGCCGATCCACTTTTCGCCGAACGATGCGTCCCGGATGGCGTGCCGGAAGGTGGCGAGGCTTTGATCGAGGATTTCGTTGCGGTGGGCCACAAAGAGCAGTCGCGCTCGGGGCAGCGTCTGGCGCAGCCGGGCGTAGTCGACGGCGGCCATGACGGTCTTGCCGGTGCCGGTGGCCGAGACGAGAAGATTGCGGTGGTGACATGAGTGAGGTTCGAGGAGCCGACATAGGCGGTGGAGAAGCCGCTGCGGCGGTGGAAGATCCATGCCTTGGCGTGCAGTCGGGTGGTGCTGACGTCGTAGGAGATACGAACCTCCGCCCCCAGGTCGGTGAGTTGTTCCAGCGCGGCCTGTTCGGTGGATCCGGTGTAGATGGTGGTGAGGATCCGCAGCTTCTTGCCGTTCTCGCGGTGTCGGCGCAGCGAGGCGACCAGCGGGTTGATGCCGCTGCGGCGGATGAAGGCCATCAGGACGTCGATTTCGTCGGCGGATTCGATTTCGGCGTCGAGTTGGTGCAACAACCCCGGCTCGCCGGGCGCATTGGTCAGCAGGGTGGTGTCCAACAGGGGGATCAGCGGTTGGGCGATCGGCTGCGGTGTGCCGTCGGGCCGGCGGCGAAGGATCGCGTGCAGGACCTCGCCCGGTTCGACAGGTACTTCGGTGGCTTCGGCCTCCACGATCTGCGCGAGCCTGGCGATGAGGTCGCGAGCCACCTCGATGCCGACCCGGACTCGCTCGCTGTCGCCGACCGACTCCAGCGTGCGTTGGATGCGCCGGCTCAGGTGCAGCGCGATGCGGTCGGCCGCCTCGGCGGTGTGGAGCTTGCGGCTGGGCCGCAGCCCCTCGTCCCAGGACTCGAGTTCGGTTCGAAGTGCCTCGGTGATGAGTTGTTCGTAGAGGCCCGGTTCAATCACGCTGCCATCCCCCGTTGTTGATCCCTGGCAAGCCTAGGCGTTGCGGCGAACTCGCCTGACCAGTTCGACCCGACAGCGCAGGCCCGCAGCGCGGACTGCCGAGCGTCGGCCGTCAATCTCCCCCGGTGTACCCGTCAGCAGTATCCGGGTGGCCGCGTGGTGATGGGCATCCACGGGGTTGAGGTAGGCGATGAGGACGCTGGCGTCCAGACCGATCACGTCGGCCCATCCGCCCGAAGTGCAACCAGGCTGCCCGGTCAACGGCCTCCGGATCAAGGAATTCGGCGGTACATCTGAGGGTGTCGGGTGCGGCGTTGGATCTGCCTGTGGGCGTGACGTTTTCGGTCGCTCCCGCCAAGGCCACGCCGTGACAGCCCGGCAGACCCGCACGGATTCGGCAGAGCTGAGCACGGGCCCAGCGAACGTCTAATTGACGCTCGGCGGGTCTGGCGGCTGGTAGGGGTCGTACCACCACCAGTCGGCGCGTTCGCCGAGGGGGCCGGGGCATGGTGGGACGTCCGGCGGCGATCCGCCCGGAGGTCGGGCCAGTGATCCGGGGTGCAGTTCCTCGCCGTTGTCGTCGGTGATGCGCAGGCCCTCGGCGGGACCGGTGATGGTGATGCCGCCGAGGTGATGGAGTCGGTGCGCTGACCGTGCGGGCGGCGCCCGGCCTCACCATCCCAACCGGTCTCGACCAGCCGCTGGAACGCATCAAGGGTGCTCGGCATCGGGGGGTGGTTCTTACACGGCCCGCCGGGGGTGTTCTCCCGGTCGTGTTTCCACTCGGCGAACAGCGCATCGCGATGGGCGGCCAGCGCAGCCTCGAACATCGCCGATTCCGCGTGAGCCAACCGGATCCGCCACAAGTCGAACCCGTTCTCACCGCCGGACTTGCTGATCGAGGCGACCGGATCGGGCCGCGGATCTGGATCGGGGCGGGGTTCGAGACTCACCGCGGTGCGCAGTTGGCTGACGGTGGCCACCGACGCCAACTGGGCGTAATGGGCATCAGATCCCTCACCGCCACGAGAAGCGATCACCGCGATCTGATCCAGCGACAGCCGACCCTCGCGCAGACCCCCGGTGCAGCGCGGGAACTCCCCGACCCGATGGGCGACCGCCGCGACCGCCGCGGCATTGGCCCGCGAGGTGCCCGTCTTCCAGGCCACCAGCGCAGCCACCGAACGCGCCCCCGTGGCACCCCAAAGCCCGTGCCGATCAATCTCCGCAACGACATCCACAATGCGCCCACCAATGGCATTGCGCTGACCCGTCAACTCCGCCAACTCGTCGAACAACACCGCCAACCGCTCCTTGGGACTGACTTCCGGAGTCGTCTCGGTAACCGTCGTTGACATGACACCACCATCGCACCGGGGTCTGACATTTTGAGTGCTGGTGCGCGTCAGCCGGGACGGCCGACGGGTGGCGGTGCTGGCTGTGCGACAGGGCGTCAGCTTGGCACCCGAGCTGTTCGTGTCCGATCCCGCCGTCATTGTCACCTGCCACGATGTCCTACCGGCCGCGTATATACAGCCCAGCGGATGATTCGAGGATCATGAAGCTCTCGACGCCGCTCGCGGACGACATGGTCGGCTTCCGGGCTGTCGACGAGGTCGCCGGTGAAGACGAGATCCAGGGGGAAACAGTGGGCTTCTACATCCGGAAGAGCATCAAGGCGGGGCCTTTCCGCTTCAATCTGAGCAAGTCGGGACTGGGGGTCAGCACCGGCGTGCCGGGCTTCCGGGTGGGCACCGGTCCGCGTGGAAACTACGTTCACATGGGCCGCAACGGCATCTACTACCGGGCCTCCCTCGGCGGAGGCGTCGCGAACACCGGCAGACCGCCGACTTCTCCCAACAATCCCGGCTCACCGGTCTCGTTCACTCCCAGCGGCATCGTCATGGAGAACATGACGGGAGCGACGGCGGTCTGCATGGCGCCGACCGGCCCCGGCGATGTGGTTGCACAACTCAATACCGCTTCCTCCCGATTCTCCTTCTGCTGGCCCACCGCGATCGCCGGCGTCGTCATCGGGCTGGCAGTCGGTGGGTACGGCACACTCATCCTCGCGCTGATCCTCATCCCCCTGTGCGTCTGGCTCTACTTCAACGACGAGTCCCGCCGAACGGTCGTCGTCTTCTACGACGTCCAAGGCGCAGCCGAGCAGTGGTTCCAGGCATTGACCGATCAGTGGCGCTGGCTTACCGAATCCCAGCGAACATGGCGCGTCACCCAAGCCGGTGCCGTGCTGACCCCCTACCAACACAAACGCAATGCCGGCGCCTCAGCGCTGATCAGCTCTATCGCCGCTGCAGCAAGCTTTTCCGGGCCGGACCGGCTCAAGACCAACATCACGATCCCGTCGATCGTGGCGGATAAGTCGGCCCTCTACTTCCTGCCCGACCGTCTGCTGGTTCGTGACGGAAAGCGATTCAGCGATGTCAGCTATGAACACTTGGGCGTCTATCAGACGACCCAACGATTCATCGAGGAGTCGGTTCCGCCCGCCGATGCCCAGCACGTGGACACGACGTGGACG
The DNA here is from genome assembly GCA_030836785.1 of Actinomycetota bacterium. Taxonomy (GTDB): domain Bacteria; phylum Actinomycetota; class Actinomycetes; order Mycobacteriales; family Mycobacteriaceae; genus Mycobacterium. Next base: position 6,839 of record JAUPLT010000172.1, read on the forward strand.
TATGTGAACAAGGATGGCGGCCCGGATCGCCGGTTCAACAACAATCGGATCTTGCCGGTGATGCTGTACGGCCGCATTGTCTTGACTTCACCGACTGGGCTCTACTGGATCATTCAAACTTCCCGCCACCAGGCGGCTGAGCCTGTTGCGTATGTCATTTCACTCGGTGGTCACTACGCGGAGCATGTTCGTCAGTCCCTGGAACGCAATCACCTCGACCGGCACCAGATCGCGGCCCGCGCTGATCGGGAGAATCAATTGTTCCTCAAAGGCGATGCACGCGGCATCTACGGCCAATACGCCCCGCAGCCACTAGAAGGCGACAATGGTGAAGGCGGACAAGCCAACACACGGCAGTTTGACCTGGTGTTCCGGGCCGGAAAGCCGCGGCTGTGGCGCGAGCGTCCCGACCGCGACGAGGTGACGGTTCAGGTCGACATTCGCCCTAGCGCGCCCGACGCCCGATGGTGGAGTTGCTTCGCCCACGTCGTTGCCGAACGTCACTTTCATGCGGAACTCGGCGAGGTAGCCCGGGGCGGCGTCGCAGCGAAAGCCGCCAACGCGGCCGGTGTTCCGGCCACGATCGCAGAAATCGACTCCATCATCGACACCGCCAATGACCTGTTCATCAACACCTACGCACGGGATGAAGTCGAGGCCTACGTGACCGAACGGCGCTCAGCCCACCTGGCCAACGAGGCTGCGCGGGCCGACACCGACTTGGAAGCTCTTGCTGAACTGTTGGCGAAGCCCGACGCCGTCCAGGACGGACCCTCACTGACGTTGAGCTGACGGTCCGACTCCCCCGGAACTTCCGGCCAGACCAGAACTGGTCTCAAAGGCAGCCAACTCAAATGAGTTCAGCCACCGGATTCGAACCTTCAAACCCTGGTAAGTAGTTGACTCCCACTGTGCCACAGACATTTTCATGTTCGCATCGCTGATGCTCACAGGCGCTGTCTCTTCTTGAGGGCTCCGACTGAATCGCATCTTCTTCACCTGTTCCGAGGAATCTGGTGCCCAAATCGGTCACCAATCAGCGGGCCCCGCAGGTGATTGATTCGGCTCTACCGGCCCGCCTCGACGACGGATTGTCCTCACCAGGTGGCAAGGCCGACAAGAGCCTCATCGGGCGCCGAACACGAGCGCCAGATCCCAGGGTTCAAGACCCCAGGTCGCGATGGCTTCGATCATCACCAACGGTGCGACGTCGATCGTCTCCTGCGTCATCGGTGCACGCAGCGTCGTGCCGGCCGCACCGGGAACGCTGTGCGGAGCCCAGACCTCCGAAGCCAGTGGCTGGGGAGCGGTCTCGATGACGTTCAGTTGATGGCCGCCTTCCTCGACCGCGATGAAAAGGCAGTACGGCTCTGTCGGGGCGTCCCAACCGCCTTTCTCGACGACCAGGAACTCACCACTGGAGATGCAGTGCCGGATTGCCTGTGACAGCAGCGTTCGGAAGTCGTCGATCGCCGACCCGTTGGGAGCGACCGCTGGTTCCAGTCGGAGCATTGAGCCGTCCAACTGCATCGAGCCGTCATCGGCCTGCGTCGGGAACCGACCCCGCAGCATCAGGGTCTGGCGATTTGGCACCAGGAGTCCGGACTCGATAAACCGGCCTTCCTCGCGCAGTGAACGGCCCAGCAGTCCGCTCCCCTGCCTTGAGAGAAGGAAGTCAGCGTCAGGCACGGACCACAGGTGCGCGTCGTTTGACCCGTCCCAGGTGCGCAGTAATCCGCCCACGCACGGACTGAGTATCACCGTCGAGGCGGTGTCCCCGGCTTCCACCGAAGGTTCATCGGCCATCATGCGACTCGCTCTCCCGTGTGAGTCCTGACGTCGGCTGCGGTGAACCGAACTGTTTCAGGGCGCGGCTAACGGCTTGTGCAGTGATGTGGTCAGGGCGCTTCTTGAGGACGTCGTCGACGACGCGCTGAACCGCCTTGAGACTGGAGGCGATGCGGCCTTCCTCAGAGTCGAGAAGGCCTGCGAAGGATTCGTCGAGGAGATGCGCATCGTGAGGCGTCGCGAGGTGAGCTACTCGGTCGAGGAAAACTTGAAGATGCCTGTTCGGTAGCTCGGTTGTCGCCCCGATCTGCTCGACGCGCAGCAGGTCGTCCCAGAGTCGGGCGAGTGGCCACTTGGCGGTCGTCACAACGGTGCCCAGGACGTCCTTGCCGTTCGACGGACCAATCGCGATGCGGATCTCATCAACGAGTTGATGAAAGTCTTCATCACTCAGTGAGTAGCCCACGAAGAGAAGGTGTTTCGTGACCAGCAAGGCCTGGACAATTCCAAACAAGGCACTTCGATCGCGCGCCAGGCTCATGTAGTCGGGACGTGTCAAGACGATGTGGTCCTCGCGATCCAGTTGGTCAAGGGAGCCGTGCAGTTTCAGAAGCCACGGTCGGTTCTCCGCGACACGCCCGTAGGGAAGGACGGCAAGATCGTCGTCGAGGTCGTCGCCGGGGCGGGTACATGCACGCTCGTACAGGTTGTCGTAGTTCGTCGTGACGGCCTGCTCTGCGCCAATCGACGCGAGCAGCGAATGCGTGAGGCCAAATCGTTCATAGCTGCCAACCTCTTGGGCCAATCGCGCAAGCAGCTGGGCTCGACCGCCAATGGCTAGTTCGATGAGCATCGCGTGGTCGCGTGGATCCAGATTGTTGAGAGTCGGCTTTTCCTCCTCGGAGATGTCGCCTCGATGCAGCGCGTTCAACAAGCCGTTCCAATCCGGCAGGCCCGCATCACGACTCACCCCGGCCCCGATGAAGAACACCAACCGCCCGGCTCGAGCCTCAGCCGCGAGAGAGGCCGCCAGGCGTTCTTCGCTGGACGTGAGTCGCCACTCATCATCGGTACGCGCCGACTGAACCGCCGACCATGCCAGCGCATTAACGGTGCACAAGATCAGGTCGATGCCACGATCCCGAACGAGCTTGTTGAGATGAGCCAGCAGAGGCCTGATGACGTCGCCTTTGGCGCCACGTAAGCCACCCTCGCCGGTCCCGAGCAGGGGAAGAGCAATGCGCAACAGCCGGCCCTGGGGTTCAGCGCAGTGCTCTATCGCCAGTTCCACGAACGCGTCGATGACCGGGAGCAGCGCCTTCACAAGCGCGGAAACCTCTCGCGGGTTCCTTGCAGGCGCTCGGCCGACGCGTCCAAGGACGATGAGGGGCCGACCGTCCTCCGGCGGCGCGAAGATCTTGGCCAATTCGGCTGAATGCCAGCGGTAGCCGGCCACAAGCCCGCCCTCGGGCTTGCCCACAGGTCGTCCAAACCCGGCCGTCACGTGAAAGCGATCGTCGGTGGGGCATAACCATGCATCGCACTCAAGTGCGGTGATGTCGGCTTTGACGACGAAAACATGGCCAGGGTGGGGAGACGTCATGGAAGTAATTTATGCGTCACGGTTGCGTCAGAGAGCAATGACGTCTGCGATGACGGCGGAGGTCAGGCGGGTCAGGTCGTGCGGGTCCAGCGCGACGTCCCAACCCCGCTTGCCGGCGCTACACAGCACTCGACCGAATCCCATCGCCGAGGTGTCGACGACTGTCGGCAGCCGTCGTCGCTGCCCCAGCGGTGAGATGCCGCCGAGAACGTAGCCGGTCGAACGCTCCGCGGCGCTGCGCTCGGCCATCGCCGCCTTGGACCAACCCAGCGCCGCCGCGGTGGCCTTGAGGGAGAGCTTGTACGGCACCGGCAGGACCGCGACCGCCAGCCCGGACGGCCCGGCGACGACGAGCGTATCGGCGGTCCTACCGCGACGTCGCGCCGCGATGTCGGTGGCTCTCGCTAGGTTCGACGCATCGGGAAGATTCGGGGGAAACTGTGATCGAACTATTGGTGAGCATCATGCTCAGCGGACCGGGCGTCGGCTGCACCTACGAGAATCCGGCACCCACCGGGA
>JAUPLT010000173.1 GCA_030836785.1 Actinomycetota bacterium
CGTTGTGGAGCGCGGTGGCGGTACGCGGGGCGGCGACCACCACCGGCGCGACGCTGGCCTGGGCGATGGGACGGCTGACCGGCCCGCAGCGCCGGGCGGCGACGGTCGCCCTGGTCGGCCTGGTCTGCACCCAGCTGACCCAGACGGTGGCAGACTCGCACGCCCCGCTGGTGGTGGCGACCGCGGCCGGCTCGTTGCTGACCTTGGCGGCGGTGATCAGCACACCGGGATTGAGTCAGCTGTTCGGCTGCACACCGCTCGACCCGCTCGGATGGGGTCAGGCGTTCCTGGCCACCGGTATCGCCTCCGTGCTCGGCGTGTATGCACCGGCCGTTCTGGACCGGCTTGCGCCGCTGCTCGTCGGCCCTGACGAGTCAGTCCTCGACGATGACGATTCCGACGTTCACCAGGACGGCGTAGATTTCGCGGACAGCGGGTGTCAGCAGCCGCGCGCCCGCATCGAGGAGGACGTCCGGTCCGGCGAGACGGATGACTTCGGTCATGGGACAAGCCAAACGCCGGCCAGTGACCTCGACGGATCCACCAAGTGAACAGGACACGAACATGTTCTTGACAAACAAGCTGATGGCCGCTCAGCGGCAAGCCTCCGAGCGAGTGAAGCAGGGCAAGTCCTACTCGGTGGCACTGCCGATCGTCGGCAGGGTGCCGGTGCCCTCCCCCGAACAGCTCGCGATCTACGCGGCCCTCGGCGGCCTGACCGTACTCGAACTCATCGACTGGCCGGTCGCCCTCGCGATGGGGGTCGGCTCGACCGTGGTGTCGCGTCGCCTCGCGGACCTGAAGGCCCGGGAGGAGGAACTCGCCGAGGCGATCGAACCGGTAAGCACGCCCGCCCGGAAAACACCGGCCACCAGCCTTGCGGCGAAAGCCACCGCACCGAAAGCCACCGCACCGAAAGCCACGGGAGCGAAACCCACGGCGACGAAAGCCACCCCGGCTCGACCTGCCGCCAAGAAGAGCGCCGCGAAGAAAGCTCCAGCTAAACCGGCCCCCGCCAAGAAGGGCCCGGCGAAGGCCGCGCCGCCTTCGGAGTCAGCCTGACACTGGTTCCGCCACAACGGGATGCCCCGAAGACCGATACCCAGAAGACAGCAGTGTGGCCGCGCCTAAAAGCGCGGCCACACTGGTGAATGTTCTAGCTCAGCGGCGAGCGCCGGGTGCGCCCAGCCACGGGATCATCGGCATATTGGCGGGGGGCGCAACCGTCCCGGGCCGAGCCTTGATCGACACACTGCCATTGGTCTGGCAGATGCTCTTGAAGTCGGTCTGCTGACAAGTGGGCCGGGCCTGAGCGGCCGGGGCCGCCATCACCGCAACCACGCCGATGCCCGCCATCAGCATCGCTGACATGCCCTTAACGTTCATTTTTTCGCCTTTCGAGCCTTTTCCCAAGTGTACGAGGTAGTGCGATGCTGTCGGATGATCAGCAGCAGGTCAGGGGCAGGCCGAGACGACGATTGCGGCGCTCGCGTCCAGAGGAGTGCCATTGGCGGCCGCACGGGCGATGGCATCGGCCTTGGCGGCCTCGACCGTCGGCCCGGCACCGCCGGCGATGACGTCGGTCACGTCATCAGCGACCGACACGATGCACAGATTGTCGTTGGAGTACTCGTCGACGGTGCAGTCCTGGCCGCCGTCGGCCCGGCACTCCGCGAGCAGTGCCGCCGACGCTTCCTCAAGGGTGTCGCCGGTGGCGTGGAAACCGACCAGGCTGTTGTTGAAGGTGCCGGTGCCGACAGCATCGTAGATGTCCTCAGGATCGTCGACGACGCCCCCGGGGCCACCCGCCCATGCGACGCCGGTCGAGATCCCCGCGGCGACAATGCCAGCGGCAGCGATCGACGAGAGCAAACGGAAATTGGCCATGCCGGTCCTTTCATTCGTGAAATCCGCCTTAATCTAGCATCGAACCGACCGGCCGCAACGCGAGCGCATGGCGCCGAGACCCCGCGCGTCGATACGCGAGTCGCAAAACGCCGTTGGTCAGGTGAGCATGGCCCTTATCCTCGGCAGATGAGTTCGATTTTCGACCGCACCCGGACGCCCGAGCAGCGCCGTCAAGCGGTGTCCAACCTTTTCGACTTCGTCGTCAAGGGCGGGATGGCCGACACCACCCGGATGCCGTCGGAGGTGATCGACGAGGGGCACAAGTCCACCGTCCACCGTTACCTGCCGGTCAACGGTCCACTGAGCGGGGATCCGGTGCTGTTCGTGCCCCCGTTGGGGTCGCAGGCGGCCTGCTTCGATCTGCGGCGCGGGTGTTCGCTGGCTGAACATCTGCTGACCAACGGCCGCCGCACCTACCTGGTGGATTACGGCGAGATGCGGCTGTCCGACCGCGATCTCGGCATCGAGTTCTGGGTCAGCGAGGTCGTGCCCAACGCCATCCGGAAGGTGTCCCAGGACGCCGGCGGCGCACCGGTGAACCTGGTCGGATGGTGCCTGGGCGGGTTGCTCGCGCTGTTGACCACCGCCGCCTACCCGGATCTGCCGGTCAAATCGGTGATCATGGTCGCCAGCCCCTTCGATCTCAGCAAGCACCGCCTGGTGGCGCCGTTACGCAGTGCCGGCAGGTACACCGGCGGCCGGATCATCGGGAGTTTCCTGAAGGTGCTGGGTGGGCTGCCGTCCCAGATCGTCGGCCCCGCGTTCAAGGCGACGTCCCTGACGACCTACCTCAAGAAGCCGGTCACGTTGGTCAAGCATCGCGACGATCGGGACTTCCTGGCCCAGGTCGAGGCCGTCGACGGGTTGATGAACAGCATGCTGGCCTATCCGGGACGCGCGACACTGCAGGTGTACCAGCGACTGGTTCAGCGAAACGAACTGGCCGAAGGCAGGATTCAGGGCTCGACGAGGGTGATCGACTTGGCAACTGTCCGGGTCCCGGTGATGAACGTTGCCGGGACCAGGGATGTGCTGGTGCCGGTCGACGTCGCCCACCATGTCGGGGATCTGCTGCCGAACTCCCCGGAGGTCCGACTCGAGACCGCCCCCGGCGGACACCTCGGGGTGTTGACCGGACGCTCGGCACCCCGCACGACGTGGCCGATGATCGACGACTTCCTGGCCGAGCACTCGGGCTGAGCGCCTGTGGGGCGCCTCCCGGGGCCGACCTTAAAAGCGCTCTGGCAGGAATTCTTAGCGATGCCCTAGCTCTGCGGGGCCGTCCCCTTAATCTTGGGTCGTAGGTTGAGAGTCATGTTGCTCGACGTGCGATGGCTGAAGTACCTGCTGAACCGGTCCGGCCGCAAGTAGCGGGAATCGCTGCCGCCTGCTCCCGTTCCCGGACAGGTAGTGCTGGCGCACCGTCACACGCTGGATCTTCCCGCTGGTGGTCCGTGGGATCGCCGCTCGGGGGACCATAACAATCTCGTCGACTGAGAACCCGAACACCTCCCGCACCCGCTGAGCCGCATCTTCTCGTAGCCGCCGTTGGGCCTCGGGGTCCGTGACCGCCGTGGCCACCACCGCCACGATGCTCTCCCTGCCGCGCTCCTCATCCGGAACCGAGAAGACGACGGCCTGACCGGGTCCCACCTCCGGTAGGTCGCCGATCACGCGCTCGACGTCGTAGGGCGGCATGTTCCGGCCCCGGATGATCAACATTTCTTTGCTGCGACCCACCACGAACAACTCACCGTCACGCAGGAATCCGCGATCGCCGGTGTCGTGCCAGCCGTTGGGCGGCGGGCGCAGCGAGCCGTCGGATTCCTGGTAGCCCGCCATCAGCGACGGTCCACTGATCCGGATCTCCCCCACCTCCCCGGCTGCGACGGGGTTCCCACCGGGGCCGACGATCGACACCTGCATCCCGTCGACCGGCCGGCCGCTCGAGACCAGCAGAGCGGTGCTGCTCTCGTCCGCGAGGACGCGGACCCGGCCGAAGTTCCCCGGCGCCTGCGGAGCGGGCTGCAATGCCAGCGTGGTGGCGAGCACCGACTCGGCCATCCCGTAGCAGGGAACGAGCGCACCCGGCCGCAGGCCCATCGGCGCGCAGCAATCGGTGAACCGACGCAGCGTCTCCGCAACAACAGGCTCAGCCCCGACGAAGGCGTGGCGAAGCGCGGACAGGTCGATCCGCCCCGTTGCGCGGGAGTGCCGTCCGAGTGCATCAGCCACCGCCCGGTAGGCGAAGGTCGGCCCGGCGGTGACCGTGGAACCGTGCGTGGTCATGTGGCGTAGCCAGGAGAGCGGGTCGCGGAGGAAGCCCAGCGGGCTCATCAATGCGATCGGCGACCCGCACACCAGCCCGCCGAGGACCTGAACGAAGCCCATGTCGTGGTACATCGGCAACCAACTGAAAAGTCGGTCGTGCCGAACATCGGCGTGGACGGCGTGGGCGAGCACACCCAGGTTGTGGGCGACGTTGGCATGTGTCAACAGCACGGCCTTCGGCGCGGCGGTGGAACACGAGGTCAGCTGGATATGGTGGATCTCCCCGGGCTGGGTCGGCGGCCGTTCCGGCATCGGGATCCGGTTCGGAATCGGGGAAGAGTGGCCCCGCCCGAGCTCGTGGCCGGCTTCAAGATCCTCGTAGCTGAGCATTCCGGCCGGGGGCAGCGCGACGGCCACCGCGGATGGACCGAGTACCAGTTTCGGGTCAACCACCCGTATCGCGGCCCGCAGATGTTGGACCCCGGCGGACTCGTCCCGCGAAGGAGTCGGCGGCGGGGCGACCGCGCACGGCACCGCGCCGAGGAGCAGGACCGCGAGGAGCGTCGTCAGATATCGCTCGTCGTTCGCCGCAACCATCACGATCCGGTCGGCGGGTCCGACGCCGTGTGCGGCCAGGGTGCCCGCGCGAACCCGCACGTTGTCAGCCAGCACGGGTCCCGGCAGGGCGGCGAGGTGCTCGCGGCTGTCGAAGAAATCGACCTGCCCGCGATACTCCGTCAATAACCGGTGGTAGTCGACGACACCGGCGGCCAGTGCCGGCGCGTTGGCCCGCACATGCGCCAGTACCGCCGGGGAGAACAGTTCGGTCACTCGCCGCTCAGCCTCTGACTACGAGCGACGATCCGACTGCGGATGTAGTCCGGAACGTCCCCGACAACGGTGAAGGCGAATGCCGCCTCTTCCTCGATGAAGACGCTGAAGGTGTCCTCAAGCTCATTCATCAGGGCCATCAGCACAGCGGAGTCGATCGGCAGACCGAGCAGCGGTGTCTGGGCGTCGATCGCTTCGAGATCGACCTGGGCCAGATCCTCGGGTGGTAGCAGTTTGACCAATCCTGCGCGAATCGCCTCGATGACCTCACTGGGTTCGGGAAGCGCTGGGGTGGTGTGGGTTTCGCTCATATCGGTCCCTCCTAGGACTGGGGTTTCAGCGTCGGACGGGGGTTCAGCGTCGGACAGGGGTTCAGCGTCGGACAGGGCTTCAGCGTCGGAATGCGAGCGCGGGGTCGATACGGGTGACTCGGCGCAAGGGAAGAACGGATCCGAGGGTCGCCATGACCGCGGTGGCGATGGCCATACCGCCCAACATCGCCGGTGTGACGGCGATGGTGACATCGCCGAGGCGGTCCCGGATCAGGTACTGCGCGGTGTAGGCGAGGCCGGCCCCGACGAGGTAGCCCAGCGCAGCGATGATCGCCGCCTGGCCGAGAACGGTTCGGCACAGTTGAACCGGCCGCACCCCGACGGCACGCAGCACACCGAAATCGGCCATCTGCTCACTGGTCGCGGCCAGTACGGTCAGGCCGATCAGCGCCACGCCGACCAGGGTCGCGATGGCGATCATCGCCTTCATCGGCCGTCCCACCATGGAGATGATGATGTCCCGGCTGTTCTGGGCGAACTCGGCTGATGTCAGAGCGTCGGCACCCGGCATTCGCCCGTTGATGGCGGCCGCCGCCTGCTCGGGGGTGTAGCCCGGCGCGGGTTGGACGAGAATGTAGGACACCCGATCACCGGCGCGAAACAGCCTGGCTGCATCCGACATTCCCACGAATGCGTAGAAGTTGCCCAGTGCGGCGGTCTGGTCGGACACGCCGACGACGGTGAAATCGCCGTCCACGATCCTGACGGTGTCACCGAGGCGTATCCGGTTCTTCGCGGCCAGCACCCGATCGAGAACGACCTCGCCTGACGTCTCGACGCCCCGGCCCTGCGCCAGTGACCACGGTCCCCCGACCCCGGTCGCGGTGTCGTAGCCCACCACGAAGTACGCCGTCTGACCGCCATTGTGGATGAAGTCGGACGGTTGCCCGAGGATCGGGTCGGCCGTGGCCACCTCCGGCAGGCCGGCGAGTTGCCGTTCGGCACCGGCGGGAAGCCAGGACACCGCTCGGAACATCTGCGAGACACCGGGCTGAACAACCCACACAGCGTTGCGCGAGTGGTCGATATAGGTCGTGACCTGCTGGGTCGTACCCACGAAAATGCCCGACATCACCAGGATCAGCAGGACGGCAAAACCGACCCCGAGTACCGACAGGATCAGCCGGGTGCGTTCGACGACGAGGTTCTTGACAGCGACGATCACGAGAGTGTGCCCCCCGAAAGAGCTTCGCCACAACGCGTTTCGCGATCGGTAGGCTCGACAGGATGGACGATCCCCATCTCAGGGCCACCCCGTTGCTCGACTTCGGCCATCCACGATTGCGGGCGCTCAGCGCTGACCTCGGTTGGGCGGACCTGCCCGAGTCCGCCAGGATCGGGGCGATCTACGACTTCGTTCGCGACGAGATCCCCTTCGGGTACAACGCTTCCGACGACCTCCCGGCTTCGGCGGTACTGGCCGACGGCTACGGGCAGTGCAACACCAAAACCACCCTGCTGATGGCCCTGCTGCGCGGCAACGGGATCGGCTGCCGCTTCCACGGTGCCACGATCGACAAGCGTCTCCAGCACGGTGTGATGGTCGCCCCGCTGTACTGGTTCGCACCGGGCAGCATCATCCACAGTTGGGCCGAGGTGAACCTCGACGGCCGGTGGGCCGGTCTGGAGGGCGTCATTCTCGACGACGACTACCTTCTCGGCCTGCGCGCCCGGACAGGTCAGCAGGGCGGCCCCTTCCTGGGCTACGGCGTCGGGACCCGGGATCTGGCCGACCCGCCCGTCGTGTGGAAGGGAACGGACACCTTCATCCAGTCGACCGGGGTGAATCGGGACTTCGGGACTTTCGACGACCCGGACGAGTTCTACCGGAGGCACGGGGTGAACGCCCGCGGCATCCGGGGTTGGCTGTACCGCAACGTGATGCGTCCGGCGATGAACAAGAGGGTCGGCACGATTCGGATGGGCTGCGCGGCTGACGGCGACGCTGGGAGCTGACATCAGCCCGCCGCCGCCTCGAGAATGCGGCCGTCCTCCAGGTGGACGATCCGGTCGGCGATGCCGTCGAGTCGCGAGTCGTGCGTCACGATCACCACCGCGGCGTCGTGGGCCCGCGCGGCGGAGGCGAGTTGCTCGCTGACCCGGCGTCCGGTGGCCGAGTCGAGGTTCGCGGTCGGCTCATCGGCCAGGATCAGGTCGGGCCCCATCGCCAACGCGCGGGCAGTCGCGACACGCTGCTGCTCGCCCCCCGACAGTTCGGTGGGCCGGTGCCCGGCGCGGTGCGCCAGTCCGAGGGAATCCAGCAGTTCGTTCGCCCGCGCCAGTGCGGCGGACTTGCGAACGCCGGCGAATCGCAGTGGTACGGCGACGTTCTCCGCGCTGGTCAGCGAGTTGAGCAGGTTGTAGTCCTGGAACAGAAAGCCCAGCCGCAGCAACCGCAGGGTGGCGCGGTCCCGTTCGGACAGCCCCCCGACGTCCTGACCGCCGATCCGCACCGATCCCGAATCCGGCGTCAACAGCAGTCCCATGATCAGCAGCGCTGTGGTCTTGCCGCCGCCGGAGGGCCCGACTACCAGGATGACCTCGCCACGGTCCACCGGGAAACTGATGCCGCCCAGTGCCTGAACCGCGGCGTCACCGGCACCGTAGTGGTGGGTGACCTCCGACAGTTCCAGTACCGGGTTCGCCGTGGTGTCCAGAATCGGTCGACGGCACTGGTTGCACCGGCGGGCGGGAGCGAAGCGACCCGGGGAATCGACCCCGCGGGCGGGAGCGAAGCGACCCGGGGAATCGACCCGGCGGGCGGGAGCGAAGCGACCCGGGGAATTGACCCCGCGGGCAGGAGCGGCGTCGTGGTGGCAGACCGGGCAGCGCATGGGTGTCCTCTCAGCGTTGGAACGCGATGGCAGGGTCGATCCGGGCGACCCGGAAGGCGGGCAAGACCGACCCCAGCGCCGCCATGGCGGCGGTACCGAGGGCGACGGCGAACAGCATGGTGGGGGTGACCGCGATCGTGACATCACCCATCCGGTCGCCGAGTGCACGCTGAGCCCCGAATGCGATGGCTGAGCCGGCCAGGTAGCCGAACGTCGCGATGATCGCCGTCTGGCCGAGCACGATGCGCCACAACTGATTCGGCCGGACCCCCAGGGCTCGCAGGATGCCGAAATCCACCAACTGCTCGGCGGTCAGCGCCCACACCGTCAGACCGATCAGGACGATGCCGACCAGGGCCGCGATTCCGATCATCGTCTTGAGCGGCCGGCCGATCATCGTCACGATGATGTCCCGGCTGTTCTCGGCGAAGGCCGCCGAGGTGAAGGCATCGACACCGGGCACCCCGCTCCGGACTGCCTGCACCACCGAATCGGGGTCGTACCCGGGTTTGGGCTGAACCAGGAAGTAGGACACCCGGTTACCCGCGCGCAGCAGTCGGGCGGCATCCGGCAGAGAGATGAATGTGTAGTAGTTCGTCGCCGCCGCGGTCTGGTTGGACAGCCCGACGACGGTGAAGTCCTCGTCGATGATCCGGACGGTGTCTCCGGTGCGGATGCCGTTCTTGCCGGCCAGGATTCGGTCCATGACCACCTCACCGGAACGCTCCACCGGGCGGCCGTCGGCCAGGGACCACGGCCCCCCGACCCCGGTGCCGGTGTCGTAGCCCAGCACGAAGTAGGCGGTGTGGGTTCCGTTATGAACGAAGTCCGAGGGCAGGCCCAGGATCGGGTCGGCCGATTCGACCTCGGGTAGCGCCAACAGATCCGATCTGTCATCGGCCGGTAGCCAGGACACCGCCTTGAACATCTGCGATACCCCCGGCTGCATCACCCAGACGGCGTTGCGGGAGTGGTCGATATAGGTCGTGACCTGGCGCGTCGTACCGACGAACAACCCGGCCATCACCAGCATCAGCAGGACGGCGAACGCGACCCCGAGGACCGCCAGCACCAGGCGGGTCTTCTCCGCCAGCAGGTTCTTGGCCGCGATCACCGACGGGCTCCGACTGCGCCGGCCGTCCGCCGCAGCCGTTCAACGGCCTGCGTGGTCACCGCCACGACGCGGTCGATGTCCGCGTCGGACACCTCAGGGCCCAGTGAGAAGCGCACCGCTGACCTCGCCGCGTCCTCGCTGAGTCCCTGGGCGGTCAGCACGTGGGACACCGAATCTTGCCCGGCATGGCAGGCCGAACCCGTCGAAACGTAAATACCCTGCAGATCAAGGACATCGGCGAGGGTGTCACCCCGAATTCCGGCGAATCTCACACTGACCGTCTCCGCGAGGACCGGCGCAGTGACGTTGACCTCGACCCCGCCCGCCTCGTACAGGCCGGATATCAACCGCAGCCGTCGCTCACACATCTCCCGGCGGTATCCGGAAGTCATGCGCCGCATACAGTTGTCGACGGCAGCGGCCATGCCCATCGCCCCGGCCACGTTCTCGGTGCCGGCACGGAGTCCGGACTCCTGCGCACCGCCCCGGATCACCGCCGCCAACGGGTGGCCATCGCGAACCGCAAGCGCCCCGATCCCGCGGGGGCCGCCGAACTTGTGCGCCGACACCGAGATGAGGGTCGCGCCGAGGGCAGAGAGATCGAGTTTCCCTGCGGTGTGCACCGCGTCGGTGTGCAGGGCGACGCCGGCGTGACGGGTCAGCGCCGCAATGTGCTCGATCGGCTGGATGGCGCCGGTCTCGTTGTTGGCGTGCATCACCGACGTCAGCACGGTGTTCGGTCGCAGCGCCGCCCCGACATCGGCTGCGTCGATATGACCGGACGGTTGCGGGTCGACGAAGGTGACCTCGACACCGAGATCCGCCAGCGCACGTGCGTTCTCCAGGACGGCCGAGTGCTCGATCGAGGTGGTCACCAGGTGGCCGGAGAAGCCCCGCGCGGCGAACGTGCCCCACAGCGCCAGGGCATCGGATTCGCTTCCGCCGGAGGTGAACACCACCTCCTCGGGGGTGAAACCGAGCAACCGGGCGACCGACCGGCGCGCAGCGCCGAGCGCGTCGGCGGCGAGCCGTCCCGCCTCGTGGCTGCTGGAGGGATTGCCGACCAGACTCTGACCGCGCTGCACGGCGATGGCGGCCGACGGATGCAGGGGTGCCGTCGCCGCGTAGTCGAGATACACCTCAGCCTGGGACATTCGCCTCACCCCCCGGCGACGGGCGCTTCATCGTTGACGCCGTCGCGGTGGTTCTCGGCGAGGCGGCGCGCGACGTCACCGCCGAGTACCGCCACATGCCGCTGGTCCGGCGACAGCCCACCGGCCCAGTCCGCAACGCGGTCTGGGTTCAGGACGGCGACATCGGCCAGCGCCATACCGTCGAGTTGTTCGGTCAGGATCGAGGCGACTGCCAGTGCGGCCGAGCAGCCGAACGCCTCGAAGGTGACCTCGCTGATCTCATCGTCGCGGACGCGGGCGGTGAGCAGGATCTGGTCGCCGCACACCGGGTTGCCGACGAAGGCGGTGACGTCGGCGGCTGCCAGCCGCCCGCAGTTGCGCGGGTTGGTGAAGTGGTCGATCACCTCTGGGCTGAACCGGGGCACCGTCACCTCCCCATCGGAGCGTCGGCGAGATCGCATTCGGCGACGATCTCGTGTGAGTCGAGGTACTTCTCGATACTGACCGCGCAGCAACCTAATTCGGCGCCCTGCCGACGACGCCGGAAGCGCACCGTCTGTCCGGTTCGACCGCACGGGCATTCGCTCTCATCGACCTCGCCGACATCGTCGGAGAGCAGGAACCCGGGATACGAGGTGTTCAGTGCGTCGAGAATCGCGATACCGCCGGTCTTTCCGGGCTCGAGTTCGACTGCGGGATCGGTGATGTCGCGGATCGACACGTAGCACCAGGGGGGCACGTGCTTGCGGTGATGCTCGCACTCGATGGCGAGCATGTTCGACTCGATCATCCCGTACATGTCACGGATCCGCGGGCGTTGCACCCCCAGGAAGCGCTCTGCCTTCTCGTTGAACTCCTCGCGACTGATCGACCGTCCGGTGTACTGCTTCCACCCGCCGAGCATGATGATCATCGAGTCCGGATCCAAGCGCACCGGGATCGACTCCAGTTCGAGATACCGCATGAACCTGGCCACGATGAACGGCGGGCCGATGATGTGTCGCGTCATCGTGCCCTCCCAGCGGCGCAGGTAGGCCAACGCCTCCTCGGGGTCGAAGGAGTAGTCGCGCACCAGGTAGCGGTGGTCGTCGAGCATCGCGGTCATCAGGTTGAACACCTTGACCATCCCCATCTCGGGGACCTCGGCTGTTGACGGGCACAGGAACAGGCCGGCCCCTTTGGAGATGCCGAAGAAGTCGCGGTAGCCGCCGAGGATTCCGACCGAGGCGCGGGTCGTCGTCAGAGCGTCCCGCCGGGCCACCGAGGGCACCCCGCCGGTCCCCGTCGAACGGATCTCCGTATCGATGTCGGCCAGGCCGGCGGTCAGCAGGACATGCGATCCGGCCTGTTTGAACATTCCGACCGGCAGCAGCGGAATCCGGTGCAGGTCTTCGTAGTTGACGACATCGGCCGGTGTCAGTTCTCCGCACTGGGCACGGTAGAAGGCGTTCTTCTCGTGGTGGTAAGCGAACGCCGCCCGCAGTGCGTCGGTGAGCGCATCCCGCCA
>JAUPLT010000174.1 GCA_030836785.1 Actinomycetota bacterium
CACGGAGATCGGCTCCGGCTCTCAACATGTCCAGGCCGTAGGACTGCGGGTCGACGCCGGCAATGGCCGACAGCTCGTGGACCGCGGCGACGTCCTCGTCGGTGCAGGTGGGGGATTTCAGCAGCAGGGTGTCGGAGAGGATCGCGGACAGCATCAGACCGGCGATCGGAGGGGTGACCGAAACTCTTTTCTCGCCAAACATTTTCAGCACGATCGTCGCGGTACAGCCGACGGGTTCACAGCGGTAGTAGAGGGGCTCCGTCGTTTCGAAGTTCGCGATGCGGTGATGGTCGATGACTTCGGTGACCGTCACCGCGGCGATATCGGCCACGCTCTGCTGGCGCTCGTTGTGATCGACGAGAATGACCCGGGACGTCTCACCGGCCGCGGTGTCGATCAACCGCGGCGCGGTCACGCCGAACGTGTCCAGTGCGAACTGGGTCTCTTTGCTCACGGCGCCAAGGCGCACCGCCTCGACATCCGCGCCGCACCTCGTCTTCAGGTCCGCGTAGGCGAGCGCCGAACAGATCGAGTCGGTGTCGGGATTCCGGTGTCCCATGATCAGGACTTTTGTCATATCGAGAACCTCACAGACGGTGATGGTGTGCCCGATGCGGCGGTGCCGCAGTGCATTCAGACACGGTAGGACACTGCAGCCAGGACCGTGTCGATACGCGCATTGAGTGGGCCGTGAACCGCCAGCACCGGGAGCCCGGGGTGGTCGGCGAAGATGGCGGCGAGAATCCGCTGCGACCCGGTGCGGGCGAGCGGTCCATCCCGTTGCGGGTCGGGCTGCCAGGGGAAGTCGTCCTGGCACCACACCACCCGGTCGCTCTGTGCTGTCCATTCCAACGCCAACGGCAGCAGGGAGTCGTCCTCGTAGTACTGAACGCTGTAGACCGCGGTCATCAGCGGACCGCTGTCGGAGATCACCCAGGGCTGCCCGGTCTGGTCTGCCCGCAGCAGCGCCGACCGTTCCGCCCGGCGATGGGCGTCCATCACGGCCGCCTGTTCGGTGGCCCGGGGGACGCGCCCGTGCCGATCCACCCAGTTCCGAAGACCTTCGGAGACGACGGTCCCCGGCAGCCGTGCCCCGAGTCCGGCGGCCAGGGTCGACTTGCCGGTGGACTCCCCGCCCACCACCGAGATCAGGCCGGCCCGCGCAGGTTCAGCCATGTGCGGGTACGGGCGGCGGCGAGACGGCGTTCGACGCGCGTGCGGCCCATGCCCGCCAACCGGTCACCGCCATGAGGATCAGGACCGCGTAGAACAGCGAGGTGAAGTACAGCCCCTGGGTGGCGTAGAGCACCGCCCCGACGGTGTTCACGGCGATCCAGGTCGGCCAGGTCTCCATCTTCTGCAGGACCATGAGCAGCTGACCGGCCAGTGAACCCACCAGCATGAAGGCGTCGCCCCAGGTCGCAGCGCCACCGATGCTCTGCAGGACCGGCGCTACGACGGCCCAGAGACCGAGCACCGCGACGGCGCCGCCCACCCGGGTGGCGGGAGCCAGCCGGCCCGGTGTCCGGACCCCCTCGCGTCCCCAGGAGAACCACCCCCAGATCGCGGCGGCCATGAAAATGAGTTGCATGGCCGCGGAGGCGAACAGGTTGAACCCCACGAACAACCAGCCGTAGAGGAGGCTCGCCAAAAAATAGAGCGGCCACGTCCATCGGGTTCCCCGGATGCCCAGGCCGATGGCCAGGACGGACGTGGTGACCGCGAAGAGTTCAACGACGGTGACGGCGTATCCCCATACCGAAAAAAGCACAGCCATGACTGACGCTCCCTGCCCGGCATTACCCGGACGGTCGTGCGGTCGGCGGCGCGGTGAGCCACCTTCTCAGACCGGTTGCCCCGGCCTCCCGCGGTTGTTGCCCTGCACGGTCAGGTTATCCCAACCAGGAAAGGAATTAAACGGACTGCAGTCCGGTTAATTGGTGTATGCCAGCTATCACCGCAGACACCCTGACCCTGCCCCGACTGAGCCCGCCCGGGCCCACCGACACCGAGCGACCGGTGCGGTACGTCAGCACCGGGCCACGCGGATACGAGGGCGAGGGATTCCCGGTGGTCCGGGCCTTCACGGGGGTCCGTGCCGCCGACCTGGACCCCTTCATCCACATGGACCAGATGGGCGAGGTGGATTACGAACCCGGCCAGCCTCGGGGAACCGACTGGCACCCGCACCGCGGGTTCGAAACGGTCACCTACATGATCGACGGCCGGTTCGCGCACCAGGACTCGCACGGCGGTGGCGGACTGATCACTGATGGCGCCACCCAATGGATGACGGCGGGTGCCGGAATCCTGCACATCGAAACGCCGCCGGCCGAACTCGTCGAGAGCGGCGGACTGTTCCACGGCATCCAGCTGTGGGTGAACCTGCCCCGCAGGGACAAGTTCACCGCTCCGGCGTACCAGGCCATCGAGGGCGAATCGGTGACCCTGCTGTCGTCGTCCGACGGTGGCGTTCTGGTTCGTGTCATCGCCGGTGACGTCGACGGCCGTCGCGGCCCCGGTGCGACCCGCACCCCGATCACCATGGCGCACGCCACCCTCGAACCCGGAGCGAGACTCGACCTCGGGTGGCATCGCGATCACAACGCACTGGTGTACGTGCTCAGCGGCCGCGGCACCGTTGGGTCGGCCGGTCATCCGGTTCACGAAGGTCAACTCGCGGTGCTGGGAGCGGGTGATCGGATCGTCGTCGCGGCGGCCCGGTCGCAGGACTCCCGGCATCCCGGACTGGACGTCCTGGTGCTGGGCGGCCGACCGATCCGCGAGCCGGTCTTTCACTACGGGCCGTTCGTGATGAACTCCAAGTCGGAGGTGGCCGAGGCGTTCGAGGACTATCGCGCGGGCCGATTCGGGGCCATTCCGCCGAACGCGCTGCGGCCGCACCGGCCCCGGTAGTCGCTCCCCCCGGTAGTCGTTCCCCCCTGTTAGTCACCCCGTAGTCGAAAGCATGGACGAGCGGTCGGTTTGGGTTCTACGCTGAGGATTTCCTGAGCTCGGGAGGCGATCGTGGTCAACATCGGCGTGTGCGTGGGAGCGGCGGGGTTCACCCTCGGGCTGTCGCTGGCGGGACTGTGCGTCGCGGGCGCCGCATCCGCGGATTCCACCACGACCGACTCGGCGCGGACCGATGCCGCGGCGGTGTCGTCCGCGGGACCGAGGGCCGATTCGCCGAAGGCCACGAAGCGGGGCGCGCGGGGTGGCGCGGTGGTCAAGCCGAGTGCCACCACTGTGAAGCCTGCCGCGACCGCCAGGGCAACCCAACGGACCGCAGCTGCCGTGGCTGGGTCGGTTGCCGACGGTGCTGAATTGGCCGCTGAACGGGCCGCTGAACAGGTTGCGGGTCCGGCGCCGGCCGCCGATGTGTCGCCGCAGGCGGAGCCGGTCATCGCTGCGGTCGGCAATGCGCCGTCGATCACGATTCACAATCAGGCGAAAACGGAGTCGATCTGGGTCTACAACCTGACGAACACCGGCAACTACAGCATCCCGGACACCCCGTGGCAGGCCGAACCGCCGGCCCCGGCGCCCCCGCTGCCGCCGGACTGGGTGGGACCGGTGGAGATCACCGCAGGATCCTCGGCGCCGATCACACTGGCGGTGTTCAACG
Organism: Actinomycetota bacterium; assembly: GCA_030836785.1. Lineage (GTDB taxonomy): Bacteria > Actinomycetota > Actinomycetes > Mycobacteriales > Mycobacteriaceae > Mycobacterium. The sequence continues at coordinate 3,629 of JAUPLT010000174.1, forward strand.
CCCCGGCCGGATCGCCGGGCAACCGCATTTACATCGTCGAGGGATCAGCGTTCGGCCTGCCCATCACTTCGGCCGGCGGTCTCGATCCCTTCTATCCGCCGGGATTCCCGACCGGCGACACCTTCCAGAACTACAGCTTCCTGGAGTACAGCCTCTACCCGGTCGATGGCGGCTACGAGTACACGATCGATGTGTCCTATATCGACGAGTGGTCACTCCCCCTCCAGACGAAGTTCACCCTCAACGGAGCGGACTGGTCCGGAGCCAAGACCGGAAAGCTTTACGGCTTCAACGACTTTGACACCGTCGTCAGCCAGTTGAAAGCTGCCGGAGGCCCGTACGGCGATCTGGTCTGGAGTGGCGCCACCCCGTGGGATCCGCAACCGCCGTCGACGGTGAAGCGGATCATCGGCCCGGACAAGGTGTGGACGGCCCAATCCCTGGAGCCGACGTCGAACTTCACGATGAACGTCACCGGCTGGGTCCCGGCCTCCTACTCGAATTTCGTTCAGTACGGGAGCTACACCGACACCAACAGCCAGACGGTCTATCCCTATGCCTACAACGGCACGGAACTCACCAAGCCGCCGACAGCGCCCAATCCACAGGATCCCAACGCGCAGAGCAACTTCGACTTCTGGAAGGACCAGGTGTCCGCGCCGGGGTCGACGCCCTATCCGATTGCACTGCGCACGGCGGCGATCTACGACGGCTTCACCACCCAGGACGCGGGCGGGGTGTACGGATTCTTCACCTACCCCAATGACGAGGCCGCCGGGCAGTTCACCAACATCCCCACCGCGGTGTCCCTGGACATCTACGTCAGCCCCAGTTCCGACGGTCTGAGTGCCAGCCTGATCCCCGGCGGGGTGTGGAACTACACCAGTTCCGCCAAGCAGACCGGACCGTGGCGGGAGGTTCGCAAGACCCGGCCAGTTCTATCAGGGTCGATCGCGACGGACACTTTCATCAACGACTCCGGATTCGCCAACGCCCGCGTCGCGCCGTTGATCGACCTCACCGGACCCGGCGGAGACATCGCCGTCATCGACCGATTCCCGCTGGGAGCCACCAGTACCGCCATCGACTTCGTCGACCGGGCCTGGTTCCTCGGCTGGGGGTTGGGCAACATCACCAGCCAGTTCGTCTACGAAAGGTCCACGGGCGTCTTGTACTACGACCGGGATCCGCAGTGGCCGGGATACACCTCGGTGCTCGGCATCTTCAGCGGTGTGACGGATCCGGAGTCGGCGTTGTTCGTCCTCTGAGGAGTCCCAGGAGCACCCGCCACGCGCCCGTCGACCACAGTGCCCACGCGATCAGGACCGGCTGGAAGAGCAACCGGATGAACCGCGCCCGGTCACTGTTCAGTCCGAAGGCGTCCCGATGGTGGATCCATTGGGCGATATTGCCCGGGAAGATCGCGACGAAGAATCCGGCCAGCAGCAAGCCGACGACGACGCGCCGGTTCTTCAGCAGGATCAGCGAGCCGCCCAGGGTGATCTCGACGATGCCGGAAGCGAGCACCGTGACATCAGGTGGCACCGGCACCCACGTCGGCACCTGCGCCTGAAACTCGGTGCGGGCGAACGTCAGATGCGCGACACCCGCGAACGTCATGAACGATCCGAGCAGGATGCGGCCCATGCGCTGGGCGGTGGTCTCCGGGGGGCCATCCGGGCACTCGCTGCATTTCACTAGGCGAGTGTATTCACCGAGGTGTCCTGAGTGCTCTTCAATGGATCCGTGACCGCAACCCTCGTCGCGAAGAATCTGGCCGGCGGATTCGCCCACCGCACCCTCTTCGAGGGTCTCGATCTGACCGTGGCGCCGGGCGATGTCGTCGGCGTCGTCGGCGCCAACGGCGCCGGGAAGAGCACCCTGCTGCGAATCCTGGCCGGTGATCTCGAACCGCTCGCCGGTACGGTCAGCGTCGCACCCGCCGACGCCTTCGTCGGCTGGTTGCCCCAGGAACACGAACGCATCCACGGGGAGACCGTCGCCGGCTACATCACGCGTCGGACCGGATGCGCGGCCGCGACACTGGCCATGGAGACCGCGGCGACCGCCCTTGCCGAGGACGCGCCGGATGCTGCCGCGGTGTACGCCACCGCGTTGGAGCACTGGCTGGTCACTGGAGCGGCGGACCTCGAGGAGCGAATCCCGGCGGTGCTCGCCGATCTAGGCCTGGGCGGTGATGCGGTGCAACCGGATTCCACACCGATGACGGCGCTGTCCGGCGGCCAGGCGGCGCGGGTCGGGTTGGCGGCGCTGATGCTGTCCCGGTTCGACATTGTTCTGCTCGACGAACCGACCAATGACCTCGACCTCGACGGGTTGGACCGGCTGGAGGGGTTGGTCCGGGATCTACGCGGCGGTGTGGTGCTGGTGAGCCATGATCGGGAGTTCCTGGCCCGCAGTGTGACCCGCGTCCTCGAACTGGATTTGGCCCAGAACACGACCACCGTATTCGGCGGCGGCTACGACAGCTACCTCGATGAACGCGAGGTCGCCCGCCGACACCGGCGCGAGGAGTACGAGGAGTTCTCCGGGAAGAAGGCCGATCTGGTGGCGCGTGCCCGCACGGCACGGGAGTGGTCGAGCCACGGCGTGCGCAACGCGATGCGGAAGGCGCCGGACAACGACAAGATCCGGCGGCGCGCGGCCACCGAATCCAGCGAGAAGCAGGCGCAGAAGGTTCGCCAGATGGAGAGCCGGATCGCCCGACTGGAGGAGGTGGCCGAACCCCGCAAGGAGTGGACCCTGCAATTCAGCATCGGAGCCGCACCGCGATCCAGTTCGGTGGTCGCGACCCTGGACAAAGCCGTTGTCCGGCAGGGCGATTTCGTCCTCGGACCGGTATCCCTTCAGATCGCCGCCGGTGAGCGGGTGGGTATCACCGGTCCCAACGGGGCGGGCAAGTCGACGCTGCTGCGGCTGTTGCTCGGCCGCCAGCAGCCCGATGAAGGCCGCGCAAGCCTGGGCGCGAATGTGGCGATCGGCGAGATCGACCAGGCCCGGGCCGACTTCTCCGGGTCGGGCCGGCTCATCGACCGGTTCGAACAGCGGGTGCCGTCATGGCCGACCGCTGAGGTGCGGACCTTGCTGGCGAAGTTCGGGCTGCGCGCCGATCACGTCGAACGCGATGTCGACGAGCTGTCGCCCGGGGAGCGGACCCGGGCCGGCCTCGCGTTGCTGCAGGCCTGCGGCACCAATGTGCTGGTTCTGGACGAACCGACGAACCACCTGGACCTGCCCGCCATCGAACAGCTCGAGCAGGCGCTGGAGACCTACGATGGCGCGCTGCTGCTGGTGACCCATGATCGCCGGATGCTGGAGAACGTCCGGCTGGACCGGTACTGGACCGTCGAGAACGGAAGAGTTGTCGAGGACTAGTTGTCCCCGGCGGCCACCAGGGAGCTCAACCGCACGTCGGGGTTGTCCTCCTGAAAGCCCTGCAGCCGCCATTTCGTGGTGAACAGCGCGAGCATGACGCCGTCGGACCGGGTCAGCACTTCCATGGACACCTGCTTCTGCGCCACCGCGGCATCCTCGGGGTGAATGGCGCGGGCGACGGTGTAGGGCAGCGGTTCCAGCGCGATCGGGGAACTGAACTCGCCTGCCATCCGGTGGCTGGCCACCTCGAACTGCATCGGGCCGACGGCGGCGAACACCGGCGCCTGGTCGCCGCGCCGATCCGAGCGCAGCACCTGGACGACGCCCTCCTGGTCCAGTTGCTCGATACCCTTGCGGAACTGCTTGTGCTTGCTTGGATCGGTGCCCCGCGCCACCGCGAAGTGCTCGGGGGAGAAGCTCGGGATGGGCGGAAAGTGAACGGGGACATCGCGATACAGGGTGTCGCCCGGACGCAGTGCGGCGGCGTTGGCGAGGCCGATCACATCGCCCGGCCAGGCACTGTCCAAGGTGGAGCGTTGCTGTCCGAACACCGATTGCGCGTACTTGGTGACGAACGGTTTGCCGGTGGCGGCGTGGGTGAGGACGTCGCCGCGTTCGAATGTGCCCGAACAGACCCGTGCGTAGGCGATCCGGTCGCGGTGCGCGGAATCCATCCCGGCCTGGACTTTGAAGACGAACGCACTGAACGGCGAGTCGACCGGCCGAAGGACACCGTCGACGTCCCGTTGTCCGCTCGGCGGGGGAGCGATCCGCACCAGGGTGTCCAGCAGTTGGTTCACCCCGAAGTTGAGCGCCGCGGAGGTGAACAGCACCGGTGTCGTCTCACCGGTGAGGAAGGTGTCCTGATCGTGGTCACTCCCGTCGGCGGAGAGCAGTTCGCACTCCTCGGCGGCATTGACCCAGTCGATGCCGGCGGCATCCTCGGCCCGGTCGGGCGAGATGTGCTCCTCGGGTGCCGCCGTCGCGCCGCCCGCCGTGCGGGTGAACCGGATGAAGTTGCCGGTCCGCCGGTCGAGCACCCCCTTGAAGTCCCCGGCGATGCCGACCGGCCAGGTCAGCGGGGTGGGCTTCAGTCCGATGCGCTGCTGGATCTCATCGAGCAGTTCGAGCGCGTTCCGCCCGGGCCGGTCCCACTTGTTGATCACGGTGAGGATCGGGATGCGGCGATGCCGGCACACCTGGAAGAGCTTGAGGGTCTGCGGTTCCAGGCCCTTGGCCGCGTCGATCAGCATGACGGCGCAGTCGACGGCGCTGAGTACCCGGTAGGTGTCCTCGGAGAAGTCGGCGTGCCCGGGGGTGTCGAGCAGGTTGATGACGCAGTCCTGCCCGTCCGGGGAGGTGTAGGGAAACTGCAACGCGGTCGAGGTGATCGAGATGCCCCTGGCCTGTTCCATCTCCATCCAGTCCGACACGGTGGCGCGCCGGCCGGCCTTGCCGTGGATCGCACCGGCCTCGTTGATGGCCCGGGCATGCAGGGCCAGTGCCTCGGTGAGCGTCGACTTGCCGGCGTCGGGGTGGCTGATCACGGCGAAGGTGCGTCGACGGCCTGCTTCGCCCGTCAGGCGTTGAGCGGCAGGCCCGGTCGGGGCGGGGCGGGTGTCCAGATCCTGATCCATCGGTGTCGATGCTATTGGCCGGGGACCCTCACCGGCCAATCGCGAGGGCGGACTTACGGTCGGCCGTGCGGCGGGCCGAGGTAGGGGAAGACGTCCATGGTGTCGGTGTGCGGGGAGAGCCCGGAGGGCGGGCAGTCGCCCCTGGTCAGAAACGCCAGCCGGTAGTCGATGACATCGTCGGTGAACACTCGGCCGTTGGGGTACTGGGCCGGCAGGGCGGGTTTGTAGGTCAGCATGTCGGGAAGGGTGCCTTCGGCGTCGATGGCCTCGATCGCCTCGTCGCGGGTGTAGCCGCCGGTGTGCCCCAGCAGATGGATGAACTGTTCGATCCACCGCCTGCGGTCATCGACGGGCTCACTGGCGTTGTATTCCTCCTTGGTCTCATCGGTGTTGAAGAAACTGCTGACCGAGGGGTGTCCCGCGCGGTCGACGTGGACGAGATCGTCGCCCCGTCGCACGCTGCACCGGCCCCAGATCCGCAGGTCGGGATCAGCCCCGAGATGCGCGGTGGGCAGTTCCACGGCGATCGAGAAGACGTTGGCCTCGAGGTTGGAATCGACTCCGGTCCAGGGGGATTCGCCAGCCTCACCTGGTGCGGTGGAGTGCGGTGCGGTGAAGTTGCGACCGCCGGTGATGTCGAAGAGGTTCTTGATTCCGTCGAAATCGAAGAAGAAGGCGTCGCTACGGGCACCGGCGAAGAACGTGATCTCCCCGGACCGGGTGATGGCGGGTGTCGCGCCGAACGACACCGGGGCAGAATTCAGGATCAGTTCGCCGACCGCTTCGGGTGATTCGGCATCCTCGCCGAACGCCAGGTACACATCGACCGTCTGATGCTCGCCGTCGGGTTCGGAGAAGGCGAAACTGAACGCGATGTCGTTGCGCAGATCGCCGTCGTTGTCGATGGCAAGCCGGTAGATCGCGTCCGGGTGCAGTGCGTCGGCGTTGGGGTTGGCATTCAGGATCAGCACGGTGCGATCCGGGTCGGCGGGGGAGGCGAACGCGTACAGGTCGCACAGGTCTAGGCGCTGGTCGCCAAGGGGCGGGCCCAGGCTCAGTCCGGTGAAGTGATTGGACATGCTCGTGCCCCTTTCCGGTTCCCTCCATCCTGAACCGGAAATGCTGTCGGCGCTAGGTCAGGACGGCGGCTCACCCATGTTGATGGTCAACGGACGGCGGAAGAACCGGGTGATCCACAACAGCACAGCGAACCCGATCACGAACCAGATGGCGCCGTAGAGGGTCGACTCGGCCGACAGGTACAGCCACAGCACGACGGTGAGCAGCACCCCGATACCGGGCAGGACGATGTTCCGCAGGATCTGGCTCGCACCGTGAACCTGCCGGCGGCGGTAGGCGAAGTAGACGATCACCGTCAGGTTGACGAAGGTGAACGCGATCAATGCCCCGAAGTTGATCAACTGGGCGACGAAATCGAGGTTGAACGCGATCGCGAACAGCGACACGAACCCGACGAAGATGATCGCGTAGGAAGGGGTCTGGAAGCTCGGATGCAGATGCCCGAAGAACCTCCCGACCGGTCCGCGGCCGTTTCGCCCCATCACATACAGCAGGCGGGACACCGATGCGTGCGAGGCCAGGCTGGAGGCCACGGTAGCCGCGAAGGCCGCCGCGGTGAGCGCGATCTTGAACAGGTGCCCGCCCACCAGGAAGGCGATCTCCGGCAGCGAACTGTTCTCCAGGGACTCCTCGCTGAACCCGGAGACGTCAGGGAACAGCGACTGGCTGAACCAGGCGCAGACGAAGAAGATGCCGCCACCGATCAGCAGGGCCAGCACGATGGCCTTCGGCACGGTGGAGGAATCCTTGGCCTCCTCGGTGTACATCGTGATCGCGTCGAATCCGATGAATGAGAACGCGACGATGGTGGCGCCGGTGATCACCAGATTGAGGTGGATTCCCTCGTGCCAGAACGGCTCGGTGGAGAAGATGGTCCCATTGCCCATCCCGTCGATCAGGGATTTGGTGGCGAGGATCAGGAAGACGGCGATCAGCACCACCTCGAACACCACCAGCAGCATGTTCACCCGCGAGGTGTTCGTCATGCTGAACAGGCACATTGCGGTGATCGCGGCGACGTAGACGATTACCCAGAGCCACTGCGGGGCTTCCGGGAAGAACGAGTACAGGTAGCTGCGGATGATGAGCGCGTTGACCAGGGGTAGCAGAAGATAGTCGAGCAGTGCCGCCCAGCCGATGAGGAACCCGAGGTTGGGGCTCATCGTCTCGGAGGTGTAGGTGTACGCCGAACCGGCGGAGGGGAAGACCCGGGTCATCCGTCCGTAACTGATCGCGGTGAACACCATGACCACCAGGGCGAACACGTAGGCGGTCGGCACGACGTTTCCGGTCTCGGTGGAGACGATGCCGAACGTGTCGAACACGACGGTCGGGGTCATGTAGCCCAGGCCGAGCCCGACAATCGCCCACAGTCCGAGGGTGCGGGCGAGTTGTGTCTTTCCCGCCGGGCCGGGGGATACCTGCGTCATCGTGTCGTCACCATCGTCAGACCCTCTCCATCCGTTCCACGTGGCTTATCACATGACGGGCCGACTTGTCGGTCTGTCCGTCGGAAGAACCTGGCTACCAGGGTCGATAACCCGTGTTAGCGTCACGATCCATGAGGTATGTCGTCGGTTACGGGCCCCGCCAGCGGGGATTGGACGGTCTCCACCTCGCGGCGACCCTCGCCCGATCGTCGGGGGCCACGCTCGAGCTGGTGACGGTGCTCCCCAGCGATGCCCCCACCTTCCACCGCTACTCGCCCGACGACGCGTTCAACGCCGAGGTCGAGGCGCAGGGCCGGGAGTGGGTCGAGGAAGGTCTCGCTCATGTCCCGGACGATGTGCGCGCGGAAGGGCTTGTGCGCCGGGCGGATTCGATCACCGAGGGGTTGCTCGATGCGGCGACGGACCCCGATCGCGGTGACGCGGGCCTGATCGTCGTCGGGACCCATCACCGCGTCCGCAGCGGGCGGTTCGGGCTGGGAAGTCTGGCCGACGCCCTGTTGCACGCGTCGGCGGTGCCGGTGGCTCTCGCGCCGTCGCATTACGAGAGCCAGGCCGGGGTCACCCGCATCACCTGCGCGATCGGGACGCGACCGGGTAACGAGGCATTGCTCGATGCCGCGATCGGACTGGCCGCTCAGTGGAAGGTTCCGCTTCGGCTGATGTCGCTCGTCGCGGTCGGCGAGGGTGGGCGCGAGGACCGGAGTCAGGAGTGGACCCGGCTTGCGGAGGAACATGCCGCGACCCTGGTGGACCAGGCGGTCGCCGGTCTACCTGTCGGCGCCAGTGTGACCAGCGTCGTTGGTCACGGGGAATCGCTCGAGGACGCGGTCGGCGGGTTGGACTTCGCCGACAGCGAGGTGGTCCTGGTCGGCTCGAGCCGACTGGCGCAGCCGAAGCGGCTGTTCCTCGGTCAGTCCGCCACCAAGATCGTGCGGGCCCTGGAGGTTCCGATCATCGTGTGGCCGCGGGGCTGAACCCGGGCTAACGGGTTGGGCGAACGGCTCAGCGGAAGCGGATATCCAATGTCGCCAGCCCGAAGATCTTGCGGCCGTCGGATTTCGCGGCCACCAGCACGACGCCGGTCCGGGTCTCCGGGTCCAGCGATTTGACCTTGCCGCTGAACTCGATGTCGGCGCCTTCGACCGCCGACACGATCGCGGGGGCGGACAACCGGACCGCGTAGCGGGTGACCGCGCCCGGGTCGCCGGACCACGCGGAGACGAAGCCGGCGCCCAAGCCCATGGTGAGCATGCCGTGGGCGATCACATCGGGCAGCCCGGCCAACTTGGCGATGCTCTCATCCCAGTGAATCGGGTTGGCATCGCCGGCGACGCCGGCGTAGTTGACCAGGTCGCCGCGGGAGAGTCGGGTGTGGTGCACCGCC
>JAUPLT010000175.1 GCA_030836785.1 Actinomycetota bacterium
GGGCGCATCGGGAGGCACCGGCTCCGGGCGATACCTGTCGATCTCGCGACGGGAGGCCGTCCGCCACGCCACCACTGCTGCTGCTGCGCTCGCCGGGCTGGGTGCGGCATCGGCGAGCGTCGGCGCGCCCACCGCATCGGCGGCCGCTCCCCAACTCATCGACTACGCCATGCGCCAGATTCCGGCGGAGCACATCCGCGCCGCCGGCTACTCCGGAGTGATCAACTACGTCTCGTTGTCGCGTCCCGGCTCATCCTTCGGCGCCAAGCCGATCACCAGGCCCTACGCCGAGTCGCTGACCGCCGCGGGACTGGTCATCGTCAGTAACTACCAGTACGGAAAGCCGGGCGGGACAGCGCCGTCGGACTTCACCCGCGGGGCCGCCGGCGGGATCGCCGATGCCCGTCTGGCTTGGCAGTTGCACACCGCGGCAGGTGGTGGCCAGAGCGCACCGATCTTCTTCAGCGTCGACGACGATATCGACCGCAACACCTGGAACACCCTCGCGCTGCCGTGGTTTCGCGGAATCAACTCGGTGCTCGGCGTTCAGCGCACCGGTGTCTACGGGGGTATCGACGTGTGTCAGTGGGCCGCCGCCGACGGTGTCATCGGCGCGTCGCGCACACCCGGCCGCCGGTGGGCCTGGCAGACCAAAGCCTGGTCGGGCAATCGGATCGACCCGGCCGCGGTGCTCTACCAGCGGGTGGTGAGCACCGCGTCGAATCCGGGCCCGCTCGTCGGCGGGATCGAAGTCGATGTCAACGACGTACTGGCCCAGGACTGCGGTCAGTGGAACATGCATCCGTGAGGTCGCCGTTAGCCTCAGGGTGCTGTCAGCGTGCCTTCAGCGCCGACTCGTCGTCATTCGTCGCCAGCGGGCCACGAACAGCGGGGACCACCAGTTGCCGGCGTAGTCGGTTGTTCGACTCCCTGAACAGACAGCTCATCGCGGCCAGGGTGCCGCGGACGTCGTCTCGGGCGGTGAGGTAGGTCCAGCGGTGCGGTTCGGGAAGGCCGAAGAACTGCTCGAAGAAACCCGGAACATCGCTGGGCGGCAATTGCAGAAGGGCTTCCAACCCGATGCGCCGGATGCGGTGGACCACCTTCGCGGCCCGTGGCCACACGACGTCCTGGGCGGCGGCGAGCGCACTGCCCGGGTGAGCCGGCAGGTGAGCCGCCAACGCCTCGGCGACCCGGGGCGCAAGCTGCAGGGAGGCCGCCAGGCTGTACCCCGTCGCCGGATGGATCAGTGGTGCGGCCGCGCCGAATCCGAGGACCCCTGGACCGCGGTGCCGTGGATGATCCACCCGGAACGAAACCCGCTCGCTACGAGCGCTTTTCGGCGCACGGATGCCGTATCGGGCGAGTCGGGCGTGCAGCCTCCGCCGCAGGGCCGACAACGGCAACCCCGGCCGGCGGGCCAGCGACGTCTCTTCCACGAGCACCTGGTCCGCGCCGAGCGGAATGGCGTAGAGGAAGGTCGGCCACCCGGCCTCGCCGTGTTCGGCACGCCAGTCCATGAACAACGCCTCCCCGGCGCCGACGAGCGGTGCCGCTGTCGCTGCGTCCAGAATCACGCCGAACGCCGTTTGCTCTGCCGGCCCGCGCTGCGACGCGGTGCGGTCCAGGGGGCGCCACCGGCCACCCGCGTCCACGACGACCGCGGCGCGAAGATGCGGGCCGTCGGCCACGGCGACAACTCCCGGTTCCGGCGAACCGACGGCCCGCCCGATGTGGAACTGCACTCCGGTTGCCCGCTCGGTGAGATGCGCTTGCAGAGCAGGCACGTCCAGCACGGCGTACTCCCAGCCCAAGCGATGCTCTGTGAGCGCGATCGCACGGCCCTCGGCGCGTGCGGCGACGACGTCCTCCGGCAGATCGGCGGGCAACTCCTTGCCCCAGACCCCGTAGGTCGCTGTCCATGGCCGATCCGGGCCCGGGTCGAGCACTCCGACGTCCAGGTCGTGTTGCGCGCACGCGGCAGCCAGCGCCATTCCCGCGGGTCCGGCACCCACCACCAGAACGTCCATCTCTTTCATCGTGCCAATTGAAACCACACGGCGCGACCCGGCTACCAGGACCCCCAGCGGTGACGGCAGCCTCACCCCGCCCTGACGCTACTGTGGCTGCGGTGAGCGCACGGTTTGAAGAGCTGGGCTGGCAGGAGACGCCATCAGGTGTGATCAGCCTGCGGCGTCGCTTCGACCCTTCCCTGCAGGCCGATATCTACGAGGTCAAACTCGGTGACGAGCATCTGATGTCGAGCTTGTTCACCGTCGCCGAGAAGGAGTTGGCGCGGCTCGGCCTGGCCCGGACCCCCGGCGCAGCTTTGGACGTGCTCGTCGGGGGACTCGGTCTGGGCTACACCGCACTGGAAGCCCTGCAATGCGACCGGATTCGGACGCTGACGGTCATCGAGTACTCCGAAGCAGTCATCGACTGGCATGAGCGAGACCTACTTCCGGACACGGCCGGCCTGGCGGACGACGGCCGCGTCACACTCGTGTGCGCGGACTTTTTCACCGCTGCAACCGATTCGGTGGGATTCGATCCGGACTCGCCCGGCCGAACCTACGACGCGATTCTGCTCGACATCGACCATTCCCCCCGCCATGTGCTGCACGCACCGCACGCGAGGTTCTACACCGACGAGGGCCTCCACGCGGCGTCCACGCGGCTCGTCCCCGGCGGGACGTTCGCGATGTGGTCCGACGATCCGCCCGACGAGGATTTCACCGCGCTGCTGGGATCGGTGTTCACCGATGCCGAGGCGCAGTCCATCTGGTTCGACAACCCCATCACCCGGGGACGTTCGGCGGCAACGATCTACCTTGCGACCAGAGCGCACGGCGACGGCGGACCGTAAATAGTCGTGCTACGAACCGATCGCCCACTCAGAGGTCGCGACGAGGTCCCCTTGCTCCAGCGCGGCGGCGCGGTGCTCATGCACCACCTGGTAACCCGGGTCACTCACCATGTCGAGGAAGGCCTGCGGGGTCGGGTACTCGACGACCAGGATGGCGTCCCACCACGGCCGGTCCCCGTCGCCGATGACGTTGACGGGTCCGGTGCCGGCGTAGCGAAGACTCCCCCCGACACTGTCCAGATGCGGCTGGACCTCGGAAAGGTATTGCAGGTAACGCTCCACGCCACTTTCATTGAACTTCAGCAGATTGATCATCACCACCGGGGCATCGGCGGGAAGGCCCTCAAAGGCATTCAGGTTGAACGGACGATTATCGACTTTATTCGGCACTGCGAATCTCCTTGTTGGCAATCGGTTGTGAACTATTCGGACTTCCTACACGCTCGCGCAGAAAGGGGACGACGTGTGCGGCGACCTGGTCGGGCTGCTCCAGCCAACTCCAGTGGCCGACACCCGGCAGGATCTTGACTCGCACGCGCGGAAACGGCTTCACCTGGCGATGAGCCTGCGCGACGGGAATATAGGCATCGGCGTCTCCGAAAACCACCAGCGCGTCATGATCGTGTTCCGATAACCGGGACACAAGCCTTTCGTGTTCGTTCAGGTCTGTGGACCGATACAGGCGCAACACAGCCCGTTTGGTCTCTTCGGGTGCGAGATGACCCGCGACGATGTCGACCCACTGCTGCGACAGCCCCGGGTTGTCGTGGCCGATCACGAAGCGTCCCACCCTTGGAGTGGTGAGCCGCATCATGAGTTCGCCGATCACGGGAGTCCGCCATACCCGCGCCATTCGGTGCCATCGGTAGCCGATCAACACACCGGTGTTGATCAGCGTCACGCTCGCCACCCGGTCCGGATGGTCGGCGGCCCACGTCGTCGCGAAAGGGCCCCCGAAATCGTGAGCGACGAGATGCACCCGTTCGATTCCCAGTTGGTTGATGAGGCCGTCGAGGAACCTGGCCTGGCCCTCGACCGTGTAGTCGAGATCAGCTCGCTTGTCGGCCGCACCGAAGCCCGGCAAGTCCGGGGCAACGACCATGGCGAACTCGACAATCCGCGTCATCAATGGCATCCAGTCGGCACCCGCGTCGGGATTGCCGTGCACGAACACCACGGCCTCCGCCGACGGGCTAACGCCGCCGACCAGCACAGAGGTGTTGATGCCGTCGACCTTCATCCGTCGGGTCTCGATGTTGGTCATCAGCGATCGGCCCTGACCGTGGCGTCCA